>NZ_JBXAQP010000004.1:0-352722 GCF_058807355.1 Allobosea sp. GW821-FHT12C12
TTCTCGCCGCGCGAGACCTTCAGATTGATGTCGCGCAGCACGTGGAACTCGCCATACCACTTGTTGACCCCGATCATTCCCACGACTTCGGGGCCCGTCGACCCGCATTCGCTCATGCTTGTGTTCATCAGAAAATCTCCTAACCGCTTTGCAGCTGTCAGCGTGCGACCCCGGCGCCCGCCCTTCGTTCCAGGAAGGCGCTGTATCGCGAGATCCCAAAGCACATCACGAAGTAGATCGCGGCGATGAAAAGGTAGGTTTCGGTGAAGGGGCTGGGCCAGGCCGGATCGGTGAGCGCCGCCTTGCCGGAGCTGAGCAGGTCGAAAAGTCCGACCACGAGAACCAGAGCGGTGTTCTTGACCATCACAATGATCGTATTGGTAAGGGGCGGGATCACCTTCTGAAGGGCTTGAGGCAGGACGATCAGGCGGATGGCCTGGCTCCAGTTCAACCCTAGCGCCCGGGATGCTTCTTCTTGCCCGGCAGGTACGGCTTGCAAGCCGCCACGCACGATCTCCGCGAGATAGGCCGCCGAGAAAATGGTGAGAGCCACGCCAGCCCGAGCGAGCTTGTCGATCGCCATCCCATCCGGAAGCATGATGGGCAGCATGATCGACGACATGAAGAGCAGGCTGACGAGTGGCAATCCGCGGATGATCTCGATCAGACCGGTTGAGAGGATGTGGGGAACGGCCATCGCAGAACGCCGGCCGAGCGCGAGCACGATGCCCAGCGGGAAGCCGATGCCGAGGGCGGAGACCGCTAGGATCAGCGTCACCGGCAAACCGCCCCAGTAAGCGCTGGGCACCGGAAGTAGACCGAACACCCCACCCTGCATCAGGATGAGGAAGGCCGCCATGGCAGTGGCCCAAAGGACGAGCAGGCTTCGCCCCCAATTGCGAGGCGGCAGACTCCACAGGATGCAAGCGAACAGCATGATCATCGCCAAGAGCGGACGCCATTGCTGATCGGGGGGATAGATCCCGAAGGTGATCTGCCGGAACTTGGCCCGCAGGAAGGCCCAGCACGCTCCCGTAGCTTCGCGGCAAGCCGCGCCGTCGTTTGCGCTCCAGACGCTGTCGATCACGCCCCATTGGATGATGCGTGGCAGCGCGATGATCAGGACCGCACCGAGGGCGATCGTCAGCGCCGCACTGCCGAAGCTGCCGAAGAGCACCGAAAGAGGCGACGCGCGCCGCTCCGGGGGCCTGGCCGACTTTTTGCCGGACCGCGCCGAAGAGGTTTGCTCCAAGGAGAAATCCGCAACCGTCATCGCGTCACCAGCATGACGCGGTTGTTGTATCCGTTCATCAGCACCGAGACCGACAGGCTGATCACCAGGTAGACCGCCATCAGTATCAGCACGCCCTCGATCGCCTGGCCGGTCTGGTTGATCGTCGTGGCCATGACGGAAGCAAAGTCGGGATAGCCCACGGCCAGCGCCAGGGTCGTGTTTTTTACAACATTCAGGAACTGGCTCGTCATCGGCGGCACCATCAGCCGCACGGCCTGAGGGAGAATGACCAGCCAGAGAATCCGCGGCTCCCGCAAGCCCAGCGATCGCGCGGCTTCCCATTGTCCTTTCGGAACGGCGTCGATGCCGCTCCGGACGATCTCGCCGATGAACGCGGATGTGTAGAGCACGAGTCCCAGCATCAACGCCATGAACTCCGGGGTCAGAGTCGCACCGCCAGTGAAGTTGAACCCCTGCAAAGCAGGCCGATCGAAACTCACGCTTGCTCCAACCGTCCAGCCGGAGGCCGCCGCCAGGCCCAATCCTCCGACGGCGATCAGCCGTGGAGGCGGAATCGGGATCCGACCGGCCGTCCGCCCGAAGCAAGCCGCGCAGACCGAGAGAGCGGCCGCAGCGAGCGCAATCCAGGCGGGAATCGCCCATCCGCTTAAAACGGGCCAAGGGAAGAAGAGCCCCCGCAGCGAAAGAAACAGTCCCGGGGCAGGCTCCAACGCCGCACGAGGCGACGGCAACCCGATCGTGAGGACCGCGTACCAGAACAGCAATTGAACCACGAGAGGCGTGTTTCGCATCGCTTCGACGAAGCTTGCGGCAACGCCGCGCACAAGCGGATTGAGGGAGCGACGCGCCAGTCCGATGACGAACCCGATCACCATTGCGGCGGCGATCGCGAGCACTGACACATAGATCGTGTTCAGGAGGCCGACCCCGAATGCCCGCAGATATGTCTGCGTGGGCTCATAAGCGAGAAAGCCTTCCGAAATCGGGAATCGCGCAGGCCTTGTCAGAAAGCCGAAGCCAGTCTGGATTCCACGGCGCGCCAAATTGTCGAGTGTGTTTGCCGTCAGCCAGGCGATCGCCGTCAGGAAAGCCGCAAGGATCGCGGCTTGCCAGACGGCAGAACGAACACGGCGATCGAACCAAAAACGAAGCATGACGCGCCCTCGCGCTCATCGGGAGAGGCGATGCCTCTCCCGATGTCCTGGTGGACTAGTTGAATACGAGCGGGAACATTAGCCCGCCGTCCTTGTGCAGCTTGTTCGGTCCGCGATCGAGCTTGATCGGGCTGTTCTGGCCAATGTGCCTGTCGAAGATCTCGCCGTAATTTCCGAGTTGCTTGACAATGTTGTAAGCCCATTTCTCATCCAGCCCCAGCGCCTGACCGTTCCCCGGCTCGACGCCGAGGAAGCGCTGAACCCGAGGATCGCTCGACTTGAGCTGTTCATCGACATTGGCTTGCGTGACGCCGAGATCCTCCGCCGCGATTAGAGCCTGGAATGACCACTTGACGATATCGTAGAAGCGATCGTCGCCATGCCTGACGGACGGCGCCAAGGCCTCGTAATGGCCGCTGGCCGGGATGATGACGTAATCATCCGGGTTCTTGGTTTGCGTCGCCCGAGCGGACGCGAGCGCCGAGGCATCGGAAATCAACGCATCGCAGCGCCCGCCGAAGAATGCCTGTCGGGTAGCGGGCACGTTGTCGAAGAGAATTGGCTTGAGATCGAGCTTAAATTCACGAGACAGGTCCGCAACGGTGACCTCAGTGGTCGAGCCCGATTGGAGACACACGGATGCGCCCTTCATCTGCTTCGTCTCGGTAACGCCGAGCTTCTTTGAAAGCAAGAACGCGTCGTACTCATAGTAGTTGGGGAACGAGAAGTTGAGGCCGTTCGCATCGCGCCGCAGCGTCCACGTCGTGGTGCGCGGCAACACGTCGATCTCGCCGGTCTGTAGGGCAGTGAGACGCTGGGAGCCCGACAAGGGCACAAAGCGTGCCTTTTCCTTGTCACCGAAGATCGCAACCGCGATTGCGCGGCAAGTATCGACGTCGAGGCCTTTCCAGGCGCCGTTCTGGTCCGGCGCGGAAAAGCCGACATTTCCTTGGCTCGCGCCACAGATTACGTACCCTCGCTGCTTGATCTGCTCGACGGTCTGCTGCGCGTGAGCCGCCGTCGCCATCGAGGTGAGCGAGCCAAGCGCGGCCGCCCAGGCCGCCCAGTTTCGAGCGCTATTCAAGAATTTCATGCTTCTTCCCCTTTTTTGGCGGTTGGTGTTTAGGCGACTTTTGCGTTGGGCAGTTCCAGCGCACCCAGAAGCTTCTCAAGGTCGCTCCAAAGCTCGTCCGGATCCTCGAGGCCGATGCTGATGCGAAGGACTGCTCCCTCGCTCGCCCACACGGTGGCGGTACGTTCGTCTTTGATCGCCGTCGGAGCCACGAGACTGCGCGTCCCACCCCACGAGGCGCCGAGGGCGAACACGCGCATCGCGCTCAGCCCTGTGTCCAGGTTATGCTCGACGCCAGGCTTAAGAACGATGCTGAACACAGCGCTGCCGCCCTTGAAGTCGCGCTTGAACACTTCGTGCCCAGGGCATGACGGCAGCGCGGGATGAAGCACGCGTTCCACGACAGGCTGAGTGTTGAGCCGGCGAGCAAACTCTTCAGCGACACGGCCGGTGTGGGCCATACGCAGACCCATGGTCTCGATGCCACGCAGCGCGAGAGATACCTCGTCGGGCGAAACGCCGATGCCAAGAAGACGCAGGGTATCCTTCAGCTTCAGGCGCAGCCCAAGGTCGGCGACCGTGACCGATCCAAGCAGGAGATCTGAATGACCGCCTACGTATTTGGTGAGGGCTTCGACAACGAAGTCAGCGCCATGAGCCAACGGCTTAAACAGGAGCGGGCTTGCCCAGGTGTTGTCGCAACCGACGAGGACGCCACTGGCCTTCGCCACCCGGCTGATCGCTGCGAGGTCTTGGATTTCCATCGTACCGGAACCCGGCGACTCGACCCAGATCAACCGCGTCTGATCGTCGATGACCGAGGCGATGCCCTCTCCGATGAGAGGATCGTACGCAGTGAACATGATGCCTCTTGGAGCTAGATAGCTGAGGCAAAAATCGCGGACAGGAGGGTAGACCGTGTCGGGGATAAGAACGCGATCGCCAGGCACGAGAACGGCCAACATGACCAGCGCCACAGCTCCTTGGCCCGACGGAGCCAGCACCGTGCGGGCACCGCCGTGCAGGGCAGTAATCTGGGCTTCCAGCGTTCGCGTCGTTGGCGTTCCCTGCAGGCCATAGCTGTAACCGTCGGGACCCCGCTGCTTTCTGCGCGCGAAGGACTCTGCGTCGTCGTAGACGATCGTGGACGCCCGGTACGTCGGAACTGCAAGGCTGGCAAAGCCTTCATGGGAGACGGCCGGGTGATGAACACAGAGCGTTAGATCGTGCATGGGCGTCCTCGAAGTTGGACAAACCGTAGGCGACGATCGTATGAAAACAACTGACTTCCAGACATAGTTCTATGCCTGAATCTGATAGGGTGTTTGCTATGAACTATCGCCAGTTGGAGACCTTCCGGGCGGTGATGTTGAGCGGCTCCGCATCCCGAGCCGCCGAATTGCTCGACATAACTCAGCCTGCCGTGAGCCGGACAATCGCAGAACTCGAAAAGGGAGTCGGCTTCGTCCTCTTCGAGCGGATCAAGGGGCGGCTTGTCCCCACGCCCGAAGCGCAGATGCTGCTAAATGAGGTCGAAAAGAGCTTCGTTGGCCTGGATCGAATCCGGGCAGAAGCGGCTCGCATCAGGGATTTCGGAGCTGGCTCACTCAGGATTGCCAGTTTGGCTGCGCTGGGGGCAACGCTGGTCCCCCGCGCGATTTACAAGTTTCACCAAAAGCAGCCCGAAATTGCCGTCAACCTTCAGATTCATGCCTCTTCGGTGGTCAGGGAACTCGTAAGCACCGGAGGGTTTGATATTGGACTTGCAGCTGACGAGGTCGACCTCACCGGACTCGAACACCAGGCTTTCGCGAGCGTTCGGGCGGTTTGCGCGTTGCCCCCCGGGCACGCGCTGGCAAGCAAATCTGCAATTTCACCGAAGGACTTGGATGGCGTTCGCTTCATCGCCCTAGCGCCAGAGGATCGCGCTCGTCGTCGCCTTGATACGATCCTTCAAGCCGAAGGAGTGGTGCCGAAAATCATCGCCGAGACACCTAGTTCTGGAACGCTGTGCGCGTTGGCTCTCAGCGGCGTCGGGATCGGGATCACAAATCCGGCAGCCGCAGAGGGCTTTGCAATTCGGGGCCTGGTATTTCGCCCCTTCGAACCAGCCGTGTACTTCAAGAGCATCCTTCTATTCCGACCTGACTCGCAGAAAACCAGGCTCGTCAAATCATTTGTCGCCGAAGTGATGCGAGCCCGGTCGTCAGAATAATCCGTCTTCACTCGATAAGAGGCGCCAACCTGAACCGCATCGACGGGATCGACCGCGCCGCGGTCGAGATTATCCCGTTCGACGGGCGCGCGCCGGCGCGCGTCAGGCGGTGAGCAGGCCGAGCGTCCGCTCGATGCGGGAGCAGTTGCCGCGCGCGCGGGCCTTCTCGAAGCAGCGCCTGAGCTTTCCGCTGGCGTAGGACGAGACGACGATGGCGTGGACATAGCTTTTCCGCACCACGGCAGGGGTGTTGACCAGCCGCTCCGAGATCGCGCGCATGATGTCGGCGAGCTGACGCTTGCGGCCCGTCTCGGTCGCGACGATCTCGCCGGCGAGCAGCAGTTCGGCCGCGGCCGCGTTCGCCGCCAGCATGCGCAGGTCCTTGCTGGTGACCGGCAGTCCGGCACAGCGGCCGATATAGGCGTTGATCTCGGCCGCGCGCAAAGCCGCGACCGAGCCGTCCTCGCGCCGGTGCTGGAACAGCCTGCGGCCGGGCAGCTCCTTCAGACGCGTGATCGTGCGCGCGAGCACCGGGTCCTTCGTCTCGCAGGTGATCTCTTTGCCGCTCTTGCCGCGAAACGACAGCGAGACCGTCGTTCCCGAGACCGAGACATGGCGTTTCAGCAAGGTCGAGGCGCCGTAGCTGCCATTGTCCTTCTGGTAGGTCTCGTTGCCGACCCGGATGTGGCAGCGGTCGATCAAGGCGACCGCGCAGGCCAGCGCCTTGTCGCGAGTCAGCCTGCGCCCCTTCAGGTCGCGCGCGACCCCCTCCCTGAGCCGCGGCAGGGCCCCGATCAGGCGGCCCAGTCGCTCGAGCTTGCGCTTCTCGCGAACGCGGTCCCATTCGGGATGATAGCGGTGCTGGACACGGCCGGCCTCGTCGTGGCCGAGCGCCTGGAGATGGGCGTTCGGCACGGCCGCGATGCGAACGTCGCGGTAGGCAGGCGGGATGGCGAGCGAGCGGATGCGGGCCAGCGTCGCCTCGTCGCGGATGGCGGCGCCCTTTTCGTCGAGGTATCGAAAGCCCTTGCCGCGCTTCTCGCGCCTTATCGTCAGATCTTGCGGCTTCGCGCGCTTCAGTCTCACCGCGGCAGCCGGCTTTTCCATCGAACGCACTCCCGTCTTCCGTCACCGTGAGAGAATGCGTATCGGCGCGAAGGGTTCCGGTCGAAAAAGCCGCAGGCCTCTTCGCGCAGATATCGGGATGTCGAACGCGCCTCGTCAGTACACATCCGCCTGATAGCGACCGGCCTTCTTCAAGGCCGCGACATAGGCGACCGCCTCGTCGGCCGAGCGCCTGCCGTGCGCGGCGACGACATCGACCATGACCCGCTCGACATCCTTGGCCATGCGCTTGGCGTCGCCGCAGACGTAGAAATGCGCGCCCTCCTCCAGCCAGGCGAAGAGTTCCGCGCCGCGCTCGCGCATCCGGTCCTGCACATAGATCTTCTCGCTGCCGTCGCGCGACCAGGCGAGGGTGAGGTTGGTCAGGACCCCCTCCTCCTTCATGGCCGCGAGCTCGTCTTCGTAGAAGAAATCGCTGGCGCGGCGCTGATGACCGAAGAAGAGCCAGTTCTTGCCCGGCGACTTCGTCGCCCTGCGGTCGTGCAGGAAGGCGCGGAAGGGCGCGACGCCCGTGCCGGGGCCGCACATGATGACGGCAGTCTCCGGCGTTGCGGGCAGGCAGAAGCCATGGGCGCGCTGGACATAGACCGGCACCTTGTCGCCGGGCCGGACGCGCTCGCCGAGGAATGTGGACGCAACGCCCCAGCGCGGGCGCGTGCCGACCTTGTAGCGCACCGCATCGACCGTCAGCGTGATCTTGCCGGGCGTCGCGACATGCGAGGAGGAGATCGAATAGAGCCGCGGCTGCAGCGGGTCGAGCGCCTCGACGAAGGCCTCGGCCGAGAGCCTGGCCTGCGAGAACTTGTGCAGACAGCCCAGCACGTCGAGCCGGTCGAGATCGCCGTCGGGATCCTCGCCCGCCGCCAGCCGCTTGGCCGTGGCGCGGGTCTCGCCGCCGGTGACGTATGAGACGAGCTGGAACAGCGCGTCCGGCGCCGGACCGAGCGCGCGATCCCTGACGAGGATGTCGCGCAGCGTCTTGCCGCCGATATCGGCATCGGGCCGCGCGCCGAGCAGCGCGATGACGGCGTCGGCGAGGCGCGGATCGTTCTGCGCGACGATGCCGAAGGCGTCGCCGACGATGTAGTCGAGCCCGCATTCCGACAGGTCGAACTCGATGTGCCAGGTCTCCTTCTCGGAGCCCGCGCCGTTGAGCCTGCGGCGCGACAGGAAGGTGGCGAGCGCCGGGTTCTCGCGGCAGCGGCCGAGCGGGCCGGCCGGCGCCGCGGGCGCGACCTCCGAAGAAGCCGCCGCGGGCTGCGCGCCGCTCGCCTCGATCAGCGCCTTGACCTGCCGCAGCGTGTCCTTGCCGCCCGGCGCGCAAAGATTGGGCCGACCTTCCGCACCCGAGGCGATCGCGGCCGCATAGGTCTCGCAGACATAGCCGCACTGGCCGCAATCCTGCTGCGCCATCGCCGCGAAGAGCTTGCGCGGCAGCGGCTTGCCCTCGGCCAGCTTCATGCGCTCCGGCAACTCCATCGCCGGGTCGTGCCAGGGCGCGCCGTCATCCTCGGCCTGCCCCATCACGGCGGCGTTCTCCTCGGCCGAGAGCGCCGTGACGCCGGCATTGTCGAGCGACAGCAGGCCGGCGAAGAAGCCGTTCAGCCAGGAGCGCTGCTCCTCGCTGAAGGGCGCGGTCTCGGGCAGAACCTGGACGAGCGGGGATGACGTCTGCACGGTCATGCCGCGCCTCCGGTGCTGGCGACCAGCGCCCTGAAAGCGTCCATGTCGTGCCGACGCACGAAGGCGACGAAGCTCTCATCGGGCGCGGCGCGATGCGTCGCCCAACTGCGCAGGATCGCCTCGACCAGCGCGGGAGCCTCCTCGGCCCTGACCTTCTCGCGGAAGGGCCGCGCCATGCCGCCCTCGACGCCATAGCCGCCGCCGACCAGCACGTCGTAACCCGGCACGGTGTCGCCATCCTCGTTGACCGGGACCTTCGCCCCGATCAGCCCGAGATCGCCAATATAGTGCTGGGCGCAGGAATGGTGGCAGCCGGTCAGGTGGATGTTGACCGGGGCGTCGAGCGCGATGCGCGGCTCGCAGTGGGCGGCGATGGCGAGCGCATCCTCCTTGGTGTGGGCGGCGGCGAACTTGCAGCCGGTCGCGCCGGTGCAGGCGATCAGCCCGGCGCGCAGGATCGAGGTCTCGGCCGAGAGCCCGATCGCCTGAAGGTTGGCGACGACGTCGTCGACCTTGGCGTCGGGCGCGCCCGAGATCAGCAAATTCTGCCAGACCGTCAGGCGGATATCGCCGTCGCCGCATTTTTGAGAGATCTCCGCGATGGTGCGCATCTGGCCAACGGTGAGCTTGCCCACGGGCAGCGCGACGCCAATCCAGTTCAGGCCCGGCTGCATCTGCGGATGCACGCCGATATGGGCGAGCCGGTCGTAGATCGGGCGCGGCTTGACGAAGCTCGCATCGAGCCGGATCAACTTGTGACCGAGCCTGTCCTCGACGGCGGCGAGGAATTTTTCGAATCCCCAGGCGTCGAGCACGTATTTGAGCCGCGACTTGTTGCGGTCGGTGCGGTTTCCGTTGGCGATGAAGACGCGCACGATCGCATCCGCCACCGAAACCGTATCCGAGGGCGCGACGATGACGCCGGTGTCGCGGGCGAGGTCGTGATGGCCGGTGATGCCGCCGAGCGCAAGGCGATACCAGATGCCGGGTGCGATCGCCTGCCCCGCGAAGGACGCTCCCTCCCCGACCTCGATTGCCTGAAAGCCGATGTCGTTGGTGTCCTCAAGCGTCGCGATCGAGCCGGCGCCGTCGAAGGCGACGTTGAATTTTCGCGGCAGCCCGTAGAGCGAGCGGTCGTTCAGGATGTGGTGGTGCCAGGCGCGGGCGTGCGGGCGCGTATCGAGCAGTTCGAGCGGGTCGATCCCGGCGGTCGCGGAGCCCGTGACGTTGCGGATGTTGTCGGCGCCGGAACCCTTCGCGGTCAGGCCGAGATCGGCCAGCCCCTCGATCAGCGCCGGCGCGTTCTCGGCGGGAATCTCACGGACCTGCAGGTTGGCGCGCGTGGTGACATGCGCGTAGGGGCCGCAAAGCCGCTCGGCGAGATCGGCGACGCCGGCGAACTGCCAGGCCTTGAGGATGCCGTTGGGAATGCGCAGCCGGCACATATAGCTGTTCTGGGCCGGGGCGACGTAGAACAGGCCATGATAGCGCCAGCGGAAATTGTCGTCGGGCTTGGGATAGGTCCCGGCCTCGGCCTGCGCCTTGAAGCGGGCATAGGCGTCGAAGGGGTGTCCGGCCGCCTTCCACTTCTCCTGGTCGACGAGCTTGCCCCCGGCCGCGACGGTCTTCGCCTGCGCCTCGGCATGTTCGCGATCCGGGCCTGACGGCACGGACGAGCCGCCACCCGAGGCGCCACCGAGCGGGCCGAGGCCACGCGCGACGCGCGCGGACTGCATGCCGCTCATGAAGCCTTCGAGATAGCGCTTCTGGTCGGGGGTGAAGTCGTCGCTCATGACGTGCTCCCCTTCTCCCCTCGGGGGAGAAGGTGGCCCGGCGCAGCCGGGTCGGATGAGGAAAGGACGGCGCAGGTCTCACCCGGTCGAGGCTCATCCGTCAGCGCTACGCGCTGCCACCGTCTCCCCCGAGGGAAGAAGGACGCGCGCCGCGCTTCGCCCTTCGCCAAGCCCGCCATTAGGCTGCCTCCACGAACCTGTGGCGCTCGTAGAGGAACTTCAGCACCGCCTCGCGGGCGGCGATGTAGGTCCGCTCGGCGACGAGATCGAGGCGCTTCCTCGGCCGCTCCAGGCGCACGTCGAGCACCTCGCCGATGCGGGCGGATGGGCCGTTCGTCATCATCACGATGCGGTCCGACAGCAGCACCGCCTCGTCGACGTCATGGGTGATCATGATCATGGTGTTTCCAAGCGTGGCGTGGATCTTCATGATCGAATCCTGCAGATGCGCGCGGGTCAGCGCGTCGAGCGCGCCGAAGGGCTCGTCGAGCAGCAGGATCTTCGGCTCCATGGCGAGGCCGCGCGCGATGCCGACGCGCTGCTTCATGCCGCCCGAGATCTCGGCCGGGCGCTTGTCCTTGGCGTGGCCCATCTGGACGAGGTCGAGATTGTGCATGATCCAGTCGTGCCGCTCGGCCTTGCTCTTGGTGGAGCCGAAGACCTTGTTCACGGCGAGCGCGACATTGCCGTAGACGGTCAGCCAGGGCAGCAGGGAGTGGTTCTGGAAGACCACGGCGCGCTCCGGACCGGGCTCGGAGACCTCGCGGTTCTCCAGCAGCACCGCGCCGGCGCTGACCGGGGTCAGCCCCGCGACGATGTTGAGCAAGGTCGACTTGCCGCAGCCGGAATGGCCGATGACCGAGACGTATTCGCCCTTGTCGATGACGAGGCTGACATCCTTCAGGACATGCGTGGTCGAGCCGCCGCGCCGGAAGGTTTTGTCGACATGGTCGATCTTGAGATAGGCGTCGGAGGATGGGGTGGACATGAGCGAGCTCCTCAGTTGACCACCGTGCCGCGGGTGACGACGGCGCCGAGGAAGGCGACGAACTTGTCGAGCACGAAGCCGACGACGCCGATGTAGACGAGCGCCACGATGATGTCGGACAGGCGCGACGAGTTCCACGCGTCCCAGATGAAGAAGCCGATGCCGACGCCGCCGGTCAGCATCTCGGCCGCGACGATGGCGAGCCAGGACAGGCCGACCCCGATGCGAAGCCCGGTGAAGATATAGGGCGCGGCCGAGGGCACCATCACCTTGAAGAAGAACTCGACCTGGTTCAGCCGCAGCACCTGCGCGACGTTGCGGTAGTCCTGCGGGATGTTGCGGATGCCGACCGCCGTGTTGATGATCACCGGCCAGATCGCGGTGATGAAGATCACGAAGATCGCCGAGGGCTGGCTGTCGCGGAAGGCGGCGAGCGAGAGCGGCAGCCAGGCAAGCGGCGGCACGGTGCGCAGCACCTGGAAGACCGGATCGAGACCGCGCATCGCCCAGACCGACTGGCCGATCACCGCGCCGATCAGCACGCCGACGATCGCCGCGAGGCTGAAGCCGATGGCGACGCGCTGAAGCGAGACCAGGATGCGCCAGCCGAGCCCGATATCCTGCGAGCCGGCCCAGAAGAACGGCTCGACGATCAGGTCCTTCGCCTCGGTCCAGATCTTGGACGGCGGCGGCAGCGAGGACTTCGGACCAGACGCCGCGATCTCCCAGAACAGGAGCATCAGCGCGACCGTCACCAGAGGCGGCAGGACGTTGACGAGGATCTCCCGCGGCCAGGGCGCGAGCTTCGCCGCGACGGGCTTGGCGGCCGCGGCCGGCAACGCGACCACCTCGGCGTTGATCGCCGGCAGGGCGACGACCTTGGCGCCCGCCGTCGATGTCTTCAGGACAGCCTGACCCATCTCGGATCTCCTCTGGTTGGCATCGTCGAAGGCGATGCTCATGCCGCCACCGTCTCGCGGGCCTGAGCGCCGAGCCGCCGGATTTCCGGCAGGCAGGAACCACAATTCGTGCCAGCCCTGAGCTGGCGGCCGATGTCTTCCGCACTCAAAGCGCCGCCGCTCGCGAAGGCCGCGCGGATGACGTTGAGGCCGACGCCGAAGCAGGCGCAGACGGTCGGACCGGGATCGGCGGCGCCGTCGAGAGCCCGGCCGGCGAGCAGCGTCAGCCGGCTCTCCGGCATCGCCGCCCCGTCGGCGAAGCCCGCCTTGACCGTGTCCCAGAGCGGCGCGCGGCCGGCCGGCGCGAGGAAAAGCGCGGCGATCAGTCGGCCGCCCTGCGTCACCGCGCAGCGATAGAGCCCGGCCCTCCTGTCGATCATCTCGGCGAGGCCGTCCGTGCCGAAGGCAGCGCGGACCTGCTCCATCCAGCGTTCAATCGATGTGTCGGCGGCGAAAAGCCGGCCCTCGCCGCCCTCGATCGCGACCCTGGCCCACCAGCTATCCTCAGGCAGGGCGAAGCTCCCGCGCGAGATGACGAAGCCCTGAAAGGCATAGGTCACGGGCGCGATCGCGGACGGCGTCGCCTTCATCTCGGGCTGGCCCGAGAACGGATCGCAGGCCGGCTGCACGGCCGCGCCCACGCGTGCATGCGAGGCCGTTTCGGCCGACCAGTGGATCGGCGCGAAGAGCGAGCCGGGCTGGAGGCCGGCGTCCAGCGCGACCTTGAGCACGACCGCGCCATGGACGTTCGAGACGCGGGCGAACCCGCCCTCGACCAGATCGAAGCGGGCGGCATCGGTGGGATGCAGATGGACGGTCGGCTCGCTGACATGCGCCGAGAGGCGCGGGCTCAGGCCGGTGCGCGTCATGCTGTGCCAGTGGTCGCGGACACGGCCGGTGTTGAGCAGCAGCGGGAAGGCCTCGCTGGTCGCGGCCGCCAGCGCCGGCATGGCGAGCGGCTTCATCCGGGCCCGGGCGTCGGCGGTGAAGAAGCCGCCATCGGCGAAGAGGCGCGGCGTGCCGGCCGGACGGCCGGACGGGACCGGCCATTGCACGGGCTTCAGCGAGTCGTAGGACCGCTTCGGCAAGGCGGCATGGGCGCCGATGTCGAAATCGCGGGTTCCGGCGTTCTCGAAGGCCGAGAGCGCGGCATGCTCGGCATAGATCTGCGAGGCGTGCGCATAGCCGAAGCCCTGCCCGAAGCCGAGGCGACGGGCGACCTCGCTGACGATCCACCAATCCGGCCTGACCTCACCGGGCAGCGGCAGGAAGGCGCGCTGGCGCGAGATGCGACGCTCGGAATTGGTGACGGTGCCGTCCTTCTCGCCCCACGCCGCAGCCGGGAGGATGACGTCCGGGCCGGCTGCGAGCGTATCGTTGGAGAGCACGTTCTCCGAGACGACGAAGAGTTCGAGCCCGCGCAGCGCCGCCTTGACGTGATCGGCGCGCGGCAAAGAGACCGCCGGATTCGTCGCCATCACCCAGAACGCCTTGACGCGCTTATCGGCCACGGCATCGAGCATGGCGACGGCCTTGAGGCCTTCGCTTCGCGCCATGTTGGGCGCGTTCCAGAAGCGGCGCACGCGGTCGATCTCGCTGGCCGAATAGCCCATATGGGCGGCGAGCATGTTGGCGAGCCCCCCGACCTCGCGCCCTCCCATCGCGTTGGGCTGGCCGGTCAGCGAGAACGGCCCGAGGCCCGGCCGGCCGATGCGGCCGGTGGCGAGGTGGCAATGCAGTATCGCCGCGACCTTGTCGGTGCCCTGCGCCGACTGGTTGACGCCCTGGCTCCAGGCCGTGACGACATTGGGCGTGCCGGCCCAGAGCGCGTAGAAGGCCGTGATCTCGGCGGTGGTGAGCCCGGTGCGCCGCGCGATGGTGGCTGGGTCGGGCGCGATGGCGCGGGCGTTGGCCAGCGTCTCGTCGAAGCCTGCGACATGGCGGGCGAGATAGGTCTGGTCGGTCAGGCCGGCTTCGGTCAGATGCACCAGCAGCCCGGCGAAGAGCACGCTGTCCGAACCCGGCTTCAGCGGCAGCACCATGTCGGCGTCCTCGGCGGTGGCCGTGACGCGCGGATCGATGACGACGAGTTTTGCGCCGCGCTCGGTCCTGTTCCGCCGCATGCGGCGAAACAGCACCGGGTGGCACCAGGCGGTGTTGGAGCCGACCAGCACGATCAGGTCGGCGCAATCAAGGTCTTGATAACTGCCGGGCACGGTGTCGGAGCCGAGCACGCGCCTGTGGCCCGCGACCGTGGACGACATGCACAGCCGCGAATTGGTGTCGACATGGGGCGAGCCGATGAAACCCTTCATCAGCTTGTTGGCGACGTAGTAGTCCTCGGTCAGGAGCTGGCCCGAAAGGTAGAAGGCGACCGCCTCGGGGCCGTCCTTCGCGATGATCGCCTTCAAGCCATCGGCGACGGCGTCGAGCGCGACATCCCAGGACACGCGGTCGTAGGCGCCCGCCGCGTTGCGCATCAGCGGGTGCAGCACGCGCGCGCCGAGGCCGAGCGTCTCGCCCAGCGCCGAACCCTTGGAGCAAAGTCTTCCGAAATTGGCCGGGTGGGCCGGATCGCCCGCGATCGCGGCGCCGCCCTTGCCGTCGGGCGTCGCCAGCACGCCGCAGCCGACCCCGCAATAGGGGCAGGTCGTGCGGACGGCGGCGTCGGGCATGCCGGGGCCGGGGAGCGCGCCGTCGATGCGCATGTCAGGCGGCCTCCCTGATGCACCAGGGCTCGCCGAAGGGCAGGTCGGCGCGGATCGCCGAGATGTCCTGGCCGGAGCGGATCAGGCCGAGATAGAACAGCGCGCCGCGGGTATCGCCGACGAGCACGCAGCCGGCGAGCCGGCCGTCGCGGAGCACGAACTTGCGGTAGACGCCGCCGGCGGGGTCGCGCAGGAGGACCGTCTCGGCGTCCTCGCCGGCCTCGAACTCGCCGGCCGAGAAGACGCCGACGCCGGAGACCTTCAGGTTGGTCGAGAGCAGCGAGCCTTGATAGGAAGCGGGCTTGCCGGCGAGCCGCGTCGCCAGCACGCGGGCCTGCTCATAGGCCGGCTCGACCAGCCCGTAGACGCTGCCGCGATGCTCGGCGCATTCGCCGATCGCGAAGATGTCGGGATCGGCGCTCGCCATGCCGTCATCGACGACGATGCCGCGATCCACTGCGACGCCGGCTGCCTTGGCCAGCCCGGCGTTCGGCCGGACGCCGATGGCGATGACGACGAGGTCGGCCGCGACGATCGCGCCGTCGGCGAGTTCGACACCCTCGACCTTGTCCGTGCCGACGAAGCCCTTGGTGGCGCTGTTCAGCCGCACCGCGATGCCGCGTTCGGCCATCGCGGAAGCGAGCAGGCCCGCGCCCTCGGCGTCGAGCTGGCGCTCCATCAGGCGATCGACGAGGTGCAGCAGCGTCACTTTCCCGCCGGCCCGGGAGAGCCCGTAGGCCGCTTCCAGCCCGAGCAGGCCGCCGCCGATGACGACGATGCGCGCGCCGCGATCGGCGTAGGATCGCATCGTCTCGACATCGCGCGTATCGCGGAAGGTCGCGACGCCTTGCAGGTCGCCGCCGGGGAAAGGCGGCTTCAGCGGCCTCGAGCCGGTGGCGAGGACGAGCTTGCCGTAAGGCAGGCTCAGGCCGTCGCTGAGCGTGACCGTCCTGGCGGCGCGGTCGATGCTCTCGACCGCGCGGCCGTATATCGTCGAGACGCCGCGCGCCTTCCACCAGGCGGCGGGCTTCAGCTCGATCTCGGTCGCTGCGATCTCGCCGGCCAGAAGCGGCGAGAGCAGCACGCGGTTATAGGCGAGCCTGCCCTCCTCGCCGATCACCGCGACGGAATAGCGGCCGAGCGCGCGCTGGCTGAGTTCGTCGACCAGCCGCGTCGCGGCCATGCCCTTCCCGACGATGATCAGCGGCTCGGCCACTACTCCCTCCCCCCGGTTGCGGGGAGGGTCGGGGTGGGGAAGAGAGTGCAGGACGTTTCGAGCCGGTCGCAGGTCGAGCCTCTTCCTGCACGCCCCCCCATCCCTAACCCTTCCCCACCGCAAGCGGGGGGAAGGGGACAGGGGCGGCGCTGCCTGAGATCGCTGGAGCGAGCGAGCATCGCCTTACGACACCCGCTTGATCTTGAGCGCCTTGAGGTAGTCCATCGGGGCCGCCGGATCGAACTTCACGCCGTCGAAGAAGGTCTCGACGCCGCGGGAGTCGCCGGTGGGAGCGCCCGCGACGCCGAGCGTCTTGGCCGCCTCGCGCCAGAGATCGGCGCGGTTGGTCTTGTCGACCAGCGCCTTGATGTCGGTCGAGGTGTCGAACTTGCCCCAGCGGATGTTCTCGGTGACGAACCAGGTGTCGAGCGATTTCCAGGGATATGAGGTCGAACCGCCTTCGCCCCAGAACTTCATTTGGAGATTTGTGCCTTTCACCTCACGGCCATTGCCGTAGTTAATGTCGCCGAGCAGGCGCTTGTTGATGTCGCTCGTCGGAACGTTGAACCACTGCCGCTTGCCGACGATCTCGGCCAGCTCCTGCCGGTTCTCGCGCTTTTCGGCCCACATCTGCGCCTCCATCACGGCCATCAGGATGGCCTGGGTCGCCTTCGGGTTGGCGTCGACGAAATCGGCGCGCATGCCGAGGATCTTTTCGGGATGTCGCGACCAGAGCTCGCCGGTGGTCAGGGCGGTGTAGCCGATGTTCTGGTTGACGAGCTGCTCGTTCCAGGGCTCGCCGACGCAGAAGCAGTCCATGTTGCCGACCTTCATGTTCGCCACCATCTGCGGCGGCGGCACGACGATGACCTTGATGTCGGTATCTGGGTCGATGCCGCCGGCGGCGAGCCAATAGCGGATCCAGAGGTCGTGGGTGCCGCCCGGGAAGGTCATCGCGGCGGTCAATTCCTTGCCGGCGGCCTTCTTGCGTTCGAAGGCCTGCTTCAGCGGCGAGGCGTCCTTCTGGACGTCGAGGTCCTTGTATTCGTTGGAGACCGAGATCGCCTGCCCGTCCTCGTTGAGATTGAGGAGCGTGTACATCGGCAGCGGCTGGCTGTTCTGCATGACCTTGCCGGTGGAGTAGAGATGCGTCTTCGGGCGCAGGATGTGGCCGCCGTCGATGCCGTTGGCCTTGAAGCCGAGCGCCATGTTGTCGCGCGTCGCGCCCCAGGACGCCTGCTTGGCGATGTCCATGTCGGGCAGGCCGTATTTGGCGAAGAGGCCCTTTTCCCTGGCGATGACCAGCGGAGCGGCGTCGGTGAGCGCGATGTAGCCGAGGCGCGTGCCCTTGACCTCGGGACCGGGAGCTTGCGCGAAAGCCCCGGCGGGGAGCGCCATCTTCGCCGCCTGGAACAGGGCGGCAGCGCCTGAAAGCCGCAACAGCCGGCGGCGGCTCGCGCCCATCTTCGTGGCCCCGGTCTCGATAGCCTGCGTCATCGATGCCTCTCGCTCAGTTGAAGTCCGGCCGCCCGCCGAAACAAAAACGCCGCGCGAAACGCGCCCGGAGGCGCCTTTCGACAGCGACGTTGCTGTGATTGTCGGTTCGGAAAATGGCGCGGGCAGCGTTGGCCGCGCTGCAACAATCCTTACAAGGATCGTGCCAACGGCCGGCTTTTCCTCGGATCGTGGAATTGCAACAGCTTGGATGAGAACGGGACGGCGGACATTGGAGGCGAATCCGATGCTGCGGCGCACAAATCGGCCGCATCCGCTTAAAAAATGCGCAACTTCCGATGTTCAGGCGTCGCCGCCCGGAAATAAGGCAGGACGGAAGACCGCCCTCGCCTGCTCCGTCATCCCGGCGGTCCGGACGAGCTGCCCCGCCTGCTCCATCCCAGCCAGGATCCACTCGGCATGGTCGGGGTCGGGCCGCAAAGCGGCGCGGTCGAAGCGGATGAAGCGATCGACCTGACGCGGCGGGCGGCCCGCGCCCTGGCGCAGTTCGAAGCGCAGGACGGGTTCGACAATCCCGACGGGAAGCGCGAGACGGCCGGGCGAGGCGAGATGCCGGGCGAAGCGTTCGGTGTTCGCCGGATCGCAAGCCCAGTCGCTCGCGCGCAGGATCGCGGCGTTGAGCTTGCCAACGGCGGTCATCCGATTCTCGGCGTCGTCGGCGCGCCAGGCCAGGACCTTGTCGGGGCGGCCGCTACCCAGATCGAGGCTCGTCAGAACCATGGCGCCGACGCCGGCGGCGACCGCGGCCGCGTTCCAGGGCGCGCCGGCGCAGAAGCCGTCGACCCGGCCGCTGCTCAGCGCCTCGACCGTCTGCGGCGGCGGCACGACCTCGAAGCGCACGTCCTCGCCGAGCCTGAGGCCGCCCTTGGCCAGCCATTCGCAGAGCAGATAGGTGTGGCTGGAGAAGGGGAACACGGCGGCGAAGGTCAGTGGCGGCAGGCCCGACGCCCTGCGGCGCGCGACCATCGCCGCCAGCGCCTGCGCCGAGACGGTGGCGTCGGCCATGTCGCCATGGCTAAGTCGCGCCATCTCCTCGAAGCGCCGGACCGAGACCGTGATCGCCGCGCCGTCGAGATTGAGCGCGATCGGCGCCGCCATCGGCGCGCGCACGCCGCCGATGCCGAGCGTGGCCGCGACCGCGGCGGGTCCCAGCATATGGGCGGCGTCGAGCAGGCGGACATTGAGCTTGTCGCGCAGGTTCGACCAGGAGACCTCGCGCACGAGTTCGAGATCGAGCCCCTCGGCCTCGGCGAAACCCTCGTCCCTGGCCAGGACGACGAGGGCGCAGTCGATCAGCGGCATGAAGCCGACCCGGAGGCGCAACGTCATCTGACGACCTTTGTCGGATCAGACCATCGGGTCATTTCAACACCTCGGCGGCCGTGATGATGGAGCGGGCGATATCGGCGAGCTTGCGCTTCTCGTTCATGGCGGTGCGCCGCATCAGGGCGTAGGCCTCGCCCTCCGGCAGGTCCTTCAGCCGCATCACGATCGCCTTGGCGCGGTCGATCGTCACGCGGTCGTCGAGGCGCGAGCGGGCGTCGTCGAGTTCCTCGCGCAGCTTGCGGAAGGCGTTGAAGCGGCTGATGCAGGTCTGCAGAATCGGCTGCATGCGCTCCTTCTTCAGCCCGTCGACGATGTAGGCCGAGACGCCAGCCTCGACCGCGGCCTCGATCGAGGCGGAATCCGACTGGTCGACGAACATCGTGATCGGCCGCCTGACATGCCGGCTGACCAGGAACATGTCGGCGAGCGCGTCGCGGCTCGGATCCTCGAGGTCGATCACGACGACATCGGGATCATGCCGCTCGATTTCGGCGACGAGCCCATGCGTCGCGCCGATGCGCACGAGATCGGTGAAGCCGGCCTCGCGCAGGCCCTCGTCGATGATGGCCGCCCGCACCGGATTGGCGTCGACGATCAGGATCTTCAGGTCCGACCTCATAGGCGGCCGCGGCGCCCCTCCGCCACGTCATCCGGCCAGGATGGCGACGCCGGCCAGCACCAGCCCGCCGCCCGCCGCGCGGGCGACCAGCGGGGCGTGACGGGCAAGCTGCGTCGCCAGAAGCAGGCCCGCGAGGTGGAGGCCGGCAGTGGTGATGACGAAGCCCGCCGCATAGCCGAACGCGCTGGCGCCAACGGGGAGTTCAGCGCCATGGGCATGGCCGTGGAAGATCGCGAAGATGGCGCAGGCCGCCGCGCCGGCCGCGAGCGGCGGCGTCGCGCGGAAGGCGATGGCGAGGCCGAGGATGACGATCGACACGGCGATGCCGGTCTCGACGCCGGGCAGGCTCGCGCCCGTCATGCCCCACCAGCCGGCGACGAGCATCATCGCGACGAAAGCGGCGGGCCAGGCGAACCGGGCCTGGCCGCCGACGAGCCCGGCCCAGAGGCCGACCGCGACCATGGCGAGCAGATGGTCGAGCCCGGTCAGGGGATGCAGCAGCCCGGCGCCGAGGCCCTGCACGGCGCCCACGCCAGTATGAGCAAGCGCCGGGCCGGCCAGCGTCAGGCCCGCAAGCGCCAATCCGGCCGGCATCGCCTTCGTCGTCATCGCCATCTCCTCAGGCCGCGGGGCGCGCGGACTTCAGTCCGCCCGTCGTCTCGATGAAGTCCACCACCACGTCGACGCCGTCGCCTTCCCGCGTATTGGCGAAGACGAAGGGACGCTTGCCGCGCATCAGCTTCGAATCCCTGTCCATCACTGCAAGATCCGCGCCGACATAGGGGGCAAGATCGGTCTTGTTGATGACCAGAAGGTCGGAACGGGTGATGCCGGGCCCGCCCTTGCGCGGGATCTTTTCGCCGGCCGCGACGTCGATGACGTAGATCGTCAGGTCGGCGAGTTCGGGCGAGAAGGTCGCGGCGAGGTTGTCGCCGCCGGATTCGATCAGGATCAGGTCGAGATCGGGGAATTTGCCGCGCATCTCCTCGACGGCGGCGAGGTTGATCGAGCAGTCCTCGCGGATCGCGGTGTGCGGACAGCCGCCGGTCTCGACGCCCATGATCCGCTCCTGCGGCAGCGCGCCGGCGACCGTCAGCAGCCGCGCATCCTCCTTGGTGTAGATGTCGTTGGTGATGGCGCAGAGGTCGTAGCGCTCGCGCATGCGCTTGCAGAGCGCCTCCATCAGCGCGGTCTTGCCGGAGCCGACCGGGCCGCCGATGCCGACGCGGAGCGGGCCGTGGGGAGAATGCGTCATGAGCGGAACAGCCTCGAATACTGGGTTTCGTGCCGCAGCGCGGCGATGTCGGAACGCAGGCAGCAGCCGCCGAGATCGTCCAGCGTCGCTGTCTCGGCGGCCAGGGCGGCCGCATGCAAGGCCGGCACCAACCCCGCCGTGATGCGCTGTCCATCGGTCTGGCCGACGATCCCTAGCCTGACCGAGGCCGAGACCAGATTGGCGACGAAGGCAAGGCCATAGGCCTCCAGAGACGGCCGCAGCGGCAGTCCGTGGCCGGCGCTGGCGACGCCGACGGCGAGCGGATAGGCGACATCGCCCGGCCAGACAGCGCGCAGCCGCTCGATCGCCTCGCAGGGCCAGGCGGCGCGCAGGGCGGCGACGAAGGCGTTGCCCTGCGTGACCGTCTCGAGCCGCCGCTCGGCCGAGTTGGCGAGCGCCAGCGCGAGCTCGGCGATCTCCGGCAGGTCGGCCCTGCCCTCGGCAACCGAACGATGGGCGCAGGCGAACAGGATCAGGTCGTTGCGCAGTGAGCCGTGGCCCACCAGCGCATCGAGCCAGTCCTGAAGCGTAGCGGCATCGGTCAGGTCGCCGGCCTCGAAGCCCCATTCGAGACCGTGCGAATAGGCGAAGGCGCCGACCGGGAAGGACGGCGACAGCCAGACCATCAGGGGCAGATGGGCGGCCATCGCCCGGCTCAGTGATCGTGCGTGTGGCCCTTATGGCCGTGGGCCGCGCCATGCTTGTGGCCGTGGTCATGCGCGTGATGATCGTGACCGCAGCCGCAGTCGTCGCCATGGGCGTGGTGGTCATGCGCGTGGCGGTCGTGACCGGCATGGTCGTGGCCGTGATCATAGGCGCCGCGCTCGGGCTGGAACGGCCGTTCGACAACCGTCATGGCACAGCCCTGGCCGCGCACCATTTCGGCCAGGACATGGTCGTTCTCGATATAGATCGCGTCGGCCGTGATCTCGGCCGGGGTGTGGCGGTTGCCGATATGCCAGGCGACGCGCATCAGCCGCAACGGGTTGTCGGACCTGATCTCGAGCAGGCTCTGCGCGGCCGCCCTGATCAGCACGAGCCGGCCGTCCTCCAGCTTGACCGCATCGCCATCGTTCAGCGCCGTCGGCTTGTCGAGATCGAGCAGGATCTCGAGCCCGGCGTCGCCCTTCAGCGCGAGGCGGCGGCGGCCGCGATCCTCATGGTCGAGGGTCAGGGTCTCGATGACGCGGTCCGCCTTGACCGCGGCTTTGCGAAGGACGGAGGTGGCGCGCAGCATGATGGTGCAACCCGGATGTCTGTGACCAGAGGCGATCGACCGATCGCGGCTCGATCACTTCGATCACCGGAGGCGCCGTGACGCAAGCCCCGCGACCTTCGGGAAGGCGGGAAGATGCGGCTTGCGCATATGAGTATCGGCACGCCCGCGCTGCTCACAGCTTGCGACGGAGACGAAATGGCCGGGCTGGCTGACGCTCTCATGCATGTCGCAGGCGAGGCAGCCATGCTCGCGGCGGATCTCGGCGACGCTATCCTGGGCGGCGGCGCGGAAGAGGGCGCGGGCGTCCGGTCGCATTTGCGCGCGGGCGATGACGAGAAGCGGATCTGACATGAGGCAGCCGTCTCCTGGCAATCGGGGATTCAGGTAACCCCCGATTACAGGGCGAGAGCCCTTCGGATGCGATGCGCCGTCCCGGCCGGTTCAAGGATCGTCGACGCGATCCGCTGATCCGGCAGGTTCGGGCGCTCAGATGCGCCTGCGCAACTGTTCGTAGATCAGGCCGAGGCCGAGCCCGAATGCGCCCGCGATCAGCGCGCTGATCAGCATGCGCTGCGGCGCGAAACCGGCGAAGTAAGCGCCGCCCTTGATCAACGGGATCAGGATCCAGTTGCCGAGCAGCATCGGGCCGAGCCAGCCGAAAACCAGGCCCCTGAGCCAGAAATCGCGCCCCGGCAGATATGGCCAGACGAGCGAGAACAATGCCCCCCAAAGCCCGCCCCAGAACATCTGGTTGATCAGGGTCGGCACGCCGAGCGGCCCGGTGGGCGCAAGGTTCCATGGCCTGGCCGACAGCAGGTTGAGCAGATTCAGGATCAGGAACATGCCCTGGTGAAAGACGACCACGGAGATCGCGGCGGCGATGAAGCCGGCGAGCAGGCCTTTCGCCGAGAGGCCGGAATCGACGGATTTGAAGGTCGCCATGGAGTGCTTTCGCTACAGGGGGTCGTCGCGTCCGCGAGACTTGCACGGTTCCGGAGACTTGCACGCGGCTCTCACCGCGGCAATCGGCGATCAGCGCCGTTCCATGCCGACGGCCGCGATGAGGCGCGGCGGCGCATCGGCGGCCTGCTTCCGGTCGAAGGCGGCCTGCGCCTTGCCGATCGCCTCGCGATGCTTGAAGGCCCAGATACCGAGCGCCTGCACCGGCTCCCAGAGCGAGCGGCCGAGATCGGTGAGCTCATAGTCGACGCGGGGCGGGACCGTCGGGAAGACGGTGCGCGTGACCAGCCCGTCACGCTCCAGCCCGCGCAAGGTCAGCGTCAGCATGCGCTGCGAGATGCCGTCGACCATGCGCTTGATCTCGTTGAAGCGGCGCGGGCCGTCGCCGAGCAGGCGCACGATCTGGATGCTCCATTTGTCGCCGACGCGGGCGAGGACCGGCGACACCACACGGCAGCTCTCGGTCACATGGCTGTGCCTCTGTTCCAAAATTGTGCCTCCTTGCAGGGCGTTAGATGGGCTTATATCCATCCTTGGTATCAAATGTATACCAAGGAAACCAGCCATGAAACTGCTTCATCTCGATTCCAGCATCCTCGCCGACAACTCCGCCAGCCGCGAGGTCTCGGCTGCGGTCGTGGCCCGGCTGCGCGAAGCCGACCCGACGGCGCAGGTGATCTATCGTGACCTTGCCGCCGATCCGCTTCCGCATCTTTCGGGCGCGCACCTCGCCGCCGCCGCCGGCGCTCCCGTCGGCGAGACGGCCAAGGCCGAGACCGCAGCGAGCGCCGCGGTTCTGGATGAGTTTCTCTCCGCCGACATCGTCGTCATAGGCGCGCCCATGTATAATTTCTCGATCCCGACGCAGCTCAAGGCCTGGATCGACCGCATCTGCGTCGCCGGCAAGACCTTCCGCTACACCGAGACGGGGCCGGAGGGCCTGGCCGGCGGCAAACGCCTGATCGTCGCGATCGCGCGCGGCAACGTCTATTCGGCGGGCGCGCCCGCGGCGCCGAACGATTTTCAGGAGCCCTATCTGCGCGCCGTCTTCGGATTTCTCGGGATCACGGCCATCGAGTTCGTCCGGGCCGAGGGCATCACCTTCGGGCCGGAGCAACGCGATGCGGCGCTGAAGGGCGCACGCGAGGCCGCGTCCGGCTTGTCGGCTATCCTGCCCAAGGCGGCCTGACCAGCCGTTGCGGACCTTTCCCGCCGATCGCTCCGGAAACGCTCGCGGCGGCCTGCCCTGCTCGACGTGCGGCAAGATAAACTTGCGCGGGGGGCAGGCTTGCTGCGGCGATTGGGTCGGGACTGATCGTGAAGCCGGCTCAACGGATCGGCGAACGGAACGGGGGAACTCCCCGATGCGTAACTCCAAGGCAGTTCCGATCCGTTGAACAACCGGCGCGGCGCGCCGCCGCTCAGCGCGGCAGCGCCTTGACCTCGACGTCGAAGCGCTTGAGCAGGCGCGACCGCTCGGCCGGACTGCCCCATTTCGGCGTGTCGTAGTCGATCAGCCTGATCTCCTCGAATTTCGGCGCGTCCGGCGAGAGCTTGGCGGTCCGGTTCGAGGGGATCGAGTTGATCCTGAGCTTGGCGTTGATGTCCTGCGCCTCGGGCGACAGCGTGAAATCGACGAAGCGGCGCGCGGCCTCGCCATTCTTGCCGCCCTTGATCACCGAGACCGAGCCGGTCTCGTAGCCGGTGCCCTCGCAGGGCGCGACCGTCTTGATCGGCGCGCCCTGCAACTGCTGCGTCAGCATGTCGTGGATGAAGGCGATGCCGACCGTCGTCTCGCCGAGCGCGGTCGCCTTCACCGGCGCGATGCCGGATTTGGTGTACTGGTTGATGTTCTTGTGCAGGGCCTTGAGATAGTCGAAGCCCTTCTCCTCGCCGAGCCGCTGCACGGTCGTCGCGAGGAAGACATAGGCCGTGCCCGACGAGTTGGGGTCGGCGATCTGGACCTCGTCGCGATATTTCGCGTCGAGCAGATCGGCCCAGCATTTCGGCTCGGGCAGGCCCTTCTTCTTCAGCAGTTCGGTGTTGTAGCCGACCCCGAGCGCGCCGAGATAGATTCCCGAGGTGCGGAATTTCGACTGCTCGGCGTGGCGGCGGGCCCAGTCATGAAGCTCGGGCAGCCTCGGCGAGCGATACTCGTCGAGCAGGCCCTCCTCGGCCGCCTGCAGATGCGGCTCGCCGGGACCGCCCCACCAGACATCGCCGCGCGGATTGCCGGCCTCGGCCTTGACCTGGGCATAGACCTCGCCGGTGCTCTTGCGCACCATCGAAACCTTGATGCCGGTCGCCTTCTCGAACATCGTCGCGCCCTCGCGGCACTGCTCCTCGAGGATCGAGCAGTAGACCGTGACCTGGCCCTGGGCCGAGGCCGGCATGGCGGCGAGGAGCGCCGCGCCTGTGAGAAGCGCGGAGGCGGACAAGCGGACCAGAGTGGACGGCATCGGCTTCCTCCCGGAACGATTTTTATTTGCCGGCAAGGAAATCGGAGGGCGCGAGGCGTGTCAATGTCGGTCGGCGAAGAGTTGCCTCAGCAGCGATCAGAACAGAAAATACCGCTGCGCCAGCGGCAGTTCCTTCGCCGGTTCGCAGACCAGCAATTCGCCATCGGCCACCACCGCATAGGTCTCCGGATCGATCCGGATATCGGGCGTGGCGTCGTTGTGGATCATGCTCTTCTTCGAGATGCCGCCACGGGTGTTCTCGACCGCGACCATCTCCTTCTCCGTGCCGAGCCGGTTCTTGAGCCCGTTCGCCATCGCCGCCTGCGAGACGAAGACGAGCGAGGTCGAGGTCACGGCCTTGCCGAAGGCGCCGAACATCGGCCGGTAATGCACCGGCTGCGGCGTCGGGATCGAGGCGTTGGGATCGCCCATCGGGGCTGCCGCGATCATGCCGCCCTTGATCACGAGATCGGGCTTGGCGGCGAAGAAGGCCGGCGACCAGATCACGAGATCGGCGAGCTTGCCGATCTCGACCGATCCGATATGGCGCGAGACGCCGTGCGCGATCGCCGGATTGATCGTGTATTTCGCGACATAGCGCCTGGCGCGGAAATTGTCGGCGCCGGTGCCGGCGTCCCGCGCCAGCGAGCCGCGCTGGACCTTCATCTTGTGCGCGGTCTGCCAGGTGCGGGTGATCACCTCGCCGATGCGGCCCATGGCTTGGGAATCCGACGACATCATCGAGAGCGCGCCGAGATCGTGCAGGATGTCCTCGGCCGCGATCGTCTCCTTGCGGATGCGGCTCTCGGCGAAGGCGAGATCCTCCGGGATCGAGGGCGACAGGTGATGGCAGACCATCAGCATGTCGAGATGCTCGTCGAGCGTGTTGACGGTGAAGGGCCGGGTCGGGTTGGTCGAGGACGGCAGCACGTTCGGGAGCCCCGCCACCTTCATGATGTCGGGCGCATGGCCGCCGCCGGCGCCCTCCGTATGGAAGGCGTGGATGGTGCGGTTCCTGAAGGCCGCGATCGTGTCCTCGACGAAGCCCGACTCGTTCAGCGTGTCGGTGTGGATCATCACCTGGACGTCGTAGTCGTCGGCGACGGAGAGGCAGTTGTCGATCGCGGCCGGCGTCGTGCCCCAGTCCTCGTGCAGCTTCATCGCGCAGGCGCCGGCTTCGATCATCTCGATCAGCGCGCCGGGCAGCGCGGCATTGCCCTTGCCGGCGAAGGCGAGGTTCATCGGGAAGGCGTCGGCGGCCTTGATCATCTGGCCGATATGCCAGGGGCCGGGCGTGCAGGTCGTCGCCAGCGTGCCATGGGCCGGGCCGGTGCCGCCGCCCAGCATGGTGGTCAACCCGCTCATCAGCGCGTCCTCGATCTGCTGCGGGCAGATGTAGTGGATGTGGCTGTCGAAGCCGCCGGCGGTGACGATCTTGCCCTCGCCGGCGATGACCTCGGTGCCGGGGCCGACGATGATCGTCTCGGACGGGTCGAAATTGCCGAAGCCCGACTGGATGTCGGGGTTGCCGGCCTTGCCGATGGCGACGATGCGCCCGCCGACGATGCCGATATCGGCTTTCACGATCCCCCAATGGTCGAGGATCAGCGCATTGGTGATGACGGTGTCGACCGCGCCTTCGCCGTTCCTGACCTGCGACTGGCCCATGCCGTCGCGGATGACCTTTCCGCCGCCGAACTTCACCTCCTCGCCATAGGTGGTGAAATCGCGCTCGACCTTGATGACGAGATCGGTGTCGCCGAGGCGCACCGTGTCGCCGGTGGTGGGGCCGAACATCGCGGCATAGGCGTTGCGGGGGTAGTTGAAGGGCATGGGCGGGGCCTCAGGTCGACAAGGGTGTGAAACCGGCTTCGGCTGGAGCCGCCCGGTCAAATGTGAAGGTCTCACGCCAGCCGGCGCGGCCATTCAACAAGCCGAGGAGCGCGTCGGCGAATCCGGATCGACCGTCCTCCGCGATCGCCAGCACGAATAAGAATTCTTCAGCTCTCGCCGCCTCGCGCCGCATCGTCAGTCGACGCCTCGCCGCCAGCGGCGCCCGCAACCGATTTCGCCTTCGGCTTGGGTTTCTTCTTGGCCTTCCGGACCACGACCTTGGGCCGCTTCGGCTTGGTCGCCTGCTGATCCTGGAGAAGCTCGAGCTGGACCTGCTGGATTTCGGCCAGGCGCTGCCATTGCCGGGTGATGAGATGGTCGATCTTCTCATGGAGATGCCTGATCTCGAGCTCGGCCTTGAGGTTGACCTGGTAGTCGTTCGATGAGCGCAGGCGATCCTTCGCCTCCAGGCGTTTCTGGCTCATCATGATGATCGGCGCCTGGATCGCGGCGAGGCAGGACAGGACGAGGTTGAGCAGGATGAAGGGATAGGGATCGAAGGCCTTCGGCTCGCCGACGAACGCGTTGATCGCCATCCAGACGGTCAGCACGAGGAAGAAGCTGAGCAGGAAGGCCCAGGAGCCGCCGAAGCTCGCGAGCCCGTCGGACAGCCGCTCGCCGAGCGTCCTGTGCTCGGCGAAATCGTCCTCGATGTTCTCGGCGATCGTCTCTTGCCGGGCGATGCTCTCGGCGACCTCGCGGTCGAGGTCGGAGTATTCGCCGTGCTCCTCGCGCAGGATCTCCTCGACATAGCGGGTGCGGTAGCGCGCCAGCTCCTTCACGCTGATCAGCGCGTCGTCCTCGATGTCGGGAAAATCGCGCCGGATGTGCTCGACCAGGGTCGGGCGCAGGCTGTCGAGCACGACGAGGTTCTTGCGCGCCATCTCCTGGCCCGAGAGGGCGCAGACCCCCCGCTTCTTACGCAGCTGGGCGGCGGTCTCGGCCGGGCTCGCGCCACCCTCGCCGATCGATTCCGTGATCGTTGTCGCCTCGCTCACAGCTTGCCCATCACGTCCTGGCGGAAGCCGTAGACCTCGCGCTTGCCGGCGAGCGCGACGAGGCGGACCTCCCGCGTCTGGCCGGGCTCGAAGCGCACCGCCGTGCCTGCGGGTATGTCGAGGCGGAAGCCCCGCGCCCGGTCGCGCTCGAAGGCGAGCGCCGGGTTGGCTTCGCAGAAATGATAATGCGAGCCGATCTGGATCGGCCGGTCGCCGGTATTGGCGACGGTGAGCGTCAGGCTCTCGCGCCCCTCGTTCATGATCAGGTCGCCAGGCAGCGTCGTGACCTCGCCCGGCCTCATCGCGTCCGACGCCCCCCGGATCGGCTCGTGCACGGTGACGAGCTTGGTGCCGTCGGGAAAGGTCGCCTCGACCTGGACGTCGTGGATCAACGCGGCGATGCCGTCCATGACCTGGCCGGCGGAAACGACATGAGCGCCCGCCTCCATCAGATCGGCGACGGACCTGCCGTCGCGCGCGCCCTCGACGACGAAGTCGGTGATCAGCGCGACGGCCTCCGGGTAATTGAGCTTGACGCCGCGCTCGAGCCGTCTGCGCGCCACCATGGCGGCCATGGCGACGAGCAGCTTGTCCTTTTCGCGCGGCGTCAGATTCATGCGTGCACCTTCCTGTCGTCCTCGCCCCGCGGGGCTTCATGAGTGTAGGCCGAACCTCGGATCGCCACCACCGCACTCTTTTTCAAGTCGACCAGGTGCGCGGCAGCGCACGGCCGGTCACTTGCCCGATCAGCGTGACGAGGGCGCGACGAAGCGCCTGCGCCTCGGGGGAGAGGAGACGGATGACGAGGAGTTCCGACACGATGCCGGCGCCGGCCCCGACATCGGAAAAGGCCGGAGTGGCGATGGTCTCGCGGATTCCGTCGAGCTTTTCGAGCGTCTCCGGACCCGTCGCGACAAGCGTGGCGGCGGCACGCGCCCCCGCGCCGATGGCGGGCCGTGCGAGATGGCTGGCGATCGCGCCTTCCAGCCGCAGATCGTCCGCGAAGACCAGCCTGCCGTCGCGGCGGATTCGCCAGCGGTCGCGCAGCGAGCCGCGCCGCAGGCTCTCGCCCATGGCGGAGCGGCCGAAGAACACGCTTTCGCAGGCGACCAGCGTGGCGGAGGGCGCAAGATCGATCGTCAGGCCGCGGGCGAGCCGCGCGCCCGAGAACAGGATGCTCTCCTGCGGCAGCCAGTGCAGCGTCGCGCCCGTCCCAACCGAGAGCGTCGTCTCGATGCGGGTGTCGGCGCCCTGGCTGCGATAGATTTTCTCCGCCGCCTGCGTGGTGATGACGGCATGGCCGGCGGCGTCGAGCGCGGCCTCGACACGCATCGCATCGCCGCCGGCCATGCCCCCGCCGGTGTTGATCAGAACCGCCTCGCAGGTCTGGTCGTAAGCCGTCGGGAAGCGGACGCGATAGCCGCCGGACTCGGCGACCTCCCGGCGGTGCGTCCTCCCGTCCCCGACGCCGAAGCGCAGGCGCACGCCGCCCGCGGCCCGGATCGAGACGGGCAGGAGCGGATCATGGGTTGCCGGAATGGGCGGCGCGAACATCGGCGCTCCGGACGAAAGCAAGCCGACAATCTTCCGCGCGCAACTGTGCCGGGCAAGGGGGTGGGCGGAAAAAGCCGCCTCAATTTTAGGCAGCGCCGGTCGCGCGGCGAGGCGCTCACGCGCTGGCGGCCAGAAAGCGCTCGATCTCGTCGCGGCGCGGCGCGCCGAGGCGTCCGCCGAATCTCGTGCATTTCAGCGCGGCGGCCGCCGAGGCGAAGCGGATCGCGGCTTGCTCGCCTTGCCCTTCCGCCAGCGCAAGCGCGAAAGCGCCATGCCAGACATCGCCGGCGCCGAGCGTATCGACGGTCTCGACCATGAAGGCCGGGATATGGACGACCGCACCGTCCTCGACGAACAGCACGCCCTCCTTGCCGAGCGTCACGGCGAGCCAGGTCGAAGCGCCCCGCGCGACCCTGGCCAGGCCGGCGCGGGGATCCTCCTCGCCGGACACCTCGCGCAGGGCCTGCTGGCTGAAGGCGACATGGCTCGCGGTCGCGACGAGATCGGGATGCGGCGGCTTGCGGTCCGCGTCGAGCACGCCCGCAACGCCGGCCTCGCGCGCAAGCCGCAGGGCGGCCAGCGTGCCCTCGCCCCAGCGCGTATCGGCGAGAACCGCGTCGGCTCCCTTCGGCAGCTCCCGCGGCAGCCAGCCCGCTTCCTCCGGCATGGCCGGGTCGGAATAGGACACCACCATGCGCTCGCCATCCGCGTCGACCAGGATGGCCGAGACCGGCGAGCGCAGGCCGGGCGCGCGCAGGGACAGCGAGGCGTCGACGCTTTCGGCCGCGAGGTCGGCGACGATCCTGTCGCCCGTCAGGTCGTCGGCAAGCCGCGTCGCCAGCCAGGAGCGGGCGCCGAGGCGGGCGATCGCGACCGAGGCGTTGCCGGCGCAGCCGCCGCCGACCACGACGAGATCGCGCGAGCGGTATTTCTCGCCGCGCGTCGGCAAGGTTTCGACGCTGTAGACATAGTCGAGCGTCGCGATTCCGAGGCAGAAGACGCCGCTCACGTTGCATCGGCTCCGAAACGATACTCGCTGACCTGCCGGTAGACCTCGCCCGGCCGCAGCACGGTCGACGGGAAATGCGGCAGGTTCGGCGAATCCGGCACGTGCTGCGGCTCCAGCGCGATGCCGGCATTGGAGCCATAGGGCGCGCCGTCGAGACCGGGCACGGGCGTGCTCAACTTGGCGCCGTCATAGATTTGCAAGGCCGGCTCCGTGGTCCAGAGCTGCATCGCAAGCCCGCTCTTGCCCGAGCGCAGCGTCGCGGCATGCGCCAGTTGGAGGCCTCCAGCGGCGCCCGGCTCGCAGCGATCGCGCCGCAGCATGTAGTTGTGATCGTAGCGGATGCGCGCGCCGTCGGGCCCCGCCAGCCGGATCGGGCGCATCTTGCGGAAATCAAAGGCGGTGCCTTCGACATCGGCGAGCGAGCCGTCCGGAATCAGATCGGCGTCGACAGGCGTCATCAGATGGCTGCGGACTTCCAGCTCGTGGGCGAGGATGTCGGGGCTTCCATCCAGATTGAAATAGGAGTGATGCGCGAGATTGACCACGGTCGCCGCATCGGTCGTCGCCGAGAGCTCGATACGCAAAGCGGCCTCGGCTCGCAGGCTGTAGCGGCACCAGACGCGGAGCGTGCCGGGATAGCCGGCGTCGCCATCGGGAGAGACCAGCGCCAGCGTGACGCTCGCCTCGTCGTGATCGACGATCGTCCAGGGCCGCACGCCAAAACCCTTGCCGCCGCCATGCAGCGAATGACGGCCGTTCTGGTTCAGCGGCAGCTGATAGCTCATGCCGTCGAGCGTGAAGCGCCCCGCGCCGATCCGGTTGGCATAGCGCCCCGCGATCGCGCCCATATGCTGCGAATGGGCGACATAGTCGGCGAGATCGCCGAAGCCGAGCACGACGCGCCGCTGGCCGCCGCCGGGCGTGGGAACGACGAGATCGCGCAGCACCGCGCCCCATTCCATGATCGTCGCCCGCGCGCCGGAGGCTGAGCGCAGGGCGACTTCGTGGATCGTCGTGCGGTCGGCGAGCACGCCGAGGATCGATTTGGTCAAAGGCCTGCCGTCCCTAGCCTGTCATCCGCCGAGCCATAGTCCGGCCAGCCTCCGCTCACCACTCTCCGGTGTTCGCCATGCTCGCCCAGGGCTCGGCCGGAGCCTTCGGTTCGCCCTTCTGCAGCAATTCGATCGAGATGTTGTCGGGCGAGCGGATGAAGGCCATGTTGCCGTCGCGCGGCGGGCGGTTGATGGTGACGCCGGCCTTCATCAGCGTGTCGCAGGTGGCGTAGATGTCGTCGACCTCATAGGCGAGATGGCCGAAATTCCGGCCGCCCGTATAGACCTCCGGATCCCAGTTCCAGGTCAGCTCCAGCGTCGGGCGGCCACGAGACCCGGTCGCCTTGACGGCGTCGAGGTCATCCGGCGCGGCGAGGAAGACCAGGGTGAAGCGGCCCTTCTCGCTCTCGATGCGGCGCGTCTCGACCAGGCCGAACCTGGTCACGTAGAAATCCAGCGCGGCGTCCAGATCGGTCACGCGGACCATGGTGTGGAGATAGCGCATCGGGTCTTGCCTCTTGTTTCGAGCGGCGACGGGTTGATCTCGCCACTAGATCGGGCGACACCCTGTCCATTCAAGGGGGCCCGTCCAAGAGGGCCGGCGAGAGAGAACCATGACACACTTCCATGACGGCGGGCCTTCGCGCCTCGATGCGGCGACAATCTCCGGCATGAAGCAGCGCGCCGCCATCCTCTCGGTGATGGCGACGCTGCTCTTGACGCTCGCCAAGGGGGTCGCCGCCGTGCTCTCGGGCTCGCTCGCGCTACTGGCCGACGCGCTGCAGGGGCTGATCGACATCGGCTCGACGCTGTTCACCTGGTTCGCGGTGCGCGCCGCCGACAAGCCGGCCGACGACGGGCATCACTACGGCCATGGCAAAGTCGAGGCGCTGGCCGCGCTGGTCGAGACCGCGATCCTGTGCACGCTCGGGGGCGCGATCCTGTGGGAGGCCGGCTCGCGGCTATGGACCGGCGCGCTCAGCGCGGTTTCGGTGACGCCGGTGGTGGTCGGCGTGATCCTGCTCTCGATGGTGGTCGACGCGGTGCGCTGGCGCTCGCTGACCCTGGTGGGGCGAGAGACCGGCAGCGAGGCGCTCGCCGCCGAGTCGACGCATTTCTCGGCCGATTTCGTCGGCTCCGCGCTGGTGCTGGCCGGGCTCGTCGCCTCCTGGCTCGGCTTCGCCCGGGCCGACACGGTCGCCGCGCTCGCCATCGCCGCCTTCATGGCGCTGTCGGCTTTCAAGCTCGGGCGGCGCACCATCGACACGCTGCTCGACGCCGCGCCGGAAGGGGTCACCGAGCGGCTGCGCAACGCCGTCTCCCAGGTCTCGGGCGTGGTCGCGGTCGACTCGATCAAGGTCAGGCCCGCGGGCGGGCGCGTTTTCGGCGAGATCAGCATCCTGGTCTCGCGCACCTTGCCGCTCGACCGCGTCGTGGCGATCAAGCAGGCGCTGCTCGACGCCGTCGAGAAGGAGCAGCCCGGCGCCGATATGACCATCGCCGCCAACCCGATCCAGGTCGACGACGAGACGGCGCTGGAGCGCGTGCTGCTGATCGCGCTGAAGCTCAGGATCCCGGTCCACCATGTCAGCGTCCATTCGATCGGAGAGCGGCTCTCGGTCAGCCTCGACATGGAGGTCGACGCGAAACTGCCGCTCGGCGAGGCGCATGACGTGGCGACGCGGCTCGAAAGCGCGATCCGGGCCGAGTTCGGCGGTGAAACCGAGGTCGAGACCCATATCGAGCCGATGGAGACCGGCCTGCCCGCCAGCCACAACGTCGCCTGGGAGACGGTCGAGGACATCGGCAAGGCGCTCGCCGGAGAAGCCGCGGGCCTGGGCGGCCCGGTCCACGACATCCACAGCGTGCGCGTGCGCCAGACCGTCAACGGGCTGGTGGTGAACTACCATTGCCGCGTCGATCCGGCGCTCGACGTCGCGGCCGTGCATGCGGCGGTCGATGCGATCGAGCGCGCGGTCAGGCTGGCGCGGCCGCAGGTCTGCCGGCTGGTCAGCCATGCCGAGCCGGGGCGGCTGGCGGTCTCGTGACGATCCGGCTCAAGGATCGCGACCAGGGTCCGTGCGAAATTGTCAGGCCGGACCAGCCATTCATAGGGCGGTATCCGGAGATGGCCCCCGGGCCTGGCCTCCCCACGGCTCCTGGCGTCCGCGCGCGGTGACGTCGCGATAGCTCCAGGGGTTTCCATCCGCTCATCGCCGCGGCCGGCGACGAAACAGGTCCGAAACGCGTTGCCGCCGTCCCGGATGAAGGCGTGGGGCCGCGCCATACGCTCGAACTGGCGTCGATCCGGTCGTCGGCCCATGCGCCCGTTGGCGAGCCGGATGCGCGCATGGATCGCGGTTTACCGCCATAGGCCGGACGGCAGCCACGGCTTCCGCATCCGTCCTGGCGGATCCCGCTTGGGTGCGGATCGCGGTTCACGCGCGGCTCACGCGCTGTCCATGCGGTGGTGAGAGCGTGCGCCGCATGCCGCCTAAGCCATCTCGGCGGCGTTCGCCTTGGGGGATAAGACGATGAAGACAATCCTGTTCGCGACCGCCTGCATGGTCGCCCTGCTGGCCGGGCCTGCCGCGCGCGCCCAGTCCGCCGACGACGCCAAATGGGTCGGCCAGTGCCTGATCGACAATGCCGGCGGCGCTGCCGAGCCGGTCGTGCGCAAATATTGCGTCTGCATGAACAACAAGATGAGCGACAACGAGACCCGCTCGATCACGCAATGGGAGAAGAGCAACCCGCAGGCGCGCGCCGCCTGCGACAAGGAAGCCGGCTGGCGCTGAGCGCTGCCGGCGCGGGGGCAATCGACCAGGCCCGCGCCGGCGCTCTTCCGGCAGGGGAACGCCAAGCAAGCATCGGGCGGGCATGGCTGCGCCCGAAAGCGGGTTCCCACTTTTCGGCGCCATGCCTTACAGACGAGGCGAGAGACCACTCGCCTCAGGGTTCCCATGCGCGCCGAAGACACCCCTCTGATCCGCCTCGAGGATTATCGCCCGTCCGACTGGCTGATCGACACGGTCGACCTCGACATCGCGCTCGACGCCCACAAGACGCGGGTGCGGGCGCTGCTCGCACTCAGGCCGAACCCCGCCGGACGGCCGGGCGCGCCTCTGGTGCTCGACGGCGACGAACTGGTCCTGAGCGGGATCGCGCTCGACGGCGCGCCGCTTCCGGCCGCGGCCTACGACGCCACGGCGCAGGCGCTGACGATCCCCGCCCCGCCGCGACGGCCTTTCACGCTGACGCTGGAGACGGTGCTCGACCCCTCCGCCAACACAAGGCTGATGGGGCTATACCGCTCCTCCAACGTCTACTGCACGCAGTGCGAGGCGGACGGCTTCCGCCGGATCAGCTATTTCCTCGACCGGCCCGACGTGATGAGCGTCTATACTGTCAGGCTGGAGGCCGCGAAGGCCGAGGCTCCGGTGCTGCTCTCAAACGGCAATCTGGCGGCGGCCGGCGAAGTGCCCGGAACGGACAGGCATTTCGCGGTCTGGCACGATCCGCATCCCAAGCCCGCCTATCTCTTCGCGCTGGTCGGCGGCGCGCTCGACCATGTCCGCGAAGCCTATGTCACGACAGACGGGCGCAAGGTCGAGCTCGCCGTCCATGTCGAGCCCGGCAAGGCGGGACGGGCCGGCTGGGCGCTGGATTCGCTCAAGCGCTGCATGCGCTGGGACGAGCGCGTCTTCGGGCGCAACTACGATCTCGACGTGTTCAACGTCGTCGCCGTGTCGGATTTCAACATGGGCGCGATGGAGAACAAGGGCCTCAACATCTTCAACGACAAATATATCCTCGCCGATCCGCAGACCGCGAGCGACGGCGACTACGCCTCGATCGAGGCGATCATCGCGCATGAGTACTTCCACAACTGGACCGGCAACCGCATCACCTGCCGCGACTGGTTCCAGCTCTGTCTCAAGGAGGGCCTGACCGTCTTCCGCGACCAGGAGTTCTCCTCCGACGAGCGCTCGCGTCCGGTGAAGCGTATCGCCGACGTGCGGACGTTGCGCGCGACGCAGTTCTCCGAGGATGCCGGGCCGCTCGCCCATCCGGTCAGGCCGCGCGCCTACAGGGAGATCAACAACTTCTACACGCCCACGGTCTACGAGAAAGGCGCGGAGGTGATCCGCATGCTCAAGGTCCTGATCGGCGACGAGGCCTTCAAGGCCGGCATGGATTTGTATTTCTCGCGCTGCGACGGCACGGCCGCGACGATCGAGGATTTCCTCGCCTGCTTCGCCGAGAGCTCCGGCCGCGACCTGAGCCATTTCGCGCGCTGGTACGAGCAGGCCGGCACGCCGACCATCGTGGCGTCCGGCCGCCACGATGCCGAGGCAAAGCGTTACACGCTCGACCTCGCCCAGACCACGCCGCCGACGCCCGGCCAGCCCGACAAGCAGCCGGTCGTGCTGCCCGTGGCGCTCGGGCTCGTCGGCAAAAGCGGCGATATCGCGCTCGTCACCGACGCGCCCGCCTATGCCGGCGATGGCGTGGTCGTGCTCGACCGGGCATCGCTCTCGGTGACGTTCGACGATGTCGACGAACCGCCGATTCCCTCGCTGCTGCGCGGCTTCTCGGCACCGGCGCGGCTCGAGCTCGATCTCGGTGACGCCGAGCTGCTGCGGCTGTTCGCGGCCGACAGCGATTCCTTCAATCGCTGGCAGGCGCTGCAGAGCGTTGCGACGCGCGCGCTCGTCGCGGCGGGACAGTCGAAAGGCGGTGACGCCGCGCTGGCCAGCCGGATCGGCGAGATCGCGGCCGCGCTCGACGGCTTCCTGGCCGAGCGGGCCTTGGCCGATCCGGCCTTCGCGGCGCAGGTGCTGCGCCTGCCGCCGCCGGCCGACATCGCCCGCGAGATCGGCCGCGACGTCGACCCCGACGCGATCCATGGAGCCCACCGGGCGCTGGCGACCGGGCTCGGCCAGGCCCTGCAGCCCCGCTTGCTGAGTCTGCGCGACGCGCTCGTCCAGACCGGGGCCTATTCGCCGGACGCCGATGCGGCCGGCCGGCGCTCCTTGCGCAACGAGGCGCTCGGGCTCATCGCAATGGCCGATCCTGACGCCGCGACGGGGCTTTGCGCCGCCCAGTTCGAAAATGGCGACAATCTGACCGACCGGCTCGCGGCGCTGGCCGCCATGACCCTGGTCCCCGGCGCGGCCCGCGAGGGGCTGATCGAGCGTTTCGCGGCGAGCTATTCCGAAGAGCCGCTCGTGCTCGACAAATGGCTGATGGCGCAGGCGCTGATCGCCGAACCCGGCACGCTCGACCGGGTCAAGGAGCTGATGCGCCACAAGGCCTTCTCGCTCGGCAACCCCAACCGCGTGCGCGCGCTGATCGGCGGCTTCGCGGCGAACCTGACGCAGTTCAACCGGCCGGACGGCGCGGGCTACGGTTTCGTCGCCGACATCGTGATCGCGCTCGACCGGACCAATCCGCAGGTCGCCTCCAGGCTGATGGGCGCCTTCAAGAGCTGGCGCATGCTGGAGCCGGCGCGGCGCGGTTTCGCGGAGAACGCGCTCGGCATGGTGGCGAATACGCCGAACCTCTCCCGCGACGTCGCCGACATCGCGGAACGGGCGCTGGCGTGAACCGCCCCAGCCGTCGCCATAGAGATTAACGAGGCATTACGCGCGCAGGATTCATCCCACGGGACAACGCAACCCCAAGATGAATTCCGACGTCTTGATTCAACTCAGGGCTGGACAAATCGATTCACTGGGATTCAACTCGAAGTGATTCGAGGGGATGCGGCACGTCTCCCGATCTTGCTGACGGTACTGATTTTCCGAAGGGGGACGGGTATGACGCGTGCGAACGCGGGCTGCGCCACCATGCGCGCGGCTCCGATTCTGGGGGTCGCGAGATCGCTGACACACCCGCTCTATCGCAGATTTGAAAGGCTGGAGCCTACCTTTCGCAAAGTCATCCCCGCGCTCGTCGGGCTCTTCATCGCCATCCTCGGCGCCGGCGCGTTCGTCCAGACCATGAACCTGCGCGACGATGCCTTGAAAGATGCGGTCGGCGATCTCGAAACTCTCGCATCCCTGATCGCGCTCGAACTGGACAATGCCTCGCGGGCCGAAATCGGGCCTTCGGCCGTTCTTTCCAGCCTGGCGGCGCGCAATCTCGCAGCCTATGGCCGCATCGTCCACGTCGCCACCGCGACCGGCGACGTCATCGCCAGCGAGCCCGCGGTCGGCAAGGCTGCCGAAAGCACCCTGGTCGACCTGCTGGGCCAGACCCAGTTGCTCACGACCTTCGGCGACAAGGCCGGCGTGATGCGCATCACGCTGCCGAGCAACGAAGAGGCGCTGGCGACCGTTCGCAACCTCGCGGCGCCTCTCGGCCAGATCGCCCTGATCCAGCCGACGGCGCGCGTGCTCTGGGGCTGGCAGCAGCGTCGCGGCGCGCTGCTGGCGCTGTTTGCGGCGGCCGGCGTCGTGCTCGGCGCGATCACGCTCGCCTTCCTGATGCAGTCGCGACGTGCGCGCGCCGCCGACGACGATTGCGACTGCGTTCGCGAGCGCATCGACACCGCGCTGAACCGGGGGCATTGCGGCCTGTGGGACTGGGATCTGGCGCGCGGACGGATCTACTGGTCGGACTCGATGTACGCCATGCTGGGCTACGACCGCGCCGGCGACTACATGTCCTTCGGCGAGGTTTCGAGCTTCATCAATCCAGAGGACGCCGATCTCTATGCGCTCGCCGACGCGATCAGCCGCGGCGAGGCCAACCATCTCGACCAGGAGTTCCGTGTCCGTGACGCCAAGGGCGAATGGGTCTGGCTCAAGGCCCGCGCCGAGCTGGTGATCGACCGGCGCACCGGCTCGCAGCATCTCGTCGGGATCGCGGCCGACATCTCGGAGCAGCGCAGCATGGCCGAGCGCACCGCGACGGCCGACGCCCGCCTGCGCGACGCCGTCGAGGCTATCTCGGAGGCCTTCGTGCTCTGGGACGCGTCGAACCGCCTCGTGCTCTGCAACGCTAAATATCAGCAACTGCATCAGCTTCCGGCCGAGGCGCTTCGCGACGGCATCACCCACGAGGAGGTCATGGCGCTCAGCGCCCAGCCGAACATCGACCGCGAGCCGCTTCGCTCGACGCGCGGCACGGTCGGCGCGACCTCCTACGAGGCCAAGCTGTCCGACGGGCGCTGGCTCCAGATCAACGGCCGCCGCACCAAGGACGGAGGCTCGGTCTCGGTCGGCACCGACATCACCACGCTGAAGCAGCAGGAGGAGCGGCTGACGCAATCCGAGCATCAGCTCCTGATGAACGTCACCGATCTCAAGGCTTCGCGTCAGGAGCTGGAGGCGCAGGCCCAGCAGCTCGCCGACATGGCCGAGCGCTACCTCGAGCAGAAAGCCGCCGCCGAGAGCGCCAACCGCGCCAAATCAGAGTTCCTCGCCAATATGAGCCATGAGCTGCGCACGCCGCTCAACGCCATCATCGGCTTCTCCGAGATCATGGAGAACGGGCTTTTCGGCAGCCTCGGCAGCGACCGCTATCTCGACTATGCCCGCGACATCCGCTCCAGCGGCGGCTATCTGCTCGGCGTCATCAACGACATCCTCGACATGTCGCGGATCGAATCCGGCCGGATGCAGCTCGAGAAGACCAGCGTCTCGGTCGGGCTGGTGATCGCGGAGGCGGTGCGCCGCTCGCGCGACGAGATCGAGCGCAAGCGCATCGAACTCACCGTCGACGGCGCGATCGACCTGCAGCTGAACGCCGATCCGCACGCGCTCTATCAGGTCGTCGGCAATCTGGTCGACAACGCCACCAAGTTCACGCCCGAGGGCGGCAAGATCGCGATCCGGCTGCGCCAGGCGTCCAATGCGCTGAACATCTATGTCGAGGATACCGGCATCGGCATCCCGAAAGAGAAGATCGCGCGGATCGGCCGGCCCTTCGAGCAGGTCGAGGGCGACATGACCCGCAGCTACAAGGGCTCGGGGCTGGGCTTCGCCATCGCCCGCTCGCTCGTCGAGCTGCATGGCGGCTCGCTGCGCCTGCGCTCGGCGATCGGCGCCGGCACCATCGTCATGGTGCATCTGCCGCTCGACGGCGGCGCCAGCCGCGTCGCGGACCGGATGGCGCGGGTCTCAGGCAACAGCTTCGCCGAGCAGCCGGTCGAACAGGCCCCGCGTCCGGGCGCGCAGATCGTCCAGTTCGGCGCGCAGCACCCTGGCGTCCGGCCGGCCGAGCGCGGCGGCGATGCGGCTCAGGAGACGGTCCGGCGGCGGACCCGCCTCAAGCGACTCTTCGAGAGCGAAGCGCTGCCAGAGCTGGACATCGCTGAACAGACGCTGAGCCTCCCCCAGCGCGTCCGCGTCCACTGAGGCGATGAGGCCCGCGTCGCGGGCGGCCGCGAAGACGCCGCCGGTCTCGCGCCGGAGCAGGCCGGGGCGCCCGCTCGAATGGGCCAGCACCAGGAACTGCGCGAGGAAGTCGAGATCGGTCAAACCGCCGGCCGCGAGCTTGAGATCCCAGGGATCGCGCTCGCCCTTCTCCTTGGCGATCAGCGCGCGCATCGACTTCACCGCCTTGGCGACCGCGGCCGGATCGCGCCGACGGGTCAGGATCGCACGGATCGTCGCCTCGGCGCGCGCGGCCAGACCGGCATCGCCGGCCACGACGCGGGCCCGGGTCAGGGCCATCTCCTCCCAGATATCGGCCTCGCCCGCATGGTACGCCTCGAAGCCGGCGAACTGCGTCGCCGCCGGACTCTTGTTGCCGGTCGGGCGCAGCCGCATGTCGACCTGGTAGAGCGAGCCGCGCCGCGTCGGCACCGTCAGCGCCGCGACCAGCCGCTGGGTGAAGCGGACGTGCCAGGTGACGGGATCGAGCGCCTTGCGGCCGTCGCTGGCGTGCGAATCCTCCGGACGGTCGTAGAGCAGGATCAGGTCGAGGTCGGATGTCGGCGTCAGTTCGCCGGAGCCGAGCCTCCCTAAGCCGAGCACCACGGTCTGCGCCCCGGCGACGACGCCGTGATCGGCGGCGAAGGCGGCGCGCGTGTCCTCGAAGGCGACGCGCAGGCAGCCTTCCGCCACGGCGCACCAGGCCTCGCCGGCCCGGCGGGGCGAATAGACGCCAGAAAGCAGGCGCGCGCCGACGAGGAAATTCTCCTGCCGGGCGGCGTCGCGCAGACGATCGAGCCCGTCCTCGACGCTCGGCGGGGGCGTTCCGACGGCGGACCTGATGCGCCGCGCCAGCGCCGGCGCATCGACGGCGGCGACCGCGAAGGCCGGATCGATGACGCCGTCGAGCACATGCGGGTGGAGCGCCGCAACCTTGGCCAGCCGCGGCGCGCTGCCGAGGATCTCGGCGAACAGCGTCAGCAGCGACGCGTGCGAGCGCAGCAGCGTCAAAAGCTCGACGGCCGCCGGCATGCGCACGAAGGCGTTGTCGAGATGGGCGAGCGCGCCGTCCGGGTCGGCGGTGCGGCCGAGCGCGACGAGCAGAGCCGGCGTCAGCTCGGTCAGCACCTCGCGTGCGCGCGCGCTGGTGACGGCGGCGCGGCGGCCGAAATGCCAGCCGCGCACGGTCTCGGCCGCATTCTTCCGGTCGCGGAAACCGAGCTTGCGCAGGGTCGCGAGCGTGTCTGGATCGAGTTCGGTCCCGGTGAAGCTCAGCGTGCCGGCCTCGCTCGCCAGGCTCGGCCCCTCCTCGAAGAGCAGCGCGTAGTGGCCCTCGACCCGCTTCGCGTGAAAGGTCAGCGCCTTGCCGAAGGCGGCCGTCGAGGCAAAGCCGCAGAAGCGGGCGAAGGCTTCGAGATCGGCCTTGTCGGTCGGCAGGGTCTGCGTCTGCTCGTCATGGCGCATCTGCAGGCGGTGCTCGATCGTGCGCAGGAAGCGATAGGACTCCGCCAGCTCGTCGCGCGCCTTCGGCGTGATCCAGCCCTCCTGCGTCAGCTCTCCGAGCATGCCGATCGTGCGCGGCCCGCGCAGGGCCGGCCGTCTTCCGCCGAAGACGAGCTGCTGGGTCTGCACGAAGAACTCGATCTCGCGGATGCCGCCGCGCCCGAGCTTCACGTTATGGCCGGCGACCGCGATCGTCTCATGGCCCTTGACCGTCTGGATCTGGCGCTTCATCGCGTGGATGTCGGCGATCGCTGCGAAGTCGAAATATTTGCGCCAGATGAAGGGCGCGAGATCGGCGACGAAGCGTTCTCCCAGCGCGATGTCGCCGGCGACGGGCCGGGCCTTGATCATCGCGGCGCGCTCCCAGTTCTGGCCGACCGTCTCGTAATAGGTATAGGCGCTTGGCAGCGCGACGGCGACATGGGTCGAGGCCGGGTCCGGCCGCAGGCGCAGGTCGACGCGGAAGACGTAGCCGTCCGGCGTGCGCTCCTGGATGATGCGGGCGAGCTGCTGCGTCAGCTTGACGTAGAGGCTGGCCGGTTCGGCAACGCCCGCGGCTTCGGCCGTCTCGGGATCGAAGAAGACGACGATGTCGATGTCGGAGGAGTAGTTCAGCTCGCCGGCGCCGTGCTTGCCAAGCGCCAGCACGACGAGGCCGGAGCCGTCGCCCGGCCTCGCCGGGTCCGGCAGCCTGATCCGCCCGAGATCGGCCGCCTGGCGCAGGACGTGATGCGTGGCGAGCCGGACCGCGGCGTCGGCGGTGGCGGTGAGCGCTTGCGTGACCGTCTCCACGTCCCAGACGCCGCCGATGTCGGCGAGCGCGATCAGGAGCGCCATTCCCTGCCTGAATCGGCGCAAGGCGCGCATCAGCTCGGGCGTCTCGACGCCGTCGCGATCCTGCGCCATCACCCCGGCCAGCAGCGCGTCTCGCCGTGTGTCGGGCGCGGTCACCAGGCTGGCGAGCAGCGCTTGCGGATCGAAGCGCATGATCTGCGTCAGAAAGGGCGAATGCGCCACGACGCCGGCGACGAGCGCGGCGGAGGCGGGATGTTCGGCGAAATGCTTGGTCAGCGCGGCGGCCGCCTCCTCATCGCGCAGGCGCTCGATCAGGTCGCGGGCGAGCAGCGTTTCGGGCTTGGCGCGCGCCGGCAGGACCGGGGCTGTCGTCAGCCGTTCGCAGAGCCGCACCGCCATTACTCGTTCCCGCGACATTCCGTCAGCCCTCATCCTTCGAGACGCCGCCGACGCGGCTCCTCACGATGAGGGCCGAGGTTCTCCAGGCAGACTCATGCGGATTGCAGGCCAGCAGGCTTGGGCTCGCCTGTCGAGTGCCGCGCGGCTTCGGGCGGCTTCATGTCCACAGGCCTGGGCAGCCGCTCGGGCAGCGCCATCACGACGCGCAGGCCGGGCGCATTGTCCTCCAGCCGGAGCTGGCCGCCGTGCAGCCGCACGACGCCGGCTGCGAGCGAGAGGCCGAGCCCGAAGCCCGGCTTACTGCGGCTCTGGTCGAGCCTGACGAAGCGCTCCAGCACCCGGCCGCGATCGGCCTCGGGAATGCCCTGGCCATTATCGGCGACCGACAATTCCACGGTCGAACCGACCTGGGCGGCGGCGACGCGGACGCTCGCCGGCGCGCCGTCGATCGACTGACCGTATTTCAGGGCGTTGTCGATCAGGTTGGCCAGCGCCTGCCCGATCAGCTCGCGGTTGCCGGCGATGCGCAGGCCGGGCGCGATCTCCGTGACGAGCGAAAGGCCGGCCTCTTCCGCCAGCGGCTCGTAGAGTTCGGCCATGCCGGAGACGATCTCGGAGAGATCGAGTTCGTCCATGCCGTCCTGGATGCGGCCGGCCTCGAGCCGGGCGATCATCAAAAGCGCGTTGAAGACGCGGATCAGGTTGTCGGCCTCGTCGATCGTGCCATCGAGCGCGCCGCGCAGTTCGTCCGGCGATTTCGCGGTGCGCAGCGACTCCTCGGCGCGGTTGCGCAGGCGGGTCAGCGGCGTCTTGAGGTCGTGGGCGATGTTGTCGGAAACCTGCTGCATGCCGGCCATCAGCTCGCCGATCCGGTCCAGCATCGCGTTCAGCGCCAGCGCCAGACGGTCGAGCTCGTCGCCGGTGCCTGAGATCACCAGCCTGCCCTTGAGATCGCCCGCCATGATGACGCGAGCGGTGTCGGTCATGCCGTCGACCCGCTTCAGGACGCGCCTTGCGACGAACCAGCTCGCGACGCAGCCGAGCACGAAGACCAGCAGCAGCGACCACGCCGCCGCGCGCCGGATCACCACGCCGAGCCGCTCGCGCTCCTCGACGTCCCGGCCGACGAGCAGCCTGAATCCCGCCGGCAGCATGAAGACGCGCACGATGGCGTGGCCGGGGGCATCGAGCGCCTCGCTGGTGCGCGCATACTCGATTTCGCTCTCGCCCGGCTTGTCGAGCGCGCCCGGCGGCAGCGCTTCGATATTGCCGACGATGCGCTCGCCGAGCGGCGTCGTGACGAGGTAGAGCGAGGCGCCGGGCGCGCGCGAGCGGCGCTCGATGATGCTGACCAGCCGCCTGATGCCGCCGAGCCGCTGCTGCTCGGCCAGCCCTTGGATCTCGGCGTCGATGGTCGAGCGGATCTGGTCGTCGAGCAGGCGCTTGGCGTTCCAGGCGACATAGCCGAGCACCATGCCGGCGAAGACCGTGAAGACGAGCAGATAGACCGCCGTCAGCTTGAACGCGGTCGTCCGAAACAGATTCGGCAGCAGGCTCTGGCGCGGCCGCGCGGCCGGCTCGGCCCGGCGCGTCTCGTCAGCCTGCGTCACGGACCATGTATCCGGCGCCGCGAATGGTATGGATCATCGGCTTGTCGAAGCCCTTGTCGATCTTGCCGCGCAGGCGGCTGACATGCACGTCGATGACGTTGGTCTGCGGGTCGAAATGATAGTCCCAGACGTTTTCCAGTAGCATGGTGCGCGTCACCACCTGACCGGCATGCTTCATTAGATATTCCAGCAGCCGGAACTCGCGCGGCTGCAGCACGATCTCGCCCTCGCCGCGCGTGACGCGATGGGCGAGCCGGTCGAGCTGGAGATCGCCGACCCGATAGACGATCGGCTCGGCGGCGGCCGCGCCGCGCCGGCGAGACAGCACCTCGACGCGGGCGAGCAACTCGGAAAAGGCATAGGGCTTGGGCAGATAGTCGTCGCCGCCGGCGCGCAGGCCCTTCACGCGGTCGTCGACCTGCGCCAGCGCCGAGAGGATCAGCGCGGGCGTCGTGTCGTTCTGCTCGCGCAGGGAACGGATCAGCGAGAGCCCGTCGAGACGCGGCAGCATGCGGTCGACGACGAGCACGTCGTAGCCGCCGCCCTCGGCCATGCCGTAGCCTTCCAGCCCGTCGGCGGCGTGGTCGGCGAGGTGGCCGGCCTCGCGAAAGGCCTTGGTCAGATACGCCGCGGCCTCGGCATCATCTTCGACGATCAGCAAACGCATGGCGTCACGCTATCCTATCGAACGGAAAAACGGCAGGCCGGATGAAACCATCCGGCCTGCCGCGGTGAAGGCTGGGCCCCGGCGGGGGCGACAGGATACCGGGAAACCAACCCTGCCTCAGAATGATGCCGAAAAGTGCGAAGCGGTTTTCGGAAGAACATCATGCTTCATGCGGGAGAGCGCGATTCGCGCCTCATGTCGAACGGCCCGGGGCGATCGGGCTCTCTCAGCCAGCCGGCTGGCGGCCGACCTCGAAGCTGAGCTGGCGCTCCTTGCCGTCGCGGAAGACCGTGATCGTCGTCTTCGCGCCGGGCGCGAAGGTCGCGATCCTGCGCGAGAGCTCGCGGGCGTCCTTCACGGGCTCGCCATTGACGGCGAGGATGGTGTCGCCCCGACGAATGCCGGCCCTGGCGGCGGGACCGCCTGACTGCGCCTCGGCCACCAGCGCGCCGCGCGGGTCCTTGAGGCCGATCGCCTCGGCGACCTCGGCGGTGACCGGCTGGATCTGCACGCCGATGAAGCCGCGCGCCACCGAACCGTCCTTCTTCAGCGACTCGACGACCTGGCTGACGGTCGTGGCCGGGATCGCGAAGGCGATGCCGACATTGCCGCCGGAGGGAGAGTAGATCGCGGTATTGACGCCGACGACCTCGCCATTCTGGTTGAAGGTCGGCCCGCCGGAATTGCCGCGGTTCACCGCCGCGTCGATCTGGATGAAGTCGTCATAGGGGCCCGAGCCGATGTCGCGCCCCTGCGCCGAGACGATGCCGGCCGTGACGGTGCCGCCGAGACCGAACGGGTTGCCGACCGCCAGGACCCAGTCGCCGATGCGCGGCTTGGCCGGAGCGAGCTGCACGAAGGGGTAGCTGCCGCTTTCGTTGACCTTGAGCAAGGCGAGATCGGTGCGCGGATCGGTGCCGACGACCTTGGCGCTGAGCGTCTTGCCGTCCTCGGTGACGAGCTGGACCTCGGCCGCGTTCTGGACGACGTGGTTGTTGGTGACGGCATAGCCGTCCTGGCTGACGAAGAAGCCCGAGCCCTGCGACTGGCCCTGACGAGGCTGCGGCCGGCCGGGACGCTCGCCCGGCTGCTGGTCCTCGAACTCGCGGAAGAAGCGGCGCAGGCCGGGCGGGAGGTCTTCGAGGCCGTCGGCGCCGCGCTCGGCGACGGCCTGCGTCCTGACGCGGACGGAGACGACGGCCGGCTTCACCTTCTCGATCATGTCGGCGAAGGACGGCAGCGCGGGCTGCACGCCCGAAAGCTGGATCGGCTGGGCGAAGGCGTTGTGATTGGGGGCGAGCACGCCATCGGCCAGACCGGCGGCAAGGCCGATCGCCAGGGTGGCGGCGCCGGCGAACAACGCGCCGCGCTTGAGGACGGATTTCTTGGTCGTCGAAGTGGTCATGGCGAAAACCTCGGAAACTGCAGGGCCCTTCCCTGTCTGTGCGAGGGACCATGCGGCCGGCCGCCTTACGCCGCTTTCGCGCGGACATGACGATTTCGTAAGGTTGGGCGATTTCGGGGCCGCCTTCGCGCTGGACGACAGGCGGTCATGATCCGCACACTCATGACGAGAACCAAGGGGCTGGGGACCATCCGATGATGTTGCGTGCCGCCGGCCTCGTCGCCGGGTTGTCGACGCTGGCCGGCGATGCGGCGCTGGCGCAGTCGATGAGCGCCTATCAGGTCGGTCTCGGCATCGCCCAGCAGCGCGGCTACGCCAATACCGGCTGCTATGCCGAGGTCTTCGCCAAATATGCCGTCGTGGTCGAGCGCCCTGACGGCCGCCGAGGCTGGCATGCGGCCTCGACGCCGGCCTACAACGCCGAGCAGCAAAGGCGCTGCGGCGTCGACCGGCTGGCGGATATGGAACAGCGACGGCAGGCCAGCTCTAGCCCTTTCGCGGCTCCGCGAGCCGCCGGGAACATCAACAGCGCCGGCTTGCGCGTCGCCGCGAAGCGAGGCTACGAGGGCGAGAAGGCCGCATGCTTCGCGCGGACCTACGCGGTATTCGCATCGCCTCAGCCAACCGGCGGCGGCAAGGTCGGCTACGCCATTGCGGGCCGTAGCATGCCTTCGTATTCGGCGGAACTCTACCGCGCCTGCGGCATCAGCCGCTGAGGCGTGTTACCCATCGCCGGATTTCAGCAGCCGGTCGAGCCTCGCCTGCTCTTCCGCCGTCAGCGGAGCCGTGGCCGCGACCGGCTCCCGCATCCCCCGAGTGCGCTGGCCGATATAGGCAAGGCTCGTCGCCAGGATCAGGAAGGGCGCGGCCCAGAGCAGGATCGTGCGCCAGTTCAGCGGCGGCCTGAGCAGCACGAAATCGCCATAGCGCGCCACGACGAAATCGCGCACAACCGTATCGCTGTCGCCCGCGACCAGCCGCTCGCGCACGAGGATGCGCAGATCGCGGGCGAGCGGCGCGTCGGACTCGTCGATCGACTGGTTCTGGCAAACGAGGCAGCGCAACCCGCCGGAGATCTGCCGGGCGCGCTGCTCGAGCGCGGCATTGGGCAATACCTCGTCGGGCTGCACCGCCTGCGCCGGGGCGGCAAGCCCAAGCGACAGGACCAGGGTTGCGAGCAGCGCGCGCATGCTCACTCCGCCGGCTGGACTGCGACGCGGGCGGGCGCGACGCGGCTTGGGGCCGCGAGCCGGAAACGGCGGTCCGTCAGCGAAAGCGCGCCGCCCAGCGCCATCACGATCGGGCCGATCCAGATCAGCAGGATCAGCGGCTTGTCGTGGAGCCGCACAGCGATGCCGCCGTCGCCCTGCGGGTCGCCGAGGCTGATATAGGCCTGGCTCAGTCCGTCGGTGCGAATGCCGGCCTCGGTGGTCGGCGTGTTGCGGGCGATATAGACGCGTTTTCCCGCCTCGACCACGCCGAGCGGCCTGTCGCCGGAGGCGAGCTGGAAACGCGCCGTCTCCTCGCGGAAATTCGGGCCATTGCGCGGCGAAATCGCCTCCAGCGTGATGGTGTAGCGCCCGCTGGTCAGGCTCTCGCCGGGCTTCAGCGCGCCGATCTCCTCGGTGCTCCAGGCGGCGGCCGCGATGCCGATGACGCAGACGCCGACGCCGGCATGGGCCAGCGCCGTGCCCCAGGCCGAGCGCGGCAGGCCGACGGCGCGCGACCAGATCGCGGCGGCTCCGCTGGCTCGCGCCACGACGCGCTCGCCCAGATCGAAAGCCGCGCCCGCAACCAGGAAGACGCCGAGCCCGATGCCGAGCGGCGCCACCACAGGCCCGCCGCGAAAGATGGCGAGCAGCACGACGCTGGCCAGGATGCCGAGCCCGAAAGCCCAGATCGTGCGCTGGGCCGCGCCGAGCAGGTCGCCACGCTTCCAGGCCAGCGACTGGCCAAGCGGCAGCAGCAGAAGCAGCGGCACCACCACCGGAACGAAGGTGGCGTTGAAGAAGGGCGGGCCGACGGAAATCTTGTCGCCCGTGACCATTTCCAGCGCCAGCGGGTAGAGCGTGCCGATGAAAACGGTCGCGCAGGACGTCGCGATGAAGACGTTGTTGACGACGAGCGCGCTCTCGCGTGAGACCGGCGCGAACAGACCGCCCTGACGCAGCAGCGGCGCGCGCCAGGCGAAGAGCGCCAGCGAGCCTCCGACGAAGAACACCAGAATGCCGAGGATGAAGAGCCCGCGCTGCGGGTCGCTGGCGAAGGTATGCACCGAGGTCAGCACGCCGGAGCGGACGAGGAAGGTGCCGAGCAGCGAGAGCGAGAAGGTCAGGATCGCGAGCAGGATCGTCCAGACCTTGAGCGCATCGCGCTTCTCCATCACCACGGTGGAATGGATCAGCGCCGTGCCGGCGAGCCAGGGCATCAGCGAGGCGTTCTCGACGGGGTCCCAGAACCACCAGCCGCCCCAGCCGAGCTCGTAATAGGCCCAGTAGGAGCCCATCGCGATGCCGAGCGTCAGGAAGACCCAGGCGAGCAGCGTCCAGGGCCGGACCGCGCGCGCCCAGACCGCGTCGATGCGGCCGTCGATCAGGGCCGCGACCGCGAACGCATAGGTGATCGAGAAGCCGACATAGCCGACATAAAGCAGCGGCGGATGGATCGCGAGGCCGAGATCCTGCAGGATCGGATTGAGGTCCTTGCCCTCGGCGGGCGCCGGAATCATGCGCCTGAACGGGTTCGAGGTGAACAGCATGAAGGCGATAAAGGCGACGGTGACCCACCCTTGAGCCGCCAGCGCGCCGGCGCGCAGTCGAACGGGCAGCGAGCGCCGCGACAGCGCCACGAGCGCCCCGAACAGCGTCAGGATCAGCACCCAGAGCAGCAGCGAGCCTTCGTGATTGCCCCAGGTCGCGGTCAGCCTGTAGATCAGCGGCTGGGTGGAATGGGAGTTGGCGACGACGTTCTCGACCGAGAAATCCGAGCGCACATAGGACACCATCAGCGCCGCGAAGGAAAGCGCCACCAGCAGGAAGCAGGTGATCGCGGCGGCCGGGCCGACCGAGGCCAGCGTCCGGTCCCCGCGCGCCACGCCCCAGAGCGGCACCAGCGCCTGCACGACGGCGACTCCGAGCGCGAGCGCCAGCGAGAAATGACCTATCTCGACGATCATCGCATGGCCCTCATGGTTTTGCCGATGTCGGATCGGCCCCCGGCGCGCCGCCCGGCTGCCAGTGGCCCTGTTTCTTCAGCGTGTCGGCAACCTCGCGCGGCATATAGGTCTCGTCATGCTTGGCGAGCACGGAATCCGCCTTGAAGCGCCCCACCCCCTCGAAGACGCCTTCGGTGACGACGCCCTGCCCCTCGCGGAACAGGTCCGGCAGCAGACCGTCATAGCTGATCGTCATCGTCGTCTTGCTGTCGGTCACGGCAAAGACGACACGCTGACCTGGACCGCGTGCGACAGAGCCCTTCTCGACCAGCCCGCCGAGGCGCATGCGGGTGCCTGGCGCCAGGCCCTTTTCGACGATCTCGGTCGGCCCGTAGAAGAACACGATCGAGTCGCGCATCGCAAACAGCACGAGGCCTGCCGCGACGCAGAGCACGAGCCCGGCCGCCGCGATCAGTATCAGCCGGCGCTGCTTGCGCGTCATTCTCCGGCGGGCGGCGGGAAGCGGCTGCTGCGCCGCCGTCATGGCGCGGCGTCCTTCAGGCCGAGCTCGTCGGCGAGCGCATCGAGCCGGGATGGAGCCGAGGCGTCGCCGGCAAGGCGCTGGCGCGCCGTGGCGAGCGCGGCCCTTGCCGCCGGCCGGTTGCCGAGCACGGTTTGCGAGCGGATCAGCCGCGTCCATTCGGCCAGGCTGCCGCCGCCTTCGGCAAGGCGCGTGGCAAGCCCCTCGACCATGCCGCGAATGGCGGCCTGCTGGTCCTGCGCCGGCAACGCGACGATCGCGCCCCGCGCCGCCTCGCCTTCCAGCCGCGCGAGCCGCTCGCGCACGACGGACACCCAGCCCGCCTCGCCCGGCGCGTCGGCGATGAGCGCGCGCAAGGTCTCGATCGCGCCCGCATTGTCGCCGTCCTGCTCCTGGCCGATAGCGAGGAAATAGCGAGCGCGCGCGTTCTTCGGGTCACGGGAAACGGCCTTGCTCAGGCTTTCGCGCGCGGCGGCGGTAACGACGCCGCCCGCCGCCAGGATCTGCGCCTCGCCCTGCCCCGCCAGCAAATCGGCATCGGGTTCCCCAAGGCGCACGGCGTTGGCGAAGGCGCGCGCCGCGTCCTCGCCCCGGCCCTGACGCAGATAGACCGGCGCGATCACCGCCCAGCCGCGCGCGTCGGCGGGATTGGCGGCGAGATGACTCTCGATCCGTGCGAGCGCGACGGAGAAATCCTGCTGGTTGGGATCGGCCTTGAGGCGAGCCGCCAGCGGCAGGTCGGGCTGGGCGGGAGAGCCGAAGGCGCCATAGACGACGAGCGCGAGCAGCGGCACGCAGGACAGCGCCAGCGCCGATGAGGCGCGGCGGCGGCGCAGCGAGGACTCGGTCTCGGCCGCCGGACTTGCCTCGTCGCCTGCCGCCCGGAGCAGACGCCGGGCGGCCTCGGCGCGGGCGGCCTCTGCCTCCTGCGGGCCGATCAGGCGGCGCGCGACATCGCGCTCGATCTCGGCGAGCTGGTCGCGGTAGAGGCTGGCGGCATCGGCGACATCCGCGAAGGCGGCCGTGCGCCGTCGGCCGAGCGGCCAGAGCAGCGCGAAGACCGCCGCGCCCGTCATGACCGCGAAGATGATCCAGATCAGCATGGCGCTGTCTTATCGAATTCCAGGCTTCGCTTCATGTCCCATGAGGGCGACAAAGGGTCACGCGGGGTCATGTCTTACACCGACGGTAGAACGAGACGGGCGCGCAGTCCGCCGAGCGGCGACGGATGCAGCGAGAGCTCGCCGCCATAGAGCTTGGCGAGGTCGCCGACGATCGAGAGGCCGAGCCCCGAGCCGGGCGTCGTCTCGTCGAGCCTGCGGCCACGCTTGATGACGTCGGCCATCGCCTCGGGCGGCAGTCCCGGCCCGTCATCGTCGATCACCAGCACGATGCGCTCCGGCTGGTCGCGCATGACCGGCTCGACGCCGACCTCGACGCGAGATTCGGCCCATTTGAAGGCGTTGTCGAGCAGATTGCCGAGCATTTCCTCCAGATCCTGCTTCTCGCCGCGAAAGCGCAGATTGGCCGGCACGGCATGCTTGCCGGTGATGCCGCGTCCCTGGGAGATCTTGCTGAAGGTCCGGATCAGCGCATCGAGCGACGGCGCTATCTCGGTGACGCCGCCGAGCGCGCCCGACAACGCGGCGGCCCGCGCCCGGTCGAGATAATACTGGACCTGATCGCGCATGATCGCGGCCTGGGTCTTCACCGTCTCCGACAGCACGCCCTCGCCGGCCTCGGCCTCGTTGATCATGACGCTGAGCGGCGTCTTCAGCGCATGCGCCAGATTGCCGACCTGGGTGCGCGCCCGTTCGAGAATCTCGCGATTGGCGTCGATCAGCTGGTTGAGTTCGCCCGCGAGCGGGTCGAGATCGGGGGGGTAGCGGCCGGCGATGCGCGGCGCTTCGCCGGTGCGCACCAGTCCGACCGCGTTGCCGAGACGAACGAGCGGTCGCAGGCCGAAGCGGACCTGGATGATGGTGGAGGCGACGAGCGCCAGCCCCAGCAGCACGAAGGTCATGGTCAGCGCGAAGCGGAAATCGCGGATGTCGCCGTCGATCTCGTCGGCGGGGGCCGCGACCGCGACCGTGAAGCGTCCCTCCTCGCCGACATCGATCTCGCGTTCGAGAATGCGCAGCCAGCGGTCGTCGGGTCCGGAGATGTAGCTTTCGCGCAAGCCCCGCGCGTTCGGCGTCAGTTGCTGCTGGTCGAGCAGCTTCGGCAATTGTCCGCCGACGATCGAGCGCGAGGTCCGCACCACCTGGCGCTCGCCGTCGAGCCTGACGATCTGCCAGTACCAGCCGGACAGCGGCAGGTCGAAGCGCGGCTCGCCGAGATCGCCGATCGCCTGGCGCTCGGCCTCGGGCGGCGAGGCGACGTCGGCGGCCAGTTCCTTGATGTAGACGCTCAGCCGCTCGTCGAAGCCGCGCTCGGCCGAGCGGCGATAGAACGTCGTCAGGCCGAAGCCCGCGAGGATCAGCACCAGCGCGCAGCAGACCGCCGCCGAGACGAACAGCCGCGCGCCGAGGGAATAGCGATGCGGCTTCAGCGGCATCGCGCAGGACTAGAAGCTGTCGGGGAGCATGGAGAGCCTCTACACCTTTTCCGGCGCGGCCGCGATATAACCCAGCCCCCGAACCGTCTCGATGACGTCGACGCCGAGCTTCTTGCGCAGGCGGCCGACGAAGACCTCGATCGTATTGGAGTCGCGGTCGAAATCCTGGTCGTAGAGATGCTCGACAAGTTCGGTGCGCGAAACGACCCGGCCCTGATGGTGCATCAGATAGGCGAGCAGTCGGTATTCATGCGAGGTCAGCTTGATCGGATTGCCGTCGACGACGACACGGCTCGCGCGCGTGTCGAGGCGCACCGGCCCGCAGGTCAGTTCCGAGGTGGCATGGCCGGTGGCGCGGCGAAGCAGCGCACGCACCCGCGCCAGCAGTTCCTCGATATGAAATGGCTTGACGACGTAGTCGTCGGCGCCGGCGTCGAATCCGGCGACCTTCTCGCTCCAGCGGTCGCGCGCGGTCAGGATCAGCACCGGCATGATCTTCGCCGCGCGGCGCCAGCCCTGGAGCACGGCGACGCCGTCGAGCTTGGGCAGGCCGAGATCGAGGATCACGGCGTCATAGGGCTCGGTCTCTCCGAGAAAGGAGCCTTCCTCGCCGTCGAACGCCTTGTCGACGGCATAGCCGGCATTCTCCAGCGCGGTGACGATCTGGCGGTTGAGGTCCTTGTCGTCCTCGACGACGAGCAGTCTCACGGTCGGCAAGCTCCTGTTGGCGCTCCGGCGGAGCGGCGCATCGTCGATTCAATAGCAGAAAAATCAGCGGACGGTCTCGACCTTGCCGGACTGGCCCTCGAGCGTGACGCGCGCCACGCGGCCATCGCGCTTCAGCGTCGTCACCACATAGATCAGTTCGTCGCCCTGGCGACAGAGCCTGATGCGCAAAACCTCGCCCGGCGCCGCGTCGCGGGCGTGGCGGGAGGCCTGCACGGGCTGGATCACGCGGCCGTCGGCGATCGTCTCGCGCATCTCCTCGGCCGACAGGCAGGTGATCGGCTGCGGATCGTCGACGCGCAGGATCGGCAGCGGCGCCGCCAGCAAGGCGAGAGCGAAGAGGTTTTCGACGGGCATCATCGACATGCGCTAACCCCGGGCGACTGAACGCGTCATGAATGCGGCGGCATGCAACTCAAGGACGAGCAATCGACGGAGAGGATAAGTCAGCGCACCTCGATCAGTCCACGCCATTCGCGACCTTTTCCGACCACGGCGCCGATCTGCGCGATCACGAATTCGATCCCGCTCTGGACCGCGCCGAAATCGGCGATCTCCTGCGCGGCCGGATAGAGCCAGGAGGGTTGCGCCGCCATGACCGTCCTGACGGGCACGCCGGCGGCGAGCACGCCGATCTCGTAGCGCTCGCCATCCTCGCCTAGCGGCGCCTCGGCGATGTCCCAGCCATCGCCGTCGAGCCGCGTCCGGCGGATCCAGCTCAGGGCGACGCCGTCCGGACTTCTCCGCGCCCTGGGCCGCACCGGCGCGAGCGGAACCAGCGCGGCGGCGCTCGCGGCGGCGACGAATTCCGCCATGGCCGGATCGCCGACATCGCGCCGCGCCGGCCCGATGCGATAGCGCCGCGCGACGCCGATCTCGGCGATGTCCGTGGTCAGCGAGACGGCGGCGCCGTCGAGCACGACGACCCGCGCGCCGGCCGGCAGGCTGCGCGCCGCGGCGGCCTCCGAGCCGCCGATGCCGCGCACCAGCCGCGACAGCCTGAACCGGCGCGGACCGATCAGCTCAACGCGGGCCGCGGTCAAAATCTCGATCTCGCCATCGGCCGCGATCAGCGCCAGCGCATTGGCTCCAGCCAGCGCGGCCTCGTCCGAAACGGAGGCCAGGATGCCGCCGCGCAGCCCGACATCAAGTACGGCGCGGTCGTCGCTGCGCCAGAGCGGACCCGGCGGCAGGACGGTCAGCGTCTCGCCGACGATGGACGGGGCCTCGACCAGCCGCAGCAGCGCGAAATCCCCTGTCCCTTCCGCCCGCCAGACCGCGAGCGCGCCCGGCCAGGGCGAGGCGAATGCGGCGAGCGACAAGAGCGGCGGCGTGGCGCCGCGCGCGATCGGCAGCGCCATCGGCACCGCCAGCGGCCGGCCAGGAAGCGCCGGCGCGGCGCGAGGCGGCATCGGCCCGGCTGGGGCGCCGGCGCTGGCATAGATCGCGGGCTCGACGGCGCGGGCGCTCGCCTTGCGCGTCGGGCCGTCGCTTATCCGCGTCAGCCGGAACAGGCGCTCGGCCCCGTCGACCGGCAGCGCCACGACATCGCCGGGCTCCAGATCGATCCGGCGCGGCGAGAGCTCGAACTCGGCGGTCTCGCGGCCGGACCAGACCTCCTGCAGGCGCTGGTCGGCGAGGCGCTGCCCTTCGGCAAGACGGGTGACGATCGCGATCTCGACCGCGCTTTCGCGCCGAGCCGCGCCGGCGAGGCGGCGCGACGAGGCCGCGGCCCGGCGATAGGTCGCATCTGCGTCGCTGAAGCCGAGGCGCAGTTCGCGCGGCAATTCGCTTTCCTGGGCGCGGCGCAATTCATAGGGGCTGCCGTCGCGGCCGGGCAGCCAGTCGTCGCTGCCCAGCACGCGCGCGACCTTGCCTCCGCGCCCGCGGAAGACGAGCCGGCCGCCGCTCATGATCGCGTCGAAGCCAAAGGCCTGCGCCAACGGCTCCAGGGCCTGGCGCGCCGACATCGGCCGGTCGAGCACATAGCCGTCGACGAAACCGTCGACGGCGATTTCGTCTGCCGCCGGCAAGCCGAGATCGGCCAGCACCGCCCTGATGAGGCGGTCGACCGGCGCGCCCTCGATGCGGCCGTTGATCCAGTGTCCGGTCTGCCAGTTCGCGCCGTCGGCCCAGGCTCCCGTCAGCTCCGGAAAAGCCGGGAACGGCCGCGCATCCCAGCTCCAGACGAAGACGGAGGCCGGATCGACCATGCGCAGACCGCTCGTCGGGTGCACCGGGTTCCGGCTCGCCTCGAACCCCGGCTGGGTCGGATCGAAGCCGGACAGAATCGCCTCCAGGGCACGGTTCTGAACGAGGTCGTCGCGCGCGCCGCTGGAGAAATAGGGCCGGCCGCTATCGGCCGATTTCGGATCGGGGAAGAAACTCGGCCCGTTTCCGCCCTTGTCGATGGCGGGAACGCCGACCTCCGTCAGCCAGATCGGCTTGGCGGCCGGCGCATAGGCCGTCGTCGCGACCTCGACGCCGCCGCTGCGCGCGACATGGGGCTGGCTCCACCAGTTCCAGAGATCCTTCGGCCGGAAAACCCACGGCTTGCCGTAGGCCCCGTCCGTGATCGGCAGGCGTTGCTGCAGGGCACGGCCGTCCGGTCCGGCATAATACCAGTCATAGCCCTCGCCGGAGTTCAGGCGACCGCGCAGATAGCCGAGATCGCTCGGCCCGCGCGCGATCGCGGCGTCGGCATGGGCGCTCGCATCGCGCCAGTCGGACAGCGGCGCGTAGAAATCGATTCCGATGGCGTCGATCGCCGGCGCGGCCCAGAGCGGATCGAGCGGAAAGTCGACGTCCAGCCCGGCATTGCGGACATGCGCGCCGTATTCGGTCCAGTCGGCGGCATAGGTCAGCCTGGCGGCGGGCAGCATCGCCTTGACGTCGCCGGCCAGCGCAATCAGCCCGTCGACCATCGGATAGCCGGCCGCGCCGCGCACCCGCGTCAGCCCGACCATTTCCGAGCCGAGCACGAAGCCGTGGACGCCGCCGGCGGCCTGCGCCAGCGCGGCGCAATGCATCACGAGCCGGCGATAGCTCCATTCGCCCGGCTTGGCGCAGGAGACCTGATCGCCGGCGACGGACATATCGGCGGGCGCGACCGTGCCGAGAAAGGCCGCGACCTGCGCCGCCGCGTCGCTCGCGCCGTCGACGCTGCCGGGGCTTCCGGGCGCGGGATCGCAGGTGATGCGGCCGCGCCAGGGATAGCGCGGCTGGCTCGCGGCTCCGGTCACCGGGTCCGGCAGCGCGTTGTCGACGGGGATGTCCATCATCACGAACGGATAGAGCACGACCTCCAGCCCCATCACGTCGCGCAGGCGGCGGATCAAGCCGATGACGCTTTCGTCCGAGGGCGTGCCGCCGAAGGCCGGGCGGCCCTCGATCTGGCTGACGATCCGCGCCATCGGCCGCGACAGGCCCGCGACCGACCATTCCGCGCCGATCGTGGGTTTGAGCGGGATCTCGACGCGGGGCGCGATCGTGCAGGCGCCGGCGCGCAGATCGTCGCCGAACCAGGAGATCACCAGCGCGACGCGGCGCAGGTTCGGGCAGAGCGCGAGAAGGTGAGCCAGCGAGGTCTCGACGTCGGAGGGGCCGTAGAGCTGATGGCGCGTCAGGCTCTCGGTCGCGCCGGGCTCGGGCTCGTGGCTGACGGCCCGCGTTTCGTAGACGAACTCGCCGGCGCCGGGGATCAGCGTCACGGCGCGCACCATGCTGCCGAGCCCGTCGACCGCGCGCACCACCTCGAAGGAGAATTGCGGCACGCGGTTGCCGTAATCGGCCAGCGGGAAGCGCTCGAACACGACATAGGCCGTGTCGCGGTAGGCCGGCGCGGCGCCCTCCTCCTTGGCCGCGATCAGCGGATCGAGTTCCTCGTTCGGATAGCCGGAATGGACCCGCATCGTCACGGTCGTCACGTCGAGCTCGCGCCCGTCGGCCCAGACGCGGCGGACGAAGGCGATCGGCCCCTCGCACAGCGCGACGGCGAAGTTGGCGTAGTAGCTGTAGGTCGTCTCCCTGGTCTTCTGGCCGCCCATGCTCTTGCCGCCGCCCTTGGCGCGGTTCCTGGTGACGTTGACCTGCTCCTCGAAGCGCGTCGCCCAGATCAGTTGCCCGCCGACCCGGGCACGGCCATAGACGCGCGGGATCGCCGCGCCTTCGGTCGAGGCCAGACCCTCGGCTTCATTCAGGCGCGGGCCCTCGATCGGCTTGCCGCCGCTGTTGAGAAGCGACTGGTCGATCCGCGCCCCGGCGATGCCGCCGATGGCCTGGCCGATGATCGCGCCGATCGGGCCGCCCAGCGCGTTGCCGAGCGCCGCGCCTGCAACCTGGAGAACGAGCGTTGCCATCAGTCGGCGACCTCCGGAAAGGAAAAGGCATGGCTGAGATGGCGTCGCCACCACGGCGTCAGCGCGACCTCGGCGACGCAGGCCCCGTCATGAGCGTGGATGATGCGGCCGTCGTCGCTCAGGATCGCGCAGTGCCTGGCCGGAAGATGCGAGCGCCAGCGGAAGAGCAGCACGTCGCCGGGCCGTCCCGCATCGGGCGGAACCGGCCGCAGATGGCGCAGCGCCGCCGCAGCAAGGCTCTCCTCGCCGAGGCTTTCGGTCCAGAGCGGCGAATAGGCCGGCACGGCTTCGGGCTCGTCGCCAAGCAGCTCGCGCCAGATCCCGCGCACCAGGCCGAGACAATCGCAGCCGACGCCGCGCAGCGAGGCCTGGTGATGATAGGGCGTGCCGAGCCATTGCCGGGCGGTGGCGACGATATCGTCCCGCGTGAGCACGGCAGGACTCATCGGAACAGGCTCCCGCCGTCGAGCGCTCCATCGCCCGGCCCGGCGCCGCCGATGATGAAGTCGTTCCCGGGCATGTGCGGGAAGCCGCGGAAGTTGATCCCGTTGCCGAATTTCGCCTGGCAGGTGAAGAAGCTCTTGTCGCAGCCCGGCGTCACCTGGAAGACGTCTCCCGCCGCGATCGGCGCGGGCGGGGCCTGCCAGAGCTGCAGCGTGCCCAGCCCGTCGGCTGCATGGCGCTTGATCTCGGTGACGAAACCGGCATTGCCGCCGCCGGTGAAGACGAGCCGTCCGCCGCTGAAATGCGCGTCCGGATAAGAGGCGAGCGCCGGCGCGCCCAGCGAGAGACGGCCGTCGCTCGTGGCCACGGCTGCCGTGACCGGCGTCAGCGTCACGCCGCAACGTGCGTCGCCGAGATCGGCCGAGCAGGCGCGGGTGTAGAGCCGGCCGCGCTCCTCGTCGAAGGCCTTGGCCAGGCCCCGGACCTCGGCGCTGAAGGCAAGGTCGCCCCGCCTGATCTCGCCGACGAAGCCGGTTTCGAGCAGCAGCCGCTGCGAGACGGCGGCCCAGTTCACCAGCCAGATCGAGACGCGGGCATCGTCGTAGAGCCCGCGCGCCAGGTCGGCCTCGTTGAGGCCGACAGCCGCGAAGGCGCCGGAAACCTCGCCGCCGCCGACCGCGAAACCGAGTTCGGCCGCGCCTTCGGCAGCCTCCAGCCCGGTCGTCTCGCGAAAGGTGACGCCGTCGAAGGTCAGCGGACGATCATGGTCGGTGAAGCCGAGCACGAGCCCGTCGCGCCGGGTCAGGCTCCAGCATCGGCACAGCGTGGTCGCGGCGCGGGCGAGGTGTCCGGCGAGGGCGGCGGGGATATCTCGCATGGGAACTCCTTCAGGCGATGATCTCGACGACCGGGATGCGCGGGATCTCGCCGGCCTCGAAAGCCGAGAGATCGACCTCGATCGCGTCGATGTCGAAACGCACCGGCACGTCGAACAGGAAGCCGGCGGTGACGAGGCTGCCGGACGGCGGGATATGCCCCGGCGCGAAGGTGACGAGGCCGGTCGCGGCGTTCGTCTCGGCATGGCTCGGCTGCGACTGCACCACCCCGTCGACGGCGAGAAAGACCTCGCCATGCCAGGGTTTGGTGACGGTGCGCCGGTAGGTCGCGATGCCGGCGCCATAGTCCTTGGCGAGCTGGAATGTCGCGGTGACGCCGTCGCCGACGCCGAGCGTCTGGTCGAGCGCGGTCGGCGTCTGCGAGGGCGGGCAGCTTTTCCAGTCGAGCTGGTCGCGCCACCTGAAGCCGTAGAGCCGGCCGCGCCGCTCCTCGAAGAAGGCGACGATGGCCGCGAGCGCATCGAGCGTGCGGACCCCGACGCCGGCGTCGTAGCGCCGGCGCGAATGAGCCCAGCGGGTGTTGCGGACCTCGCGGCCAGAGGCCAGCGTGACGATCTGCGTCAGCCGTTCGGGGCCGCCGCGCGCGCCGCGCGAAATGTCGAGCGGGAAGCGGATATCGTGGAAATCGGTCATGAGCCGGCCCTCTCGCCTGTCGGTTCCATGGCGCGGCGCGTCACAACGCCCGGCTGCCGCGCGCCACGGCGCGTGCGATCGCGGCCGAGACCTGCGCTTCCGAGCGGCGGAAGCTGTCGGCGTCGGGCGTCGAGACCTGAACGGTGACGTTCATCGGGCGCACGCCTGAGCCGCCCGCGCTGACGCCGAGCTTGCCGTCCGGACCGCGCGAGAGCGGAAGGATCGCCTCCGCGCCGGCCTCGCCCATCAGCCCGAGGCCGCGCCCGAGCGGGAAATAGGAGGGCTGGGCGATGACGCCGCCATCGGCGAACGGCGCGACCGAGATGCCCGCGCCCTTGCCGCCGAGCCCCGACAATCCGGTGAGGTTGGACAGTCCGCCGCTGAACAGCCCGGTCAGGCCCTTGACGCCGGTCGTCAGCAGGCTCGACAGGCCGCTGGTCAGCGGCTGCAGCGCCGTCTTCAGCAGACTCTGGGTGATCGATTTGCCGACGCTGCGCAGCACGTCCTCGAAGCGCTTGCCCTCGACGATGCCCTTGGCGAAGGCGTTGGTGATCGCCTTGCCGAAGCCGTCGGCCGACTTGCTCAGGCTCTTGGTCAGCCGATCCATCGAGCGCAGGTCGGAGACGCGGGAGGAGGAACCGGATTCACCGATGAAATCATCGTCGGCCATGGCGATCGAAAGCTCCTGATCGAGGGAAAGCGCGGCGTCATGCGTCCGGAAAAGCCGCCATCAACCGCGCCAATGTCTCGCGGCGCGGCGCATCCATGGACGGCGCGCGCTCATGCGCCCGCAGCGCCGCGGCGATTTCGCGCGGCGTCGCGGCCCAGAAGGCGTCGGGCGTCCAGGCCAGACGGCCAAGTCCGAAAGCCATGATGTCGCGCCATGGAAAGGGCTCGGCCGCCGGCGGGGTCAACTCGCCGGCGGCCGCGGAGGGCGCGGAGCCCGACTGTCCTCGCCTGCGCCTCCGAAGGTCGCGTCGAGCAGCGCGATCGCGGCCTGGATCGCGCCATTCAGCCCGCCCTCGAAGGCGAGCCCCGCGACCTCTTCATCCGCGATCCTGCTGCCGGCTCCGCGCAGGCCTGCGCCGAGAATGCGGGCGATGTCCCGCGCCGAGAGCCGGCCGCCGACGAAGCGCTCGCCCAGCGCCGGCAGGCTGTCGACGGCAAAGGCCTGCTCGAGCTCGGCGAGCGCGCCCAGCGTCAGCCGCATCGGCAGCGCCTGCCCATCGACCATCAGGGCTGTCTCGCCCCGGTAGCGGTTGCTCATGGCTGGCTCCTCACAGCACTGTGAAGGAAAGCGCGCCGGCGGAATCCAGCGACAGCTCGAAGGTCACCTCGGCGGCATGATCGCCGCGATATTCGAGGCTGGTGATCTGGAACGGTCCGGTGATGGCGCCGAAATCGGGCACGATCACCTGCCAGTTGCGAATCGCGCCGTCGAAGAAGATCTGCCGCAGCAGCGCATCCGAGGCCTCGTCCTTGAAGACGCCGGCGCCGCTGATGCTGGCCCGGCGTGCGCCGGCTCCTGCCAGCAATTCGCGCCAGCGTCCGGCCGATTCCGCATGGGTGACGTCGACGCTCTCGGCGTTGAACGCGATCTGGCGGGCGCGCAGCCCCGCGACGGTGACGAAGGCCCCGCCCGCATCCTCCGCCTTGAGCAGCAGATCTTTGCCCTTCTGTGCCGACATCCGGCCTCTCCTTCGTGATGTTCGAGTGAATCAGAGCGTCTCGGTCACGGCCCGCAGCCTGATCGTGACGAAGGCGAGCCCCGTCCTGGGATCGCGGGCGAGCCGGCTCGCCTGCCAGCGGAGATTGATCAGCCGGTGCCCGGACAAGGTCAGCTCCGCCTCGTCGAGCGCGTTCGCGACGCAAGCCGCCGCCTGCAAGGCCTGCTTCGCGGAGGCGCTCTCGTCGGCCCAGACGACGAGCGAGACATTCTGCTCGCAGCCCTTGTCGCTGCCGGTCGACCAGTCGCGCGCATCGGCCTCGCCATGGACGACATAGACGCCACGCGCCGCGCGCGGCGCCTCGTCGTGAATGCGGCCCGCTCCGATCAGTGCGGTCAGCGCCGTGTCGGCCGCCAGCCGCGCCTGCAGCGCGGCGCGCAGCGCCAGGATCGCGTCGCTCATGCCGAAATCTCCTCGACCAGGCAGATGAGCCGCCGCCTGCCGCCATCGGGGTCGGCGACCGCTCGGATGTCGTAGAGGCGCGCGCCGTCGCGCAGGCGCTGGCCGGAATCGACGCCGTCGCGCCAGCGCATGGCGATCCGATGCGTCGCGACCTGTTCGGGCCGGCCCATGCGCCAGCGTTCGCCGCCGCCGAGCCATTCGACCTGCCCCCAGACGGCCGCGACCGTGGCGAAGGCCTGGGTCGTTCCACCGATCCCGTCCGGCGCAGCGACCGGCGCCTCCAGCACGAGCCGTCGACGCAGCGCGCCGACCGGCGTCTTCCCGTTTCCCGAAGCGGACATGGCGTCAGAGCCTCATGCGGCGGAAGGGCGCGACCAGCGCCATGATCTCGGCGGGCAGCGCCGCCGCGTCTCGGCCGACGACATCGCCGCGCTCCTCGAACCAGCGCGCCGCCAGCCTGAGCACGGCCTGGCGCAGCAGCGCCGGCACTGCGGCGGCCGTATCGCCATAGCCGGCGACGACGTCGATCTCGATCGCGCCGCGCTGACGCCCGATCGCCGGCACGCCCGAGGCCACACGGATCACCGGCGGATCGGCGCTGGCATCGAGCCGCAGCGCGCCGCTCGGAACGGTCTGGGCGGTCCCTTGCGCGTCGTAGACGCGGGCGGCCGTGATCGAGCGGACGGGCGACAGCGGCAGGCGGATCTCGCCGCTGTCGGGCCAGCGGTCGAGCACGACCCGCCAGTCCTGGTCGATCAGCATCCGGCCCGACGCCGCCTCGATCATCAGCCTTGCGGCCGTGATCAGCGTGCCGAGCAGGCCGTCCTCCTCGTCCTGGTCGAGCCGCAGGAACAGGCGGGCGTCGGGCAGCGAGACGGGCTCGGCCACGGGTGGGGTCAGCGCGATGGGCGTCATGGTCGCTCCGATTGCGGGTTCAATTCAGGTCTGCGACGCGCTATCCAGCGCTTCCCCTCGCGAGGAGCGCGCCAGTGCATCTCAATTTTCGGCACGTCGGATCTCGGGTCTTTGCCGCGGCGCTGGCTTGCGCCGGCGCGCTCGCGGCGCAGGACGCATCGGCGGTCGTCGGCGGGCGCGAGGGCGGCCCGGCCGCGGCCTCGACCCTTATGGTGCTGAACGCGCGCGGCGGCGTCTGCACCGGCATCGTGCTGTCGTCGCGCGCCATCCTGACCGCGGCGCATTGCGCTGCCGGCGGAATCGACCTGCGCATCCACTGGAAGGATGGCGGCGGCGAGCCGGTTCTGATCCCGCCCGCTGCGATCGCGCTCCATCCCGAATTCGACGCCAAGGCGATCACCGCCCGCCGCCGTTCGATCGATCTCGCCCTGCTGCGCCTGTCCGCGCCGCTGCCGGCGCGCTTCCAGCCGGCCGAACTGGTCGACGGCGCGCTGCCCCGGGCCGGTTCCGGTCTCGCGCTGGCGGGCTATGGCGTCGCCCGCGAGGGCGATGCCCGCAGCACCGGCACCTATCGCTCGGCCGATCTCGTCGCGGTCGAACCCTATGGGCCCGGCCGCATCCTGCTCTGGGCGGCCGATCCGTCGGGACTCGGCAAGCGCCCGGGAGGCAGCGCCTGCCTCGGCGATTCAGGCGGCCCGATGATCGCGGACGACAGCGGCATCGTCGCCGTCACGAGCTGGTCGACAGGCCCGGCCGGCAAGAATTGCGGCCTGCTCAGCCAGGGGGTGCTGGTCGCGCCGCAACGCGACTGGATCGACCGCACCCTCTCGCAATGGGGCGAGAGCGCCGCCTGGACGACGCGTCGCTGACGGAAACATTAGCTGACGGAAACACTGGACTGCGGCGCGCGACGTCATAGACTGATCAGCATCGTCACCTGGTCCCGATCATGCCCGTCCGCGCTCTCACGCTCGCTTTCGTCGCCGCCATCAGCGCCGCCTCGCCCGCTCTCGCGGTCGTCGGCGGCAGCCTCTCCCGCGACATCGACGGTGCGCGCGCCTCGACGCTGCGGGTCGAGACCAGCCGGGGCGAGCTATGCTCCGGGGCGGCGATCGGACCCGAACTCGTCATCACCGCCGCGCATTGCCTGATGGCAGGCGGCGCGGTCAGCGTCGTCAGCCTCGATCCGCGCTTCCGCCCGCGGCGTCACTCGGTCGCGGCGGTGCTGCCGCATCCGAGTTTCGTGCCGGGCACGACGCCGCGCACCCAGCCGGGCGCCGATCTCGCGATCCTGCGGCTTGTGACGCGCCTGCCGGCCGACATCGAGCCTCTCACGCTCGGCGGCGGCCTGTGGCAGGGCGAAACCGTCACCATGGCCGGCTTCGGTCTCGCGATCGAGGACAACAAGGCCACCGCGCGCCGCCTGCGCGAGACGCGGCTGATCAATGCCGGCAGCTACACCACGGCCAACACGGTCAAGGTCGCGGTCGATGTCGAGGCGCGCGGCGAAAGCCCCGGAGCCGGCGCCTGTCGGGGCGATTCGGGCGGACCCGTCCTGCGCGGCGGCTCGTCCTCGCGCGATCTCGTCGGCGTGGTGAGCTGGTCGAGCGGCCCGCTCAACTCGCGAACCCGGCGTATCTGCGGCGGCTTCACCGCGATCACGCCGATCGGCGAGCATCGCCCCTGGATCACCGAGGCGAGCCAGCGTCTCATGGCTTTCGGGGCTGACGGGCGGCAGGGCGAACCCGTGCCGCCACAGGCCGGCTACAGCTGGTGGTTTTCGCGATAGGCCGAGCCCGGCTCAGACCGCGAACTTCAGCCCCTTGATCGCGGCGAAGTCCTGCACGCCGCCGCCGACCCGCTTGGTCGTGTAGAACAGCACATAGGGCTTGGCGGAATAGGGATCGCGCAGGATGCGCACGCCCGCCCGGTCGACCACGAGATAGCCGCGCCGGAAGTCGCCGAACACCACCGAGACCGCGTTGGCGGCGATGTTGGGCATGTCCTCCGCCTCGACCAGCGGGAAGCCGAGCAAAGTCGCCGGCGCGCCGGCCGAAGCCGGGGGCTGCCAGAGGTAATTGCCGTTGGCGTCCTTGAACTTGCGGATGACGGCCTGAGTCTTCCGGTTCATCACGAAGGAGGCGTTCTGGCGATAGCCGGCCTTCAGCGCATAGACCAGGTCGACCAGGATGTCGGAGGGGTTGGAGGCCGCGAACGCGCCGGCGACGCCGGAGTTCAGCACGCCGATATTGCCCCAGCTCCAGCTCGCATCCGCGACGGTCGGATAGGCCAGGAAGCCCTTGGGCTTGTCGACGCCGTCACCGGAGACGAAGGCCGCGCCCTCCTGCTCGGCGAAGGCGGCCTCGACCTCCTCGGCGATCCACTGGTCGATGTTGACGATGGCGTCGTCGAGCAGCGTCTGGGTCGCGGCCGGCATGGCGTAGAGCTCCATCGCCGGAAAGGACAGCTCGGCCAAAGTCGGCGAGTTGCTCTGCGGGCGGGCCGCTGCCTCGGCGACCCAGCCCGAGGCCGGTCCGGTGGTCGAGAACGCCTTCTTGTAGGCGCCGGACGAGATCGTCCTGACCGTGGCGATGGCGCGGATCGGCGAGATGTTGGCCAGGCGGCGCAGGATCTCGCTCTCGACCGTCGAGGGCGCGAGATAGCCGCCATCGGGGCCCGAGCCGGCCGACAAAGCCTTGGCCTCGAGCCGCTTCAGCCCACCGGCCTCGCCGTTGCGGACATAGGCCGTGAAGGCCGTCTTGTGCTCATGGGCGAGCGGGTCGCGCGGCGCATCCTGGCCGAGCGCGGGGCGGGCGCGGTCGAGCGCGACGCGGTCGATCCGGCGCTTTGTCTCGTCGAGCGCCGCGTCGATGCGCGCCACCTTCTCGTCGAGCAGCGGATCGGCCGCGCCCCGGCTCTCGATCTCGGCCAGACGCTCGTCATTGGCGAGGCGGTAGCTCTCGAAGGTGTAGCGCAGATCGTCCTGGGCCGGATCGAACGCGGCGGACTTGGTCTCGGGGGCGTGAAGCAGCGTGGTCATGGTCTCTCCTGCTGTGAAGGTCATGGAAACGATGGTCAGGCGTGACAGAGCGCGGCCGCCCCCGGCAGCGCCTTGACGGCGGAGACGCGGGCCTGCGGCAGCATCGGAAAGGTGACGAGCGAGATCTCCCAGAGATCGATCCGCTCGAGCCGGCGGTAGCCGGTGCGCGGCTCGGTGCGGGCCTTTTCGGGCCGGAAGCCGATCGAGAGCCCGTCGACCGCGCCTTCGCGCATCAGCGCATGGATTTCGCGGGCCCGCGCCACCGCCAGCGACAACTGGCCCCGGACGAAGAGCCCGCGCGGATCCTCGATCAGGCTGATCCAGCGGCCGAGCGGCTCGGCCGGATCATGCTGCCAGAGCAGCTTTACGCCGGCCGGCCCGCGCCGGACCAGGCTTTCGCGAAAGGCGCCGGGCTCGACGATGTCCTTGCAGAGATCGGCGATGCGGAACAGGCTGGCATAGCCCTCGAACAGGCCGTCCGGCCTGATCCGTGCCGGCGGCAGGGCCAGGTATTTCGTCTCGCGGGCGAAGGGGCCGGTCGCAAGAGCGGCCCTCATCGGCTGTCCTCCCCGGCCTTGCCGTTGCGGCGTTCGAGCCTTGCGAGCGTGCCGAGGAAGCGCCCGAAGGTCGCCGCTGGCGTCGTGCCTGGCTTCGGCGTCGGCTCGGATGGCCGCGGCCCCCTTCCGGCCGGGGCCCGCTTGTCGCCGGATCGCGTCATGACTTGTCCTCCAGTTCTTGGCGTGCGTTAAAATCCTGGCGTGCGTTGAAGCGGTTGAGCTCGCGGACGAAAGCGTCGAAGCGCTGGTTGGCGGCGGTCATTTCGCGGAGCATCAGCCAGGCGAGACCCGAGGCAGCCGCCGCCCAGAGCAAGAGGCTGAGATGGCCGACATCGGCCTTGCCGACGAATGCCGTCAGGATCGGGTCGAGCGCGTTCATGTCCGGGTCTCCGTCTCGACGGGACCGGCGCGGCCATAGCCGACGGCCTCGCGCTTCTCGTCGGCGCTGAGGAAATCGGCCGAGCCGACCCGCCGCCACAGCGATTCCCGCTCCTCGGCCAGCGCCTCGATCGCGTCGAGATCGGGCGCGAACGTGAGGGCGTCGCCGAAGGCCGGCCCGAGCCATTGCGCCAGCGACTGCGCCGTGCGCCTGACGAGCGGGATCGCGGTCTGCCTCCAGAAGGCGCGGTTGGCCTCGGCGAAATTGGCGTGGGTGTTGTCGCCCGGCAGGCCGAGCAGCAGCGGCGGCACGCCGAAGGCGAGCGCGATCTCGCGGGCGGCGACGCCCTTGGCGGCGACGAAATCCAGCTCCGCCGGCGTCAGCGAGAGCGGCTTCCAGTCGAGCCCGCCCTCCAGCAGCAGCGGCCGGCCGGCATTGCGGGCGCCCTGGAAGCTCTCCTCCAGCTCGCCCTTGAGCCGCTCGAACTGCGCCTCGGTCAGGCTCGCGCCGTCGGGCCCGTCATAGACCAGCGCGCCCGAGGGTCTCGCCGCATTGTCGAGCAGGGCCTTGTGCCAGTTGCTGGCGGCGTTGTGGATGTCGAGCGAACAGGCCGCCGCCTCGATCGGCGAAAGCCCGTAATGGTCGTCGACCGGATGGAACAGCGTCAGGTGCAGGATCGGCGGCAGAGAGCCCTCGTCCTGCCGGAAGCGCACCGTGTCGCCGCCGACCGTGTAGTCATAGGCCTCGGGCCAGCCGTCACGGCCGGGCACGATCCGCATCCGGTCTGGCCGCAGCGCATAAAGCTCGCGCGGCTCCGCGCCGACGCTGGCCGCCTCGACATAGGCGTTTCCGGCGACGAGCAGATGGCCATAGAGCATCTCGCGAAAGGCGATTCCGCCCTGGCGCGGATTGGGCCGGTCGATCAGCGCGAGCGCCGGGTGGCCAGGCTCTTCCCGCGCCCCGACCCTGGCGACGAGCGGCATCTGCGCCGCCGCCTCGGCGATCAGCCTGACGCAGCGATGCACGACCGGATTGCGCTCATAGCCCTCGCGGGCCAGCGCCGCATAGTCGCGCGGCGTCCAGACCGGCCGCCCGGCCTCGTGCAGCGCGATCAGCGGCCCGACGCGCGAGCGCTTCCGATCCGGCGCGGCGGCGCCGCGCAGGTTGCGTAGGAAATTGAGCATGGGGGCTCCCGAAACAAAAAAGCCGCCCAGTGGGCGGCTTGGACAGTCAGATGGCTGCCGGGGCTATCGCTTCTTGCGTTGCGGCTTCTGCGGCGGAGGTGGCGGCTTCTGTATTTTGCTAAGCAGATATTCTCGTCCGCCGATGAAAATCGAAACGATGCCGAGAAGGGTAGCGCCGCCCAACAATCCGCCCGCCACAGGATAGCCGGAGGTGGCGATCCAACCTGACGTGGCAAGAGCGCCAAGTGTCACGAGCAGCGCACCGATCTGGCCAATCATCCGCTCACGAGTCTCGGATCGCAACGCTTCTCTCTGCATGTCTTGTACATGCGCAAGATCGCTTTCCGCCATATTGACAATACGCTCCGCAAACCCAGGCGAGACGCCTTCGTATTCGGTCAAAACCCGCGGCGAGGGGAGCGGTCCTGAATGATGCTCGATATGCTCTCGAACGACCGATACAACCATCGCACGCTTCTCGCGGGGAAGGTCCGGTATTTTCTGTTGAAGTTCGGCCTCTATCGTTTTCGACGCGAGCGCGTCACATCCGACGTGCCGCCAATGCCCCTGCTTGGTTCAGCGCGATCACGTCTTTCTGTCACGAAGGCGAACCTTCTCGCGATCGACAGCACGGCCTAGACTGTCGCCGACAGATTTCCAGGCTCGGTTGATATTATCTCGCCTCGGCTCTTCGTACCGAGGGAGGCCACCCAAAAATACCAGCGGCGCGGAAAATCCGAGCAACAACCCCGCCTTCAAGCCAGTCGTTTTCGTAAGCGGCTTCACATCGACATCCATGCGGCGCACTCCGTCCCGCTCCATAAGGCGCGCTTGGTGTTTAACGCTGCGTTTGATGCTCATTGAAATGCGTATCCGTAGCTGGAAGTCAATCAGAGCCTGCTCATATTCCCCTCACCCGCGGCCGCCCCTTCGCCGCCAGCATCAGATGCGTCAGCGCCCAGACCAGCGCGTCGAGCCGGTCGGGCGAGCGGCCCGAGCTCAGGCCCGTCGGGCCGAAATCGCACATCTCGTCCTCGAGCTGCGGAAACCGCCCCGCATGGCGGACGCGACCCTGCGCATAGAGCGCCGCCACCGGCTCGGCCCTGAGATACTTGCCGCGCGTCGCCCGAACCGCCGTGACCGGCACGCCAGGATCGACCTCGCGGATAACGGAGGTCGCCATCTCGCCGCCCTGGTTCACCTCGACGACGAGCGCATCGGCCTCGAAGCGACGGTAGAGCGCGATCGCCTTGGCCGCCCATTCATGCGGCCGAGCGCCGGACACGGTGCCGTCCTCCAGCACATGGCCGATGCCGTCGCCATCGATGCCGGCGACGACGAGTCCGCAGGAATCGGCCCGCTGCGAGGACGAGGCCGGCGGATCGACCGCGACGACGATCCGCGCCAATCCGGTCGGCGCGGCCTCGCGGCAATCCTCGATCATCGCCCGCGTCCAGAGCGCGTCCGCGCTTTCCTCGACGATCTCGCCGTCGATCTCCTGCCGGCCGAGCCGCGTTCCGCCATAGGTCTTGGTGATGCCGCGAATGAACTCCGGCGCGAGATTGTAGCGGTTTGCGGCGGTCGCGGCCCGGCTGACCGCCACATGCGGATCGGTCAGAAGCCGCTTGAGCAGCGGCACGGGGCGCGGCGTCGTGGTGACGATCTGGCGTGGCCGGTCGCCGAGGCGCAAGCCGAACTGCAGCATGTCCCAGCACTCCTGAAGATTGGGCCATTTCGCCAGCTCGTCCGACCAGGCGGCGGAAAATTGCGGCCCGCGCAGCCCTTCCGGATCTTCGGCCGAGAACACCTGCGCGATCGCGCCGTTCGGCCATTCCAGCCGCCGGCGCGACGGATACCATGTCGGCCGCTCCCAGCGCGTATGGATCGAGAGCAGCCCGGAGACGCCCTCGATCATCACGTCGCGGACCTGGCCTTGCGTCTCGCCGATCAGTGCGATGCGGCCGGTGGGCGCATCGGCAAAGGGCGGAAGTCCAAGCGCCATGCCCTTGATCCATTCCGCCCCGGTGCGGGTCTTGCCCGCGCCGCGTCCGCCGAGAACCAGCCATATGGACCATTGCGCCGTTTCCGGCGGCAACTGGTCGGGCCGGGCCCAGATCAACCACTCGGCGAAGATGACCTCACATTGATCAGGCGTCGCCTTCGGCAGTAGCCGCCTGAGAAGAGGGATCCGCCTGTTCGGCGGCAAGGACTTCAAGACGTCGTGCAAGCTCCTTTCGAAGCTCTGCAACGTGGCGCAGTCCGGCGGCGGGCGAGAGTTCATCGGTCGATTTGCCCTCCTGGCCCGCGGCCGCGCCGTCCAGCGCGACGAGTTCGCGCACCGTTCGGGCGAGCACCGCCAGCGCCTTGGCGTCTGATTCGGCGGCGGCCGCGCCCTTCGGCGATTCGTCGAGGCGCGCCTCATGCGCCTCCAGTTGCCGCCTGGCAGCCCGCCAGAGCCTGGAGACCACGGCCTTGCGGCCGACGGGCAAGCGCCTGCCCCTCGCGGCCGGCGGAGCCGGCGCGTCGTCGTCTTCGTCGGTCATGGCGGGAACCTCGATGGGCGGGATCGTGAGATGGCCGGACATGCAAAAGCCGCCGGCGGGAGAGCGCGGCGGCCTGGCGTCCGGTCACATTTCGTGAGCGTTCCTGATCTCTACCGGATCAGCGTCACGATGTCAAGGGATATTTTCCTATTCGTCACTTTTCATTGGATAGCGCGTTATTCGCGGAGGGCCGGCCCAAATCCAACGATCGACAAGGATCATGTCGATGACATCGGCATCGAGCCAGCCATCCATCGCATCGGGCAGTGTGAACGGCATGTCGTCGGGAGCAAACCAGCCCGAGCCGTAAGGGTAGCGGTCACCTTCAAACTCGCAGCCGTGCCGCTCCAGGAGCGCAAAAACGTCGGCCTCGCGATAGAACGGCATCAGGCTCGCAGAGCGATGCGTTTATCCACCCGCCGCTTCTCGGCTCGTCTCGCCTGCATCGCTCGCAGCATCGCGACTGCATCTGGCACACTGCGCTCGGCAACCTCGCGATCGACGTGGGCAACATAAAGCCCTGGCACATCTGGCGACGTGAAAACGTGCTGCGTGCCGACAACACGATGCTCGATGCGAATATCCATCGGACTTGCCCGCTTCCTGCGTGCCGGACATTATGCGCGCAACTGCAAGAACACGCAAATATGCTGTCCCTCACTGCAATATGGGCACAGATCATGCGCGAACAAGACAGCATCGCCGGCGATCACACCTCCTCCTTCTCCACCCACTTCATCGTCTGCGCCGGAACGTACTGCTCCATCCGGTCGAGCAGCGTCTCCGGCTGGGTGTCCGTCATCGCCATGGCGCGGTGGGTCTGCTTCAGGAAGCCGGCCTCGACCGTCTGGTCCAGGAATACGGCCAGCGGATCGTAGAAGCCCGCGACGTTCAGCAGGCCGAGTGGCTTGGAATGGATGCCGAGCTGGCCCCAGGTCCAAATCTCGAACAGCTCCTCGAATGTGCCGATGCCGCCAGGCATGGCGACGAAGCCATCCGAAAGCTCGGCCATCCGCGCCTTGCGGATATGCATGGTGTCGACGATCTCGAGCCGGGTCAGGCGATGGTGGCCGACCTCCTTGTCGCGCAGCGCGCGCGGGATCACGCCATGGACCTCGCCGCCGGCCGCCAGCGCCGAATCGGCGACGATGCCCATCAGCCCGACCGCGCCGCCGCCATAGACCAGCACCAGCCCGCGCCGGGCGATCTCGCGCCCCATGGCGCGCGCGCCCTCGGCGTAGACGGGCTCGTTGCCCGGATTGGAGCCGCAGAAGACGCAGACGGATTTCATGAAGCGAGAGCCTGCAAGATGCGCGCCCAGGAGCGCTGGCCCTTGTGAAACGAGGAGAGGTCGTATTTCTCGTTCGGCGAATGGACCCGATCGTCCTCCAGCCCGAAGCCGACGAACAGCGTGTCGAGGCCGAGCGTCTTCTTGAAATCGCCGCCGACCGGGATCGAGCCGCCGGTTCCGATGGTCACGACCCTGCCGCCCCATTCGTCGGCGAGAGCCTGCCGCGCCTTGACCAAGGCCGGCGTGTCCACCGGCACGGCGATGGCGGGCGAGGCGCCGTGCGCGATGAATTCCGCCGTCACGTCGGCCGGCAGCCGCTCGCGCACGAAGGCCTGGAAGGCGGCCGCGACCTTGGACGGATCCTGCTTGCCGACGAGCCGGAACGACACCTTGGCCGAGGCCTGGCTCGCGATCACGGTCTTGGTGCCCTCGCCGATATAACCGCCCCAGATGCCGTTGACGTCGCAGGTGGGACGCGACTGGATCTGCTCGATCAGCATCCGGCCCTTCTCGCCGATCGAGTGCTTGAGCCCGATCCCGCCAAGGAAGTCCTCCTCGGTCAGGTCGAGATCGGCCCAGTCCGCCTTCTGCTGGTTGGTCGGCTCCTCGACGCCGTCATAGAAGCCCGGCAGCGTGATCCGCCCGGTCTCGTCATGCAGCGCCGCCACGATCTTCGCCAGGACGTGGATCGGATTGGCCGCGGCGCCGCCGAACAGGCCAGAATGCAGGTCGCGGTCGGCGCAGGTGATCGTCACCTCCTGATAGACCATGCCGCGCAGCGAGGAGGTGATCGCCGGCGTCTGCCGGTCCCACATGCCGGTGTCGCATACCAGCGCGAAATCGGCCTTCAGCGCCTGCGCATTCTCGCGGATGAAGGGCGGCAGGTTGGCCGAGCCTGATTCCTCTTCCCCCTCGACCAGCACGGTCACGCCGACCGGCAGGTCGCCGGTCTCGGCGAGCGTCGCCCGCATCGCCTCGACGAAGGTCATGATCTGGCCCTTGTCGTCGCAGGCGCCGCGCGCCGCGATGACCCGGCGACCGGGCTCGATCTCCTTGACGACCGGCCTGAACGGCTCGCTCTCCCAGAGATGCAGCGGATCGACCGGCTGCACGTCGTAGTGACCGTAGAACAGCACATGCGGCGCGCCGGGTTTCGGCCGATGCGCCAGCACGATCGGCTGGCCGGGCGTGTCTCGAACCTCGGCGGCAAAACCCAGCGTTTCGAGATCGTCCCGGAGCCACTGCGCGGCGCGGCGGGTCTGCACATTGAAGGCCGGATCGGTGCCGATCGAGGGGATTTCGAGCCAGGCCGACAGCCGCGCCAGCGCGGTTTCGAGATCGGCATCGAGGCGGGAAAGGATCGCGGGAAGCTGTGACATGGCGCTCATGGGGACGTGCGCTCCCGGTCAGGGAGCCGATTCAGGTTGCGTCATCATGACAAGCCTTGACGGTGGCGTCAGCAGCCCGCCACGCATGGCAAGTCTGTCGGCTCTGGCAAAATCTGTCAGCGCCGCCCGCCCATCATGCTGCCGAGCACGCCGCGGAGGATCGCGGTGCCGACCTGCCGGCCGATCGAGGTCGCGGCCGAGCGCGCCGCCGAGGTTATGATCTTCTCTGTCATGCTCTGGGGCATCGCGCCGCCACGGCTGCCGGGGCCGGTCTTGGGACGCGGCGCATTGGAATTGCCGCCGATCCAGCCGCCGATCGTGTCCATGATGCCGCCACCGCCGGCGGTTCCGGCCTCGACCGGCGCGTCCTGCGTCTCGAGGTTCCTGCGCTTGGCAAGCTCCTCATAAGCCGAGTCGCGGTCGACCATGGTGTCGTATTTGCCCTTGTAGCCCGACTCGTTCAGCGCCTGCTGACGGATCTGCGCCGAGCAGGGTCCGACCTGTCCCATCGGCGGGGCGATCAGCGTGCGCTCGACCATGGTCGGCGTGCCCTTGCCCTCCAGCATAGAGGTCAGCGCCTCGCCGACGGCGAGTTGCGTGATCGCCTCCTCGGTCTTGAACTTGGGGTTCTGGCGGAAGGTTTCGGCCGCGGCCTTGACCGCCTTCTGGTCGCGCGGGGTGAAGGCGCGCAGCGCATGCTGGACGCGGTTGCCGAGCTGGGCCAGCACGGTATCGGGGATGTCGAGCGGGTTCTGCGTCACGAAATAGACGCCGACGCCCTTGGAGCGGATCAGCCGCACCACCTGCTCGACCGCCGTCAGAAGCACCTTCGGCGCGCCGTTGAACAGCAGATGCGCCTCGTCGAAGAAGAAGACCAGCTTCGGCTTGTCGAGATCGCCGACCTCTGGAAGCTGCTCGAACAGCTCCGACAGGAGCCAGAGCAGGAAGGTCGCGTAGAGCCGCGGATTGGCCATCAGCTTGTCGGCCGAGAGGATATTGACGATGCCGCGGCCGTAGCGGTCTGTCTTCATCAGGTCGTTGATGTCGAGCGCCGGCTCGCCGAAGAATTTCTCGCCCTTCTGGTTTTCCAGCACCAGCAGCGCGCGCTGGATCGTGCCGACCGTCTGGGCGCTGACATTGCCGTATTTCGTCGTCAGATCCTTGGCGTTGTCGGCGATGAAGGTGAGGATCGCGCGCAGATCCTTGAGGTCGAGCAGCAGCAGCTTCTGCTCGTCCGCGATGCGGAAGGCGATGTTTAGCACGCCTTCCTGGGTGTCGTTGAGATCGAGCAGGCGGGCGAGCAGCAGCGGCCCCATTTCGGAAATCGTCGCGCGGACGGGGTGGCCCTGCTCGCCGAACACGTCCCAGAACACCGTGCTGAACTGGTCCGCCTCGTATTTGACGCCGATCTCCTCGGCGCGCTTGACGAAGGGCGGCCTGGAATCGCCGGGAGCGGCGATTCCCGAGAGGTCGCCCTTGATGTCGGCCGCGAAGACCGGGACGCCGTTGCGCGCGAAACCTTCGGCCATGACCTGCAGCGTCACCGTCTTGCCGGTGCCGGTCGCGCCCGTCACCAGGCCGTGGCGGTTGGCGAGCCTGAGCAGGAGGTTTTCCTCCTTCCAGCTCTTGCCGATCAGGATCGCGCCCGAGTCCGTCTTTGCTTGGCCGGTATCCGCTTGCGCCATGATGTCCGCCTGTCATGTTATCGAAACCAGCAGGGTGTAGCGAAACGCAGGCGACGGCGGAAGCCCGATGCGGGGTTGATTAGATCGTTAATATGTGAACTATCGCGCGACATCTCACCAAAAGGATCAAGACGATGGATGAACTGATCTCCCGCATCATTGCGGTCTCCGGCCTTAACGAGGAGCTCGCGCGCAAGGCGATCGGCATCATCCTCGCTTTCCTGCAGAAGGAGGGCCCCCCGGCCGAGATCGGCCAGCTGATGACCTCGCTTCCCGGAGCGCAGGAACTGGCCGACGCCGAGGGCGGCGCCAAGGGCGGCCTGATGGGCATGGTCGGCGGCATGATGGGTGGCGGCGGCGGGGTCATGGCGCTCGGCGGCCAGCTAATGGGCGCGGGCCTCTCGATGGGCCAGATCCAGTCGGTCTCGAAGGAGATGTTCGCCGTCGGCCGCGAGAAGGCGGGCGAGGACACGATGGGCGCGATCGTCGGCGCGATCCCCGGTCTGGGCCAGTTCGTCTGAACCCGACCATCGCCTGAAAAGAGCTGCGGCGCCGCCCTCTCCGGGCGGCGTTTTGTTTCACATGCCGCCTTTGCACATGCGGCTTGCGACGAAGTAGGCATGGCGGCGAGGCCAGACCCATGGCAATCACCGCTTCGCGGTTGCACAATGGCGGCGAAAGGGAGCATTGGCGCAGATGAACTCGGCCCCGGCATCCGATCTCGGCTTCATGGACGCGTTTCCGACGCCGGCGATCGAGCAGTGGCGCGCGGCCGTCGACAAGGTGCTGAAGGGTTCCGATTTCGAGGAGCGGCTGGTCGGACGCACGGCAGACGGCATCCGCGTCGAGCCGCTCTATCCGGCCGCCACGCCGTCCCTGCGGCCGCTGCGAGCCGAGACAGGGCGCTGGCAGGTCAGCGCCCGCGTCGATCATCCGCGGCCCGAGCAGGCTTGCGCGCTGGCGCTTGCCGATCTGGAGGGCGGGGCCGATACGCTCGTGCTGAGCTTTTCGGGCGCCCGCGCCGCGCGCGGCTACGGCCTCGTCGCGGACGATGTCGCGGCCCTCGACGCGGCGCTCGACGGCGTCCTGCCCGACCTGATCCGCCTGCGCCTCGATCCCGCGCCGCAGGGCCGCGTCAATGCGCTGCTGCTGGCGGCGCTGGTCGAAAGCCGGGGGCTAGATCCGGCAACGACAGCGATCGATTTCGGGCTCGACCCGATCGGCGTGCTGGCGAGCCAGGGCCGCTTCGCCGCCGCCTGGCCGGAGATCGACCGTCGGCTCGCGGACATTATCGCGGCGCTCAAGGCGCGCGGCTTCGCCGGACCGTTCGTCACGGCCGACGCCCGGCCCTATCACGAGGCCGGCGCGAGCGAGGCTCAGGAACTCGGCGGCGCGCTCGCCACGGCGATCGCCTATCTGCGCACGCTCGAAGCGCAAGGCATGCCGCTGACTGATGCGCGCGACGCGATCTCCTTCGTGCTGGTCGCGGACACCGACGAGTTCCTGACCATCGCAAAATTCCGGGCGGCGCGGCTGCTCTGGGATCGCGTCCAGGGCGCCTGCGGCCTGACGCCGAAGCCGATGGTCCTGCATGCGGAAACGGCCTGGCGCTCGCTGACGAAACGCGACCCTTGGGTCAATCTGCTGCGCGCCACCGTCGCGACCTTCTCGGCCGGCGTCGGCGGCGCGCACTCGCTGACGGTCCTGCCCTTCACTGCCGCGCTTGGCTTGCCCGACGGTTTCGCCCGCCGCGTCGCCCGCAACACCCAACTCGTCCTGCTGGAGGAAGCCAGCCTCTGGCGCGTCGCCGATCCGGCTGCCGGCGCCGGCGGTTTCGAGGCGCTGACGCAGGCGCTCTGCGAACAGGCCTGGAGCAAGCTGCAGGATCTGGAGCGCGAAGCCGCCGAGGGCCTGCCCGGCATCATCGCCGCGCTGGCGAACGGCCATATCCAGAAGGGCCTCGCCCGCGAGCGCGAGACACGCGGAAGGGCGATCGCGACGCGGCGCGAACCGATCACCGGCACGAGCGAATATCCCGATCTGGCCGAGGCTGCCGTCAGCGTGCTGGCCGTGGAGCCGACCAAGCAGGCCAAGGCGAAGCTGCCTCTGGCCGAGGCCTCGGACCAGAAGGCGGACGACCTGATCGCACGGCTCGCCGAGGGTGAGCCGCGCTCGCGGGTGCTGCCCGCGCCGGAAGCCGGTTTCGAGGTCGAGCCCCTGCCCTCCGTTCGATGGGCCGAGCCCTTCGAGGCGCTGCGCGATCGCGCCGACGCGGCGCCGGAGCGACCACGCGTCTTCCTCGCGACGCTCGGCAGCGTCGCCGGTTTCACCGCCCGCGCCGGGTTCGCCCGCAACCTGTTCGAGGCGGGCGGCATCGCAGCGCCCGGCCATGACGGCTTCGCGGCCGTTTCAGGGACCGATATCGAAGCGCTGGTCGCGGCCTACCGCGCCTCGGGCGCGCGCCTCGCCTGCCTCTGCGGCTCCGACGCAGCGTATGAGGCCGAAGCGGCCGCAGCGGTGTCGGCCCTTCGTTTGGCCGGTGCGACGGTCTGGCTGGCCGGCAAGCCCGGCGACACCGAAGGAGCACTGCGCAAGGTTGGCGTGGAGTTCTTCGTTTTCGCCGGCTGCGACGCGGTGGCAGGACTGGAGCAGGCGCAGGCAGCCATCCTGCCGGCCTTGCCAAAATAGCGCTTTTTTGCTATGGAAAATAACTCGGGCTGGTCGTTTCAGTTCTTGAACGGCTTAGTGCGCGACGAAGCAGATTCGCTTCCCGCGGACATGAGTTCGAAACTGCTCCGCTACGGATCACTGATCGTCAGAGAAGGGCTTAGCGCGCTACCGCCACAGCAGTGAAATCGTCGGGCGACAAGCTCTGGGAACTGCGTCTGACCGGCCGCGACGGAATTGCCCGCGCAATTTATGTCACAGCAATTGGAAAGCGCGTCTTGGTCGTCAGGATTTTCATCAAGAAGACCGAGACATCGCCACACGAACTGCGTTTGGCACGATACGCGCCAAGGAGATAGCATGATCGATATTATGGAATGGGGACGTGAGAAGCTCAAGAACGACCCCGAATTCAAGCGCGAATACGACGCGCTTGAGGAGGAGTTCGCTCTCCTGACTTCATTGCTTCGCGCCCGCACCCGCGCCGGACTGACGCAGGAAGAACTCGCCCAGCGCATGGGCACGACGCAGTCCGTCGTCGCCCGGCTGGAGAGCGGCCGGGGCAAGCCCTCGACGCGCACGCTGGAGCGCTACGCCAAGGCGACCGGCACGAAGCTGCGCATCACGCTGGAAGTCGCCGGGTGAGCACGGCCTTCCCCATCGCGCTGACCATCGCCGGCTCGGATTCGAGCGGCGGCGCCGGCATCCAGGCCGACCTCAAAACCTTCGCGGCGCATCAGGTCTATGGCGCGAGCGTGATCGTGGCGCTGACGGCGCAGAATACGCGAGGCGTCACTGGCATCCACGCCGTTCCGGCCGATTTCGTCACGGCACAGCTCGACGCGGTCTTCTCCGATCTCGACGTGGCAGCCGTGAAGATCGGCATGCTGGCGACGGCGGAGCTGATCGAGACCGTCGCCGCCGGTCTCCTCCGGCACAAGGCCCGCAACATCGTGCTCGATCCGGTGATGGTCGCGGCCTCGGGTGCGCGGCTGCTCGAAGAGGCCGCGATCGCGGCGATCCGCGAGCATCTCTTTCCGCTTGCCACGCTCGTGACCCCGAACCTGCCCGAGGCGGCCGCCTTGCTCGACGAAGGGCCGGCCGAGACCGACCAGGCGGTCGACGCGCAGGCCGAAAAGCTCGCGGCGCTCGGCGCGGCCAACGTCCTGATCAAGGGTGGGCATGGCGGCGGCGAGGTCAGCAGCGACCTGCTTCGGCTCTCAGGCGGCATGCGTCAGCGCTTCGACGCGCCGCGCGTCGAAACCCGGAACACGCATGGCACCGGCTGCACGCTGTCCTCGGCGATCGCGGCGAACCTCGCCAGGGGGCTGGCGCTTCCCGAAGCAATCGGACATGCCAAGAGCTATATCTCGGCCGCCATCGCCGCCGCCGACCGGGTTCGCGTCGGCCATGGCCACGGGCCGGTGCATCATTTCCACCATTGGTGGGACGGGGCGTCGGTTGAATGACGGCCGATCCCGGCTCCTCCCATCCGCTGCGGATGCGCCGCGAGATCGCGCTGCTCGAGCACATGGACGGCCGGCCCTGGCGCAAGGCCGCGATAGGCGCCGGCGTCGGCATGATCTTCATCGCGCTGCTGATCATGGGCGTGGCAGCCAGGCTCGACTACTTCATGTATCATCCGCTCGCCGTGACCACGGCCGCGCTCGCGATCGCGGCGCTGGCCAGACGCCGCGCGGCGTTGGCCAAACTGGAGAAGCGGGCATGAGCGCTATCCCCGATTTCACGACGCTGGCTTTTAGCGGCGCCGACACGCCGCCATCCGTCTCCGACGCCCAGAGCGAGCCCTGGCTGACACCTGAAGGCATCCCGGTAAAGCCGGCCTATGGTCCAAAGGATCGCGACGGCCTGCCCTTCGTCGATACGCTGCCGGGCATCGCACCCTATCTGCGTGGCCCCTACCCGACGATGTACGTCAACCAGCCCTGGACGATCCGGCAATATGCCGGCTTCTCCACGGCCGAGGACTCCAATGCCTTCTACCGGCGCAATCTCGCCGCCGGCCAGAAGGGGCTGTCGGTCGCCTTCGATCTCGCCACCCATCGCGGCTATGACAGCGACCATCCGCGCGTCGGCGGCGATGTCGGCATGGCCGGCGTCGCGATCGATTCGATCTACGACATGCGCACGCTGTTCTCCGGCATCCCGCTCGACCAGATGAGCGTCTCGATGACGATGAACGGCGCGGTACTGCCGGTGCTGGCGCTCTACATCGTCGCAGCCGAGGAGCAGGGCGTGCCGGCGGCCAAGCTCTCGGGGACGATCCAGAACGACATCCTCAAGGAGTTCATGGTCCGCAACACCTATATCTACCCGCCCTCGCCCTCGATGCGGATCATCGGCGACATCTTCGCCTACACCTCGGCCAACATGCCGAAATTCAACTCGATCTCGATATCCGGCTATCATATGCAGGAGGCTGGAGCGACGCAGGACCTCGAGCTCGGCTACACGCTCGCCGACGGCGTCGAATACATCCGTGCCGGGCAACGGGCAGGCTTAGGCGTCGACGTCTTCGCGCCGCGGCTCTCCTTCTTCTGGGCCATCGGCATGAACTTCTTCATGGAGGTGGCGAAGCTGCGGGCCGCCCGGCTGATCTGGGCCAAGCTGGTCAAGGATTTCGGCGCGCAGAACGAGAAGTCGCTCCCCTTGCGCACCCATTGCCAGACCTCGGGCTGGTCCCTGACGGCGCAGGACGTTTTCAACAACGTCCCGCGCACGATGATCGAGGCGATGGCGGCGACGCAGGGCCACACCCAGTCGCTGCACACCAACGCGCTCGACGAGGCGCTGGCGCTGCCGACCGACTTCTCCGCCCGCATCGCCCGCAACACCCAGATCCTGCTGCAGCAGGAGAGCGGCACGAGCCGGATCATCGATCCCTGGGGCGGCTCCTACTATGTCGAGCGTCTGACCGCCGATCTCGCCGCCAGGGCCTGGAGCCATATCCAGGAGGTCGAGGCGCTGGGCGGCATGGCGAAGGCGATCGAGGCCGGCATTCCAAAGCTGCGCATCGAGGAGGCCGCGGCCAAGACGCAGGCCCGCATCGACGGCGGCCAGCAGGCGATCATCGGCGTCAACTGCTTCAAGCCCGAGAACGAAGCGGCGATCGACGTGCTCAAGGTCGACAACGCCTCGGTCCGCGCCCAGCAGCTCGACAAGCTCCGGCGGCTCAAGGCCGAGCGCAACGAGGCGGAGACGCAAGCCGCGTTGACAGCGCTGACCAATGGCGCGCAAGGCGGCGGCAACCTGCTCGACCTCGCGGTCAAGGCGGCGCGCGCCAAGGCGACCGTCGGCGAGATCTCGATGGCGATGGAGCAGGTGTTCGGGCGCCACCGCGCCGAGATCAAGTCGATCTCGGGCGTCTACAAACGGGAGGTCGGCACGATGAATCCCGCCGTGACGCGCGTGCAGGCGATGTGCGAGGCGTTCGAGGAGGCGGACGGGCGCCGCCCGCGCATCCTCGTCGCGAAGATGGGGCAGGACGGGCACGACCGCGGCCAGAAGGTGATCGCGTCGGCCTTCGCCGATCTCGGCTTCGACGTCGACATCGGGCCGCTCTTCGCCACGCCTGACGAGGCGGCGCGCCAGGGCGTCGAGAACGACGTCCACATCATCGGCGTCTCCTCGCTGGCGGCGGGCCACCTCACGCTGGTGCCGGAGCTGAAGGCCGCGCTCGCTCAGGCCGGCCGGCCGGACATCATGATCGTGGTCGGCGGCGTCATCCCGCCACAGGATTTCGACGCGTTGATGCAGGCGGGCGCCAGCGCGATCTTTCCGCCGGGCACGGTGATCGCCGATGCCGCCGAGAAGCTGCTGGAGGAGCTGAACGATCGTCTGGGCTATGCCCAAAGGGACGCGGCGGAGTGACAACGCATTCGGACAGACTAAATCGCGGCTGACGGCTGCGAGTTTGCGGACCACGGTCCTGTCCCCTGCGACGGGGCGGAATGAGCCCCTCGCCTGATGCGCAATCTCGCGGAAGCGATCCGAACGGCGCCCGAGGCCGGCGTTGACGCGGCATTTATCCGCGCGCGAACCTCTCCCGCTTCATCAGCAGCGAGGCCGCGATCACCACGATCGCGACGCCCGCGATCAGCAGCGTGCAGGCGGCGTTGATCTCGGGCGAGACGCCGAGCCGGACCGCCGAATACAGCCGCATCGGCAGCGTCGTCGCGCCGGGGCCCGTGGTGAAGCTCGCGATGACGAGATCGTCGAGTGAAAGCGTGAAGGCAAGCAGCCAGGCCGCCGCCACGCCGGGCGCGATCAGCGGCAGCGTCACGGTGAAGAAGGTCACGAGCGGCGTCGCGCCGAGATCGCGCGCGGCCTCCTCCAGCGCGGTGTCGAAGCGCGCCAGCCGCGCCCGCACCACGATCGTCGCGAAGCCAAGCCCTGGCGTGGCGTGCGCGATCGTCACCGTCCAGAAGCCGCGCTCGACATCGAGCGAGACGAACAGCAGCATCAGCGCCAGCCCCGTGATCACCTCCGGCATGACCAGCGGGGCCAGCACCATGCCGGAGAACAGCGTGCGTCCGGCAAAGCGGCCATGCCGCGCGAGCGCCAGCGCGGCCAGCGTGCCCAGCACCGTCGCCAGCGTGGCCGAGACGAAGGCGAGCCGCAGGCTGAGCCAGGCGGCGTCCAGCAGAGGCTGGTTCGACAGCAGCGCGCCGTACCATCGCGTCGAGAACCCGCCCCAGACCGTCACCAGCCGCGAAGCGTTGAAGGAATAGGCGACCAGCGCCACGATCGGCAGATAGAGGAAGGCGAAGCCGCCGATCAGCGCCAGTACGAGGCCGGGGCCGAGCCGCCTCATGACGCCTGTCCCCGCGTCCGCTGAAGCAGCATCAGGGGCAGGACCAGCACGACGAGCAGCACAACGGCGACAGCGGATGCCAGCGGCCAGTCGCGGTTGGAGAAGAACTCGGTCCAGAGCGCCTTGCCGATCATGGTGGTGTCGGGGCCGCCGAGCAGGTCGGGAATGACGAACTCGCCGATCGCCGGAATGAAGACCAGCGCAGAGCCCGCGAGGACGCCTGGAAGCGATAAAGGCAGCGTCACCGAGAGAAAGGCGCGCAGCCGCGTCGCGCCGAGATCGGCGGCGGCCTCCAGCAGCGTGGGGTCGAGCTTCTGCAGGCCGGTGAACAACGGCAGCACCATGAATGGCAGGTAGGAATAGACCATGCCGATCAGCACGGCGGCTTCGGTGTTGAGCAGGCGCAGCGGTTCAGTCGTCAGGCCGAGCCAGAGCAGCGCCATATCGAGCAACCCTTCCGGCCGCAGGATGCCGATCCAGGCGTAGACGCGGATCAGGAAGGAGGTCCAGAACGGCAGGATTACCAGCACGATCAGCGCGCTTTGCCAGCGCGCGGGCGCGGCCGCCATCGCGTAGGCGAGCGGATAGCCGATCGCGAGCGCCGCCAGCGTGGTCAGGCCGGCGATGCGCAACGAGGTCAGGTAGCTCCGCCAATAGAGGTCGTCGCTCGCGATCAGCCGGAAATTGTCGAGATCGAGCGCTTCGAGGAAGCTATCCAGCTCGGCGAACCCCTGGAAATGCGGCGCGTAGGGCGGAATCGCGGTGTCGGCGTCCGACAGCGCCATGCGCAGCACGATCGCGAAGGGGATCAGGAAGAACAGCATGAGCCAAAGATAGGGGATCGCCGGCACGAGCCGGCCCAGCCGCCCGCGCGGCGCGCCCGCGCTCACGGCCGCAGCACCATGCCGGCCTCGACATCCCAGGAAAGCCAGACCTCGTCCTCCCAGGCGAAGGGCCGCACGATCCGGCGGCTGCGGTTGGCGAGCGAGACTTTCAGCAGCGCCTCGCCGACCATGACCTGCACCATGGTGATGTCGCCGAGATAGCCGATGTCCCAGATCGCGCCGCAGACCTTGTTGCAGACCTGCGCCGGCTCGTCATGAGACAGCGCGATCTTTTCCGGCCGCAGGCCGACCATGACGTCGTCGCCGGCTGCCAGCGTCGGCGCGTCCTCGTCGAGCTCGACCATGCCGGCGAGCGTCGTCTCGACCGAGACGAGAGCGCCCGCGACGGCCGTGACCCGTCCCTCCAGGATGTTGATATCGCCGACGAACTCCGCGACATCGCGGTTGGCCGGCGCCTCGTAGATCACGTCCGGCGGGCCGATCTGGATCAGCCGGCCATGGTCCATCACCGCCATCCGGTCGGCCATGGTCATGGCCTCGTCCTGGTCGTGCGTCACCACCATGAAGGTGGTGCCGAGCTCGTGCTGGATGTTGACCAGCTCGAACTGCGTCTCCTCGCGCAGCTTGCGGTCGAGCGCCGCCAACGGCTCGTCGAGCAGCAGCAGGCGCGGCCGCCGCGCCAGCGCCCGGGCGAGCGCGACGCGCTGGCGCTGGCCGCCGGAGAGCTGGTCGGGCCGGCGGGAGCCCAGCCCGTCGAGCTTCACCAGCGCCAGCATCTCACGCACGCGCTCCGTGATCTCGCCTTTGGGCAGGCCCTGCCGCTTCAGCCCGTAGGCGACGTTGTCGGCCACGCCGAGATGGGGAAACAGCGCATAGGACTGGAACATCATGTTGACCGGCCGCAGATGCGGCGGGGCCTGCGTGATCTCGACGCCGTCGAGCAGGATTTGCCCCTCGTCGGGCTGCTCGAACCCCGCCAGCATGCGCATCAGCGTGGTCTTGCCGCAGCCGGACGGACCCAGCAGCGCGAAGAACTCGCGCGGATAGAGCTTGAGCGACAGATCGCAGACCGCCGTGACGGCGCCGAACCGCTTCTTCACGTTCCGGAACTCGACCAGCGGCTGCGCGGCTGGATCGTTCCAGGGTTGGAAGGACCGGCGCAGGCCTCCGAACGAGGCCTTGCGCATCGCTCCGCCGCGCCCGCCCTCGACGCTCACTTGCCGGTCTTGACGCGCGTCCACAGCCGGTTGACCGTCCTCTGCGCCTTCTGGTCGTAGGGCGTGATCGTGTAGAGCCGGCCCATCACGGCGTCGGTCGGATAAATGCCGGGATTGTCGCGCACGGCGGCCGAGAGCAGCGGTTTCGAGGCCAGATTGCCGTTTGCGTACTGGATAAAGTCCGAGTTCTTCGCAGCCATGGCCGGGCGATTGACGAAGTCGATGAATGTCAGCGCGGCCTCCGCATTGGCGGCATCCTTCGGGATGACGAAGGAATCGAACCACATCAGCGCGCCCTCCTTCGGAATGGAATAGGCGACCTGGACGTTGTTCTTGGCCTCCTCGGCGCGTTTCTTCGCCTGCAGGACGTCGCCGGAATAGCCGACCGCGAGGCAGATATCGCCGTTCGCCAGCGCGTTGATGTATTCCGACGAGTGAAACTTCTGGATATACGGCCGGATCTTGCGCAGCAAATCGCCGGCCTTGTTCAGATCGGCCTCGGCCTTGGAGTCGGGGTTCAGCCCGAGATAGCGCAAGGCGGCGGGAAACATCTCCTCGACGGCGTCGAGCACATGCACCCCGCAATTGGAGAGCTTCTTCAACTGGTCCGGATCGAACAGTATCTTCCAGCTGTCGATGACGGCGTCCGGCCCCAGCCGCTCCTTCACCTTGGCGACGTTGTAGCCGATCCCGGTCGTGCCCCACATGTAGTTCACGGCGAACCTGTTGCCCGGATCGTATTTCGCCAGCCGCCCCTGGATCTCCGGCCAGGCGTTCTTCAGGTTCGGGACCTTGGCGGCGTCGATCGGGGCGTAGAGCCCGAGAGGGATGTGGCGCGGCAGGAAGGACGCCGTGACCACGATCAGGTCGTAGCCGGTCTTGCCGGCGAGCAGCTTGGTCTCGACCGTCTCCATCTGGTCGAAGGTGTCGTAGACGACGGTGACGCCGGTCTCCTTCCTGAAGGCGTCGAGCACCTCGGGATCGACATAGTCGGACCAGTTGTAGATGCGCAGTTCCTTGTTCTGCGCCTGCACCGGCCCGGCCGCCATCAGCGCCAGCGCCGCGCCCGCCAGAATGCCCTTCAGCCAACCCTGCCCCGCCATCTTGTCGTCTCTCCCTGGCGCTTCGCCGCGCCCGTCCCCGCTCCGCCGAGAAGCTAGCAGCTTGGCCGCGCGCCTCAATGAATTTCGATCGGCCCGAAATGCCGCGGCCCGTCATCCGATCTTGCGATGCAACAAGCCCGCCACGTATCGTGGCCCATGCGCTTCGCCCGACGCTTTCTTCTCGCCTTCACCCTGCTGTTCCTGGTCCCGCTCGCCACCCATGCGGCGTGGTGGTCGTGGCAGCCGCTCGCCGGCGACTGGCGTCGCGCCGACTGGTCGAGCGCCAGATTGCTGCCGGCGGCCGCGATCGAGCCGGAAGCGACCATCCATGTCTTCGCCGCCCGCGTCGGGCGCTGGCGCGGCATCTTCGCGCATCATTCCTGGGTGGTCGTGAAGGAGAAGGGCGCGCGCGCCTATACGCGCTTCGACGTCGTCGGCTGGGGCACGCCGGTGCGCGTCAATCATCGCGAGGCCGATGGCCGCTGGTTCGGCAATGCGCCGGAACTCGTGACGGAGGTGCGCGGCGAGGCGGCCGAGCGCCTCATCCCGCGCATCCGCGCCGCCGTCGAGAGCTATTCCTACAAAGCGCCGGGAAGCTATCTCGCCTGGCCCGGCCCGAACTCGAACAGCTTCGTCCAGCATGTGCTGGCCGAGGTGCCGGAACTCGGACAGGCCCTGCCGCCGACCGCGATCGGCAAGGATTTTCGCGACGCCGGCCTCTTCGCCGGGCTCACGCCCAGCCGCACCGGCATCCAGGCCTCGCTCTACGGGCTGGCCGGGATCACGCTCGGCTGGGTCGAGGGCGTCGAGATCAACCTGCTCGGCCTGGTCGCCGGCTTCGACCTGCGCAGCCCTGCGCTGAAACTGCCGGGCTGGGGACGGATCGGAGTTTAGTCTCTCTCCGCCAAAGCCTTTCCGTCATGGCCGGACTCGTCCCGACCAGCCACGTCTTGCGCCGTCGAGAGCTATGTCCAGGACGTGGATGCTCGGCGCAAGGCCGAGCATGACGGGTCGAACTTCGCGCTCGCGACCATCGAGAAGCGCGGCGGCCTGCCGCGGATCTGAGACGCCGCCCTGCAGTGCGTGCCGTCGCGGCCTCAGGCTCCGGCGCGATCCATCGCCCGGCGCACCACCTGCGTCACCTCGCTGTCGGAGAGGAAGAGATCGTGCCGCAGCATGCTCCAGCCGCGCCCGGAGGTATCGGCGACGCGCACGCCCAGCGCCTCCAGCCTGACGCGATCGGCCGCGCCGGCGCGCGCCACACCGCCGGCGATGCGGGCGGAGACCGCCAGCGCCCTGTCGCCCGGATCGATGATCAGCGTCATCCGCCGCGCCAGCGGGCCGAGCTTGGAGACGGTCTGCTCGAAGGCGTCGATGTCGATATCGGGCGAAGCGAAGACGATCGAGCTGATCCGGGCCGTGATGTCGGCCGACTCGCGCAGTTCGCGCAGGCCTTCCAGCGTGAGGAAGGTGCCCATCGAATGCGCGACGATATGAATGCGGCCGACCGTCGGATTGTCGACGAGCGCGCGCAGCGCCTGCGCGAATCCGTCGCGCGACCAGAGCGCGCTCTCCCGGTCATAGGCATAGTCCAGAAGTCCGCCGCCCGAGGGCCAGCTGAACAGGGCGGTGCGGCCCTGGAACTCGAGCGCATGCGAAAGCTGGCCGGCGCTGCGCGCAGCCGATTCGAAGGTCTCGTTGTAGCCGTGGACATAAAGCAGCACGTCGCGCCCGGTAGCGGCTTCGCCAAAAGCCCGCGCCGCATCGCTCGTCGCGCGCTTGCCGAGGCCGAGCACGGCCCAGTCGCCGCTGACCGCGGACGCGACCTGACCCGATATGCCGCGCCCGGGCGGAGCAAGCTGCGCCTCGGCGAAGCTCAGGCCGGCGCGCTCGCGTCCGAAGAAGGGCGCCCGCCCGCCGGTCGGCTTGCGCGTGGTCGCGACGAGCAACACCGGCTCCTTGCCGAGCGCCGAGGCGTCGGCTCGCGTCGGCTCGGAAAAGGGCGACACGGCGGCCTCGGTCTGAGCGCAGGCGGCGAGCGTCGTGGACAGCAGCGCCAGCAGCACCGAGCGCCGGCAAAGGGATGCGTGCCTTAAATCGGGCATGGGCGGAACCTGTCCGGACGTGTGGGAACGGCCGAGTTGGCCAGCCGCGCCTTAACGACAGGCTAACGCGGCCAGATTGCGGCGATCGTTCTACCGTCCGATGACGGCGCCCGGCGCTGACACCACCAGATTGACCGTCGAGCCTACGGTGCCGACGACACCGCTGGCGACATCGCCCAGCCTGTCGCCGAACCCGGGGCCGGCCGTCGCGATGCCGCCATCCGCCTGGAGCCTGCGGCCGATGAGTTGCACGACCTTGGGCGAGGCCGCGAACTTGGCGTGGTTGAGCCGGTCGCTGGTCGAAACCTCGGAGAGGTCGATGATCGTCGCCCCGGCCCTTTCGAGATCGGCGACGATCTCGGTGTCCTTCGCCGAAATCGCTCCCAGCCGCGTCTTGTCCCCGGCGAAGCGGCGGGAGAAGGCGAGCGCGCGATCGTCGGCCGAGACGAAGACCGTGACCGGGCGCTTGATCTGGCGCATCTGCGTCTTGAAGACGTCGAGATCGACGTCGGGAGCGGCCAGCATGACGTCGCGCAGCTTGCCGCCGAAATTGCCGTCGCCGCGGATGGAGGCCTGCCGCAGCGCCTCCAGCGTCAGGAACGTCCCCATCGAATGCGCCAGGATGTCGATGCGGGTCGAGCCGATGTCGCGGGAGATGGCGCGCAGGTTGAGCTCGAGAAAATCGCGCGAGTAGATCGCGCTCTCGCGGTCGTAGGGGTACTGCAGGAGCTGGCCGCGCGACGGCCAGGTGAACAGCACCGCCACGCCCTTGAAGCCCGCGTCGTGGACGATCTGGGCGAAGCGATAGGCGGCGTCGGCGAAGTTCGTGTTGTAGCCATGGACGAAGACGAGCACGTCCCGCTCCGAGGCCGGCCGGCTCTGGATTTCGCGGCGGACCCGCTCCAGCGTTCCCTGCAGGGCCAGCGGTTCGACCGAGGCGACGGCGAAATGCTGGGACGGCACGGTCTGGCCGCCGCTGCCCGGCAATTCCAGCTCTCCCGGCTTGTGCGTGCGCGGAACCGTGATGTCGAGCTTGGCGAAGGCGAGCTTCGGGCCGCGCTCGCCGGTGAAATATTGCGGCTGGTCGGCGGCCTCGCGGGTCGTCGCGACGAAGATCCGCACGGTGCCGGCGATCTCGTCCGGCTTCGCGGCCGACAGGATCAGCGTGCGCGGCGGCCCGCCGCAGGCCGCCAGGACGAGCGGAGCCAGCAACGCCAACATGACAAAACGAAACCGGCAGGCCGCGCGCATGACGAAACAGGTCTCACCAAACCGGCCGATCATCAAGATGCAAGCGTGACACAGCGACGACGGCAGGTTGCGCTTGTCGGAGCGGCGGCAGGCTTGCTACTGGCCTGTGATGTCCGCCGTCGCCGCGCCGCTCGCAGCTCTCGCCGACGCCGTCCTCGCCGGCGAGCGGGCGGCCCTGGCCCGCGCCATAACCCTGGCGGAATCGCGCCGGGCCGACCATCGCGAGCAGGCGCGAACGCTGATCCAGGCGCTGCTGCCGCATACCGGCGGCGCGATCCGCGTCGGCATGACCGGCGTGCCCGGCGTCGGCAAGTCGACGACGATCGACGCGCTCGGCAGCTTTCTCACGCGACAAGGCCACAAGGTCGCCGTGCTCGCCGTCGACCCGTCCTCGACCCGCACCGGCGGCTCGATCCTCGGCGACAAGACGCGTATGGCGCGGCTCGCGGTCGATCCCGACGCCTATATCCGGCCCTCGCCGTCCTCGGGCACGCTCGGCGGCGTCGCGGCGAGGACGCGCGAGACGATGCTGCTCTGCGAGGCGGCCGGCTTCGACGTCATTCTGGTCGAGACGGTCGGCGTCGGCCAGTCGGAGACCGCCGTCGCCGACCTGACCGACTTCTTCCTCGTGCTGATGCTGCCCAATGCCGGCGACGAATTGCAGGGCATCAAGAAAGGCATCATCGAACTCGCCGACATGATCGCGGTCAACAAGGCCGATGGCGCTGGCGCCGCCGCAGCCAAGGCTGCCGCCGCGCAGTATCAGGCGGCGCTGCATATCCTCGCCCCCGCCTCCCCGCTCTGGACGACGCCGGCCGTCACCATCTCCGGCCTGACCGGCGAGGGCCTGGACGCGATGTGGGCCAGGATCGAAGACCACCGCGCCCGCCACGAGTCCAGGGGCCTGATCGCGGAAAGGCGCCGGCGGCAGGACGTTAAGTGGATGTGGGCGCTGGTCCAGGACCGGCTGGAGGCGAAGCTGCGCCACGACCCTGCCCTGAGGGCGCGCATGCCTGCGCTGGAAGCGGCGGTTGCGAATGGCGAACTCGCCGCGGCGGCCGCCGCCGACGAGATCGCGCAAGCGCTGGGCTTGTGAGGCGGTTATGAGCGCGCGACCGGACATCCTGATCACCGGGTTCGGCCCGTTTCCCCACGTCCGGGTCAACCCGACGACGGAGCTCGCGCGCGCCGTGGCTCTGCAACTGACCCGCTCGGGCATCGGGGCTGATCTGCTGGTGATGGAAACGAGCTATGCCGTCGGCTTGCCGAATCTGAAGGCCCACCTGGCTCGAACCCGGCCGAAGGCGGTGCTGATGCTCGGGCTCGCCGCCCGCGCCCGCTTCGTCAGGGTCGAACTGTTCGGGCGCGGCCATGCCAGCCGTCTCCACCCCGATGCGGCAGGCGCGACGCCGGCCGGGGCGCCGGCTCGCCGAAGCGCCCTGCCCCTGCTCACAACCGGAAACCCGGCCGGCTCGCTCGCCGCGTTCAGGCGCGCCGGCATCCGCGCCCGCCTCTCGGCCTCGGCCGGCCGCTATCTCTGCGACGCCTGCTATGCGGCGGCGCTGTCCTGGTCGATCGGGCGCGGCGTTCCGGTGATCTTCATCCACGTGCCATGGCCGCGGCCAAGCCCGGGGCAGCGAAAGAGCGGCAGCGTGGCTCCGTCCAGGCCGGATCGCCTCAGGCTGACCGGGGCGCTGGCGCGGCTCGGATGCTCGCTGGCGCGGTCCGGCCGACAGGCGGAGCGGCCACGACAGCGATGACGGCACGGCTCTTGAACCAATCCCGGTTCGAGGAGAATTCCATGCCCGTTTCGCGACGCTCCCTGATGGGAATGGCTCTTTTTGGCACGGCCGGCCTCTCCGCGCAGGCCGGGTTGGCACAGTCGCCGCCTCGCGCCGCCACGCCCGCTCCGCTCGGCCAGTTCGGTCTCGAGGCGACGACGCTCGGCCTGCGCCCCGGCTCGGCCGACGACCAGTCGCGCGTCCTGCAGAACGCGCTCGTCGAGGCCGCCAGGAGCAATGCGCCGTTGATCGTTGCGCCGGGACGCTATCGCATCGCCGACGTCGTGCTGCCGGAGGGCGCGCGGCTGCTGGGCGTTCCCGGCGCCAGCCAGTTCATCGCCGCGCAGGCCGGGCCGATGCTGGTCGCCAGGCGGATCAAGCGCGCCGCGCTCGCGGGGCTGATGCTGGACGGGCTCGATATCCGCACAAGTCAGCGCAACGGCTTGCTCGTAGCCGACGAGGTTCTGGACTTCAGCGTTCAGGACTGCGAGTTTGGCAATGCCGGCTCGGTCGGGCTGATGCTGAACCGCAGCGCCGGCGGCATCCGGCAGAGCCGCTTTCGCGGCATGCGCGAATCGGCGCTGTTCTCGCTCGATTCGCGCGGGCTCTCGATCGAGGCCAACCAGGTCGAGGATTGCGGCAACAACGGCATCCAGCTCTGGCGCGGCCAGCCCGGCGACGACCAGTCGATCGTGCGAGGCAACCGGATCAACCGCATCCGCTCGGACGCCGGCGGCGATGGGCCCAACGGCAACGGCATAAGCCTCTACAAGGCCGGCGGCGTCATCATCGAGGGCAACACCCTGCGCGACTGCGCGCTGACCTTCATCCGCAACAATTCCGGTTCCGGCGTGCAGATCATCGGCAATCAGGGCCGGCGCTGCGGCGAGGTCGGGCTCTATTCGGAATTCGCCTTCGAGGGCGCGATCATCACGGGCAATCTCGTCGAGGACTGCGCCCAGGGAGCCAACATCACCAATCTCGACCATGGCGGCAGGCTGTCCGTCTTCGCCAACAATATCGTCCGCAACGCCCAGCGCGGCTTTGCGCCGAAGGGCAAGGAGCTGATCGGCGGCATGGGCGTGCATGTCGAGGCGGAAGCCACGGTGACCGGCAACGTCATCGAGAACGCCAGCGAGATCGGCATCTCGCTCGGCTGGTCCTGGGGCATGCGCAATCTCGTCGCCACGGGCAACATGGTTCGCAAGACCGGCATCGGCGTCTCGGTCTCGCTGGTGCCGAAGGAGCGCAACGCCCTGATCGCCAACAACGTCATCACGGAGGCGAGCAAGGGCGCGGTCGTCGGGACGGAGTACGGCAAGGTCGTGACGGGCGACCTGACGAGGGCGGCAGATCAGCGCGCTGCCGGCGTCAGGGTCGAGAACAACGCGGTGGGGTGAGGATCAGCGGGAGAGGCCAAGGATGAAGGCCAGCCGAACATCGATCTCTGACATTTGTTCTGATGTTAGCGGGCCGATGACCGGACCGCACTTGTCTCGCGGAACGGCGATGATGTTGCCGATCATGACGGTGCTCGGATGTCTCAGGCCGTTTCGGCTATCCGGTTCAACTTGAATACGCAACGCCATGAAAGGCCCCGTGCCGCTCAAGGGGCAAACCAACACTTTCAGCGTTCCCGGAACCCCGTCATTCTGAACGATTACGGCCGGGCGCGGCTTTCCAGATTCGCCCGGTACCGCGATGGTAACGAGGTCCGCGTTTCATTCATCGTCAAAAGGCCAGGCGCCGACGGCCTCTACAAACTTCATGACCTCGACCTCTTCAGGGTCGTTGTTGATCATCTCGATCTCGCGCTTCAATTGGGCCTGAAATGCAGGGTTCTTTGGATCGAAGGCCCAGATCCGCACCTCCTTCAGCCCGGCCGCCTTCTTGGCCGCCCGGTAGCGAGCCTGCTTGCTCAGCCCATCCTTGATAGCCGGGCGCGGCATGGCGATCTCCTCTATCTCGAAAGGCGACGCGCGACCTTTCGCGGGTCAAATTGACGCCGCCCTCACATGTCCGACCTGGATGCCGTTCCAGTTGCTCAGCATGCTCTCCCGCAATGGCGCGAAGGCCGCGCCTTGCGCGTCGTCCAGCGGCAGGAAGCGCGCGATCAGCGCCGCCATCACGACCTCGGCGGCGCGGCCCGCGCCATCGTCGCATTTCAGCGCGATGCCGTAGCCGAGTTCCGGCAGGGAGCCGCAATAGACGCCCTCCGCCCCGGTCTTGACGAAGGCGCGCGCGCCCAGCAGGTCCATGGCGCGGGTGTCGAAGCGGCCGGCGCCCGCCACCATGAAGGGATGGGCCGCGACCGCCTTGCGGATTCGGGCTGCCGCCTTGGCGCGCTCCGGCCCGAAACCATGGCCCGTGCCGAAGCGGGCGAAGCCGAGCGCCAGCGCCTGCAAGGGCACCGCATAGGTCGGGATCGAACAGCCATCGATTCCGGAGCGCTCCGGCAGATGCGCCGCGCCTGTCGTCTCTTCCAAAGCGCCGCGCACCGCCTGCTGCACGGCATGGCCGGCCTTGACGTAGCCGGCCGGGTCCTCGTCGAGCCCACAGGCGAGACAGACGAAACCGGCATGCTTGCCCGAGCAGTTGTTGTCGAGCGCGCTCGGCTCGGCCCCTGCCCTGGCCATGGCGCGCGCGGCCGACTCGTTCATCGGCCAGTGCGCGCCGCATTCGAGACAGCCTGCGTCGCGCCCGGCCTTCTTCAGCATCGACAGCGACGCCTCGGCATGGGCCGGCTCGCCGGAATGCGAGGCGACGGCGAGCGCGATCTCCGGTTCGCTCAGGCCGAAGCGGTCGGCCGCGCCGCTCTCGAACAACGGCAGGGCTTGCAGCGCCTTGACCGCCGAACGCGGAAACACCGGCCGCGCGACGTCGCCGAGCGAAAGCACGACGCCGCCATCCGCATCGACCACGATCGCCGCGCCGCGATGACGGGATTCGACGACTTCGCCGCGCAGAACCTCGGCAAGAACGGGATTGTCCATCGTCACCTCCAGGGCTTGAAACCGCGGTCGGCGGGCTGGCCGCCTTGTGGCGTTTGGCGCTCGACCTGTCAAAAGCGATGGCGCAAAATGGCTGCGCCTGCAAAGGGAGGGCCGGTTCGCCCGCTTCCATCCGCCCGATCCGAAAGAACCGATGCAACCAGAATCAGCCACGTCGCCGGACTACGAGACCGAGTACGACAACCGCGCCCGTGTGCCGGAGCATCCGGCCCTCATCGCCGGCTGGGCCTCCGACGCCGCCGCCTACCGCGCGGAAGCCGTCAGCGAACTCGGCGTCGGCTATGGCGCAAGCGAACGCCAGCGCTACGACCTCTTCAAGCCGCAGACAGCCAAGGGCGAGGCGATCGTCCTCTTCATCCACGGCGGCTACTGGCAGGCGCTCGACCGCAGCTTCTTCTCGCATATGGCGCGCGGACTGAACCGGCGCGGCGTGCCCGTCGCCGTCGCGGGCTACGATCTCTGCCCGCAGGTCGAGCTCGGCCACATCGTCTGGGAACTGCAGCAGGCGGCGGCGGCGCTCTGGCATCGCTACAAGCTGCCTGTCGTCGCGGCCGGGCATTCGGCCGGCGGCCATCTCGCAGCCTGCCTGCTTGCGACCGACTGGAAGAACGTCGATCCGGAGCTTCCCGACCAGCTCGTGCCCGCCGCCTATGGCGTCTCGGGGCTCTACAACCTCAAGCCGCTGACCGAGACGAGCGTCAATGCGGCGCTGCGCCTCTCCTTCGCGGCGGCGGAGCTGGAAAGCCCGCTGTTCTGGCCCGCGCCCTCGCGCCTGATCATGGACGCCGTGGTCGGCGGCGCCGAGAGCGACGAATATCTCAAGCAGAGCCGCAGGCTCGCCGATGTCTGGGGGCTGGAGGGCGTGCAGACGCGCTATGAGGAGATCGCCGGCGCCAACCATTTCACGGTGATCGCCGGGCTCGCCGACCCCGAGAGCGCGATGACCGCGCGGCTGGCGGCGCTCGCCGGCGCTTGATCTTCAGGCTGGAGGCTCTATCCAGAACGCTTGCGGATTCCGGAGCGCGCGATGCAGACCTTCTTCGTCGAGATCAAATGCAAGCTCGGCAGGACCTATGAGGTCGCCAGCGAACTCGCCGACCGCGAGATCGCGTCGGAAATCTATTCGACCGCCGGCAATTACGACATCCTTGCCAAGTTCCATGTCGGGACGGATGTCGATATCGGGCATTTCGTGGCGCAGAAGGTGCAGTCGATCCCCGAGATCGCCGACACCCACACGATCATCACCTTCAAGGCGTTCTGAGCCCGCCGCCTCATCGGCTTGACGCGTTCTGGTCCGCATGAACGGCCTGCCGCTTCGGACCAAGCATTATTGCCTCCACCGCGCTTGACGCAGCACGCTTTTCCGCGCGACCTCGTAACCTCGGGAATGGCGGCGCGAAGGAAGCGTGGGGATGGCCAAGAGCAGCTTGTCGACAGATCTGCGCTCGGGCGCGCTGGTCTACCACCGCGTTCCGCGCCCCGGCAAAATCGAGATCCAGGCGACCAAGCCGCTCGGCAACCAGCGCGACCTCGCGCTCGCCTATTCGCCGGGCGTCGCCGCCGCCTGCGAGGCGATCGTCGACGATCCCTCGGAGGCCGCCGAGCTCACCTCGCGCCAGAACCTCGTCGCCGTCATCACCAACGGCACCGCCGTGCTGGGACTGGGCGACATCGGCCCGCTCGCCTCCAAGCCGGTGATGGAGGGCAAGGCGGTCCTGTTCAAGAAATTCGCCGGGATCGACTGCTTCGACATCGAAATCGAGCAGAAGAACATCGAGAAATTCGTCGAGGTCGTCGCGGCGCTGGAGCCGACCTTCGGCGGCATCAACCTCGAGGACATCAAGGGTCCTGAATGCTTCGAGATCGAGGAGCAGCTCAAGGCCCGGATGAAGATCCCGGTCTTCCATGACGACCAGCACGGGACGGCGATCATCGTCTCGGCCGCGATCCTGAACGGACTCGACCTTGCTGGCAAGCATATCGGCGACGTCAAGATCGTTGTCTCGGGCGCCGGCGCCGCCGCGCTCGCCTGCCTCAACCTGCTGGTCGAACTCGGCGCGAAGCGCAGGAACATCTGGGTCACCGACCTCGAAGGCGTCGTCCACAAGGGCCGCAACACCCTGATGGACCGCTGGAAGGAGATCTATGCGCAGGAGACCGACGCCAGGACGCTCGCCGAGGTGATCGGCGGCGCGGACGTCTTTCTCGGCCTGTCGGCCGCCGGCGTGCTCAAGCCCGAGATGGCCAGGGGCATGGCGGAGAAGCCGCTGATCCTGGCGCTCGCCAACCCCAATCCCGAGATCACGCCGGAGGATGCGCTGGCCGTGCGTCCCGACGCGATGATCTGCACCGGGCGCTCGGACTATCCGAACCAGGTCAACAACGTCCTGTGCTTCCCCTACATCTTCCGCGGCGCGCTCGACGTCCAGGCGACCACGATCAACGAGGCGATGAAGCTCGCGGCCGTCCGCGCCATCGCCGCGCTGGCGCGGGAGGCCACCTCCGACATCGCGGCGCGCGCCTATGGCGGCGAGGCCTCGACCTTCGGGGCGAGCTCGCTGATCCCCAACCCGTTCGATCCGCGCCTGATCCTGCGCATCGCGCCGGCCGTCGCCGAGGCCGCGATGGCGACCGGCGTGGCGCGCAAGCCCCTGCCCGACATCGAGGCCTATCGCGAGGATCTGTCGCGCTTCATCTTCCGCTCCGGCTTCATCATGAAGCCGCTCTTCGCCAAGGCGAAGGCCGACCCCAAGCGCGTGATCTATGCCGAGGGCGAGGACGAGCGCGTGCTGCGCGCCGCCCAGGTCGCGCTGGAGGAAGGGCTCGCCATTCCGATCCTGATCGGCCGGCCGAGCGTGATCGAGACCCGCGTCAAGCGCTTCGGCCTGTCGATCCGGCCGGGCAAGGATTTCGAGCTGGTCAACCCCGAGGACGATCCGCGCTATCGCGACTATGTCCAGACCTATCTCGACATCGCCGGACGGCGCGGCGTCACGCCCGACGCCGCGCGTTCGCTGGTGCGCACCAACACCACCGTCATCGCGGCGCTCGCCGTCGCGCGCGGCGAGGCCGATGCGATGATCGCGGGTCTCGAAGGCCGCTATCTCTCGCGGCTCAGGCACATCAAGGACATCATCGGCCTGCAGCCCGGCGTCTGCGACATCTCGGCGATGACGCTGATCGTCACCAACAAGGGCGCGTTCTTCCTCGCCGACACCCACGTCAAATCCGAGCCGACCGCCGAGGAGATCGCGGACATGACTGTGCTGGCGGCGAGCCATGTCCAGCGCTTCGGCATCGAGCCCAAGATCGCGCTGCTCTCGCATTCGGATTTCGGCGCGGCCGATACGCCGTCCTCGCTGAAGATGCGCCGGGCGCTCGGTCTGATCCGCGAGCGCGCGCCGGAACTCGAATGCGACGGCGAGATGGAGGCCGACACCGCTCTGGTCGCGATGATCCGCGAGCGCGTGCTGCCCTCCTCGCGCCTCAAGGGCGTCGCCAACGTGCTCGTCTTCCCCAATCTCGACGCCGCCAACATCGCCTACCAGTTCGCCAAGGTGCTGGCCGACGCGCTACCCGTCGGACCGATCCTGATCGGCGCGGCCAAACCCGCCCATATCCTGACCGGCTCGGTGACGGCGCGCGGCGTCGTCAACATGACGGCGGTCGCGGTGGTGGAGGCGCAGGAGCGGGCTGCGGTGGCGTCCTGACATCCAGGCATGTCCGGCCGGGCCGCCTCGCCACCGGCGAAACCGCGCCTTTGATCTGAGAGGCATGACGTCGATTTCGGCTTGGCAGCCTCTCGCTACCTTGCCCATACTCCCCTGCAGGAGCGGGCTCGTCCCGCATCGTCAGGGAGGCTCGCCATGTCCCGCGTGACCCGCCGCGCCATCGCCGTGCTCCCCGTCGCCATGCTCTGCTTCAGCGCCACAGGCGCGATGGCGCAGGTCGTCTTCCATCGCGGCAATGACGGCGACCCCGAGACGCTCGACCCGCACAAGACATCGACGGTGACCGAGGCGCATCTGATGCGCGACCTGTTCGAGGGTCTGGTGATCCACTCGATGAAAGGCGAGGTGATCCCGGGCGCGGCCGAGAGCTGGACGACGAGCGCGGACGGCAGGATCTACACATTTACCCTGCGCGCCAACGCCAAATGGTCGAATGGCGACCCGGTCAGGGCCTCCGACTTCGTGTTCTCGCTGCGCCGGATGGTGAACCCCGAGACCGGCGCCAAATACGCCAACATCCTCTATCCGATCCTCAATGCCGAGACGATCAACAAGGCGGGCGCGACCGCCAGGGTCGAAGACCTGGGCGTCAAGGCGCTCGACGAGCGCACACTCGAGATCAGGCTGGAACGGCCGACGCCGTATTTCCTCGAGCTGCTGACGCACCAGACCGGCCTGCCGGTGCATCCGCCCTCGGTCGCCAAGGCCGGCAAGGATTTCGTCAAGCCTGAGAACTGGGTCTCGAACGGGGCCTATGTGCTGAAGGAGAGCGTGCCGAACTCGCATATCAGACTCGACCGGAACACGGCCTTCCATGACGCCGGCAACGTCAAGATCGACACGGTGATCTACTACCCGGCCTCCGATCTCGCCGCGGCGGCGCGCCGGTTCCAGGCCGGCGAACTGCACATGACGACCGACATCCCCGCCGACCAGATCAAGCAGTTGCGCGCGAAGCTCGGCGACCAGGTCAAGGTCGCGCCCTATCTCGGCACCTATTTCCTGATCATAAACTCGGCGAAGAAGCCCTTCGACGATGTTCGCGTGCGGCGCGCGCTCTCGCTGGTGATCGACCGCGAGTTCATCGCCGACGAGATCTGGGCGGGGACGATGCTGCCGGCCTATGGCGTGATCCCGCCCAATATCGGCAATTACGGCGAGCGGGCCGAGGCCGATTTCAAGCTCGCCTCCCCGCTCGACCGCGAGGAGGAGGCGAAGAAATTGCTGGCGGCGGCCGGCTTCGGGCCGGGCGCACCGCTCAAGCTCCAGTTGCGCTACAACACCACCGACAACAACCGCCGCACCGTCATCGCCATCGCGGAGCAGTGGAAGGCGATCGGGGTCGAGACCTCCTTCATCAACACCGACGGCAAGACGCATTTCGCCTTCCTGCGCGACGGCGGCGATTTCGACATCGCCCGTTACGGCTGGATCGGCGACTATTCCGACCCGCAGAACTTTCTCTTTCTGTTCCTGAGCGACAACACCGGCTTCAATTCGGGCAAGTACAGTAACCCGCAATTCGACGCGCTGATGAAGGCGGCCGCCGACGAGACCGATCTCGCCAGGCGCGCCGCGATCCTGCGCGAGGCCGACAGCATCATCGCCGCGGAGGTGCCTTGGATCCCGGTGCTCTACTACTCGTCGAAGAATCTGGTCTCGCCGAAGCTCGTCGGTTTCGAGCAGAACCTGCGCGGTGCGCTGCCGACGCGGTTCATGAGCCTGAAGCCTTGATCGCAGAGCACGTCATGGTCGGGCGTGACCCGACCATCTCGGGCAAGACGATGCAGCCTCTTTCGGCGCGAGATGCTCGGGACAAGCCCGAGCATGACGTCCATGGCAAGGCGCGCACCTGATGCTCCCCTTCATCCTGCGCCGCCTCGCCGCCGCGCTGCCGACGCTGTTCGTCGTCGTCAGCCTGTCCTTCGTGCTGATGCGGCTGGCGCCGGGCGGGCCGTTCGATCTCGAACAGCCGCTGGAAGCGAGCGTGATGGCTAATCTGCGCCGGATCTACCGGCTCGACCAGCCGCTGCACGTCCAGTACCTGACCTATCTCGGTGCTTTGCTGCGCAGCGATTTCGGTCCGTCCTTCTATTTCCGCGACTTCTCGATCGGCGAGCTTTTCGCGCAGGGGCTGCCGGTCTCGGCGAAGCTCGGAGCCTCGGCTCTGGGTCTTGCGCTCGCGATCGGCGGGCCGCTCGGCGCGCTTGCCGCCTTCCGCCAGAACGGCGCGGCCGACCACGCCGTGATGGGCGTCACGACGGCTGGCATCACCATCCCGAATTTCGTCGTCGCGCCGGTCCTGCAGATCGTCTTCGGGCTGACGCTGGCCTGGCTGCCGGTCGGCGGCTGGGATGGCGGGGCCGCGCGCAACATGGTGCTGCCTGTGCTGACGCTGGCCTTGCCGCAAATCGCCGTGATCGCGCGGATGACCCGGGCGGCGATGATCGAGACCCTGCGCGCCAACCATATCCGCACCTTGCGGTCGCAAGGGCTGTCGGCAACGACCATCGCGCTGCATGCGGCGCGCGGCGCGGCGCTGCCCGTCGTCTCCTATCTCGGCCCGGCGGCGGCGGCGCTGCTGACCGGCTCGGTCGTGGTCGAGACGGTCTTCGCCATTCCAGGCATGGGCCGCTATTTCGTCGAGGGCGCGCTGAACCGGGACTACACGCTGGTCATGGGCACGGTCGTCGTCGTCGCGGTCTTCGTGCTCGTCTTCAACCTCGTCGTCGACCTGCTCTACGCCCTGCTCGATCCGCGCGTCAGGCTGGAGTGAGCGATGGGCGACGCCGCTCTCACGACAATGGGCCCCGGCCGCTCGCTCTGGCGGGATGCGGCCTTTCGCCTGCGCCGCGACCGCGCCGCCATGGCGAGCCTCGTCCTGCTCGGGCTGATCGCGCTCGCCTGCCTGATCGGCCCGTATCTGACCGGCCATCCTTACGACCGCGTCTATCCCGACCATGTCCGCGCGCCTGCGAGCCTCGAGGCCTATCCGAAGGCCGACGCCATCCCTGCCGCGGTGCAGCGCATCGCGGCGCGGATGCGCGTGGCGGCAACCGATATCGTCGTCAGCGGCGATCGCGTGACCCTGACCCTCTCGGCCTCGCGCCCCGTCGACACCCGGCTGCTGGTCTATTTCGAACGCTCCGACTCATTCGGGCCCGCCAGGCTCGCCGCAACAGGAACGGATGGCCGCGAGATCCAGGTCGAGGTTCCGCTCAAGCGCCTGCGCTTCCTGTTCGGCGCCGACGGCAACGGCCGCGACCTGCTTACCCGCACGCTGGTCGCCGGCCGCGTCTCGCTTGCCATCGGGCTGCTGGCGACCGGCGTCGCGCTCGTCATCGGCGTCGCCTGGGGCGCGACGGCCGGCTATCTCGGCGGGCGGATCGACATGCTGATGATGCGCATCGTCGACGTGCTCTACGCCCTGCCCTTCATCTTCTTCGTGATCCTGCTGGTGGTGTTCCTCGGCCGGAATTTCATCCTGATGTTCCTCGCCGTCGGCGCGATCGAATGGCTCGACATGGCCCGCATCGTCCGGGGCCAGACGCTCTCGATCAAGCGGCAGGACTATGTGCTGGCGGCGCAGGCGCTCGGCGTCTCCTCGGGCGGCATCATACGTCGCCACGTCATTCCCAACACGCTCGGGCCGGTGATCGTCTATGTCACGCTGCTGGTGCCGAAAGTGATCCTGCTGGAGAGCTTCCTGTCCTTCCTGGGGTTGGGCGTGCAGGAGCCGATGACGAGCTGGGGCGTGCTGATCGCGGACGGCGCGCGCGCCATCGAGGGCGCGTGGTGGACGCTGGCCTTCCCGGCCGCCTTCCTGGTGGCGACGCTCTTCGCCCTCAGCTTCCTCGGCGACGGCCTGCGCGACGCGCTCGATCCGAAGGATCGCTGAGTGACGCCCCCTCCTCCAATCCTGTCCATACGCGACCTAAAGGTCCGCTTCCGCGCCAATGACGGCATGGTCGAAGCCGTGCGCGGCGTCGACCTCGATATCCAACCCGGCGCGTTCGTTGCGATCGTCGGCGAATCCGGCTCCGGCAAGAGCCAGACCGCGATGGCCGCGATGGGCCTGCTCGCCTCCAACGGCGAGGCGACGGGCTCGGTCTCCTATCGCGGCGCCGAACTGCTCGGCCTGCCGCCCCGCAAGCTCGACGCCTATCGCGGCAAGACGCTCGCGATGATCTTCCAGGAGCCGATGACGTCGCTCGATCCGCTGTTCCGGATCGGCGGCCAGATCGCCGCGCCGCTGCGCCGCCATCGGAAGCTGTCGCGCAAGGCCGCGCGCGAAAAAGCGCTCGAGCTGCTGCGGATGGTTCGGATGCCGCATCCGGAGCTAAAGCTCGACGCCTATCCGCACGAGCTGTCCGGCGGCCAGCGCCAGCGCGTCATGATCGCGATGGCGCTCGCCAACGACCCCGACATCCTGATCGCCGACGAGCCGACGACCGCGCTCGACGTGACGATCGAGGCCGAGATCCTGGCGCTGATCGCGGAGTTGCGGCAGCGGCTCCACATGGCGGTGATCCTGATCAGCCATGATCTCGGACTGGTGCGCCGCTATGCCGACCATGTCCATGTGATGAAGGACGGCAGGATCGTCGAGAGCGGGCCGACGCGGGCGCTGTTCGAGGCTGCGGCGCATCCCTACACCCGCGCGCTGCTGGCGGCGGAGCCGCATGGGAGCAAGGCCGCGCCACCGGCCGGCGTTCCCGTGCTGCTTGAAGCGCAAGACCTGCGCGTCAGCTACGACCTGTCGCGCGGCCTGTTCAGGCGCGACAGGACCGTCCTCCATGCCGTCGACGGCGTCTGCCTGACGCTGCGGCGCGGCCAGACCATCGGCATCGTCGGCGAATCCGGCTCCGGCAAGTCGTCGCTCGGCCGGGCGGTGCTGCGGCTCCTGCCGTCATCTGGCAGCATCCGCTTCGAGGACCGCGCTTTGCAGCCGCTCGACCGCGCGGCGATGCGGCCCCTGCGCAAGAGTCTGCAGGCGGTCTTCCAGGACCCCTATGGCTCGCTCTCGCCGCGCATGACGGTGGGCGAGATCGTCGGCGAGGGGCTGCTGGTGCATGCGCCGCAGCTCAACCGCGCCGCGCGCGACCGGCGCGCTTGCGAGGCGCTCTCGGAAGTCTCCCTCGATCCCGCCTTGCGCGACCGCTATCCGCACGAATTCTCCGGCGGACAGCGCCAGCGCATCGCGATCGCGCGGGCCATGATCCTGCATCCGGCGCTGGTGGTGCTCGACGAGCCGACCTCGGCGCTCGACCGCACCGTGCAGGCCAGCATCGTCGCCCTGCTCAAGGCGCTGCAGACCAGGCACGAGCTGTCCTATCTCTTCATCAGCCACGACCTCGCCGTGGTCCGCGCCATGGCCGACTGGATCATGGTGATGAAGGACGGCCGCGTGGTCGAGGAAGGGCCTGCGGACGCGATCTTCGCCGCGCCGCAGGCCGACTATACCCGCAAGCTGCTGGCGGCTGCGCTGAAGTGCTGACGCTGCCGGCCGGCTTCGACCGGCAGCGCCCGGATCTCAGTTCTCGACATAGGTGATCCTGCCGTCCGCGCCCTTCTTCCAGGTGTAGACGGTGTAGTCCGGGTTCGTCCTGTCGCCCTTCTTGTCGTAGGCGATCTCGCCGATCACTGTCTTGAACACCATACCGGAATGGATCGCGGCGGCGATCCGCTTCGGGTCGAGCGATTTCGCCTGCTCGGCCGCCTGCTTGATGATCTCGACCGAGGCGTAGGCGTAGAGCGTATAGGCTTCGGGGTTGAAGCCCTTGGCGGCGAAACGCTTGACCACCTCGGCAGCGCTCGGACGGGCCCGCGGGTCGGGCGGAAACGTCATCAGCGTTCCTTCCGTGCCCGGTCCCCCGATCACGGCGAACTCGTCGGAGGTGATGCCGTCGGCGCCCATCGCCACGGTGCTGACGCCCTGGTCGCGCATCTGGCGGATAATCAGGCCGAGTTCGGTATGCAGGCCGCCCCAGTAGATCAGGTCGATTTTGGCCGCCTTGATCTTGGAGACGAGCGCCGAGAAATCCTTCTCGCCGGCGTTGACGCCTTCATAGAGCACCTCCTTCACCCCGGCAGCGTTGAGGCTCTTGCGCGTCTCGTCGGCGAGCCCCTGGCCATAGGTCGTCTTGTCGTGGAGGACGGCGATGGTCTTGCCCTTGAAGTTGCGGGCGATGTAGGCGGCCGCGACCACGCCCTGCTGGTCATCGCGTCCGCAGGTGCGGAAGGTGTTCCACAAGCCCCGTTCGGTGAAGCGCGGATTGGTCGAGGCCGGGGTGATCTGCAGCACGCCGTTCTCGGCATACACCTCCGAGGCAGGGATCGAGACGCCGGAGTTGAAGTGGCCGACGACGAGCTTGACGCCGTCGCCGACGAATTTGTTGGCGACGGAGACGCCCTGCTTGGGATCGGAGACGTCATCGCCGATCACGACGGTGAGTTTCTGCCCGAGAATGCCGCCGGCGGCGTTGATGTCCGCGGCCGCTTGCTCGGCGCCGTTCTTGAGCTGAGCGCCGAAGGCGGCGTTGGCCCCGGTGATCGGGCCGGCGACGCCGAGCTTGACCTGGGCCTGAGCGCTTACCAGCGAGACCAGCAGCGCGCCGGCCGCGAGCGCGGCCCTGACTTGGTTCCTGATCATTCACGTTCCTCCACGGTTGATCCGTGGCGAAGACTAAGCATCTTGATTTAACCTGTAAATTAGATATAGATGGTTACATGGAAACGAATCGCACAGGTGGCCCGAGCCGGGCCGGATCGCTGCCGCTGGTTGCAAGCGAGCTCGCCCTCGACTTCACCAACACCTCTTCGGGGCGCGGCGCGCCGACCCATCTCGAGCATCTTCGCGAGGCCGACGACGTCCTGATCTGGGCGCGTCACGCCAAGGCGATAAGCGACAGTGATCGCGATGCGGCGCTCGCGCTCGTTGCGCGGAACGCCCCGCTCGGCGCGCAGCTGCTGCGCGAGGCGCTCAGCCTGCGCGAGACGATCTACCGGATCGGCCTGACGCTGGCGCGACGGCAGACACCGCAGGAGGAGGACCGCAGCGCGCTTGCCGGCATCCACGCGCGTTGTCTGGCGAAAGCGAAATTGTCGCCTTCAGGCGACGGTTTCGTTTGGCGCTGGGATCCGGGCGAGGCGCTGGTGGAGGCGGTGCTCGGGCCGATCGCGCTATCGGCCCTGACGGTGCTGACGCAGCAGAACCTCGCCCGCATCAAGCAATGCGAGGGCGACCACTGCGGCTGGCTGTTCTTCGACACCACCAAAAACCGCCGCCGCCGCTGGTGCGAGATGGAGGTCTGCGGCAACAGGGCGAAGGTGCGCGCCTTCCGGCAACGACGCTTCGAGGCGACGAAGGCTGGTTGAGCGAATTTCGCGGGCAGGGCCGGCGGATTGATTTCGGTCGGACAAGACGGCATGCGGCGAGATCACTCGGCGGCCGCGAACAGCTTCTCCTTAGAGACGCGCCTGACGTCCGCGCCGGCCGCCGTCTTCCCGGTCAGGTTCCGGCTCCAGGCGACGACATCCATGTCGAAGGCTTTCGCATAGCGCGACGCGCTGGCCGAGCTTGCCCAGGCCGACGAGGCCGAGCCACTGGCTGCGGCTCTGCGTGTCCGGCATGTTTCCCCGCGCCAAGCTAGGGGCGCCGCGCAGGCTTGGCCAGTGCGACGGAGGAAGGCCTGCGCGTCATCGCACCGGCGGCAGTTCGGGGCCGGAAGGGGCCGCCGTGCGGGCACAGTTCATCACCGTCGCCAGCAGCTGGTAGTAGCCCATCAGCGCGGCCAGTTCGACCACGCCCTGCTCGCCGAAACGGCCGGTCAGCGCGGCATAGCTCGCATCGGAGAGTCTTTTGCTCCGGTCGATCTCGGCGACGCATGACCAGATCAGCGCCTCGTCCTCCGTCATGTCCGGCGGCTGCCGGTCTTCCCCAAGCGCCGCGATGACATGGGCCGGCAGGCCGGCCTCGGCGGCGATCCCGGCATGGATCGCGTATTCGACCGGCTGGTCGTAGCGCCGCGCCGTGAACAGGATCGCGATCTCGGCGAGCCTGACGCCGAAACACAGCTCCCTGCGCATGAAATCGCCGACCGGCGCGAGCCGCAGCATCAGGTCCGGGCTGCGGTGCAGCGGCACGAAGGGGCCGAAGACCGGCTGGTCGCGGATGGTCTTGAAGACCTCGGCCGCGTCGCGCTGCGCCTGCGTCTGGTCCGCGTCTGTCAGCGGGGGCATGCGGTCCGGTCCGGCGGTCATGGGCGAATCCTCTCCTCGTGGGCGACAGTGTTGCGCGAAACGCCGATCCGCAAGCCGGTGACGGGGCTCGTCTCGCCCGCGCGGCTCGGCTAGGAGAGATTCATCGAAAGCCCGCACGCGAGTCAGCCCATGAGCCGCATCGTCTACGTCAACGGCGCCTATCTTCCCGAGGAAGAGGCGACGATCTCGATCTTCGATCGCGGCTTCATCTTCGGCGACGGCATCTACGAGGTCTCGGCCGTGCTCGGCGGAAAGCTCGTCGATTGCGAGGCGCATCTGTCGCGGCTCGAGCGTTCCTGCGGCGAGATCGGCCTGTCCCTGCCGTGGCCGAAGGCGGACCTGGTCGCGATCCATGAGGAACTGATCGCGCGCAATGCGATGAAGGAGGGCGGCATCTATCTGCAGGTCTCGCGCGGCGCGGCCGACCGCGACTTCGCCTTTCCCAAGGATGTGAAGCCGACGCTGGTGATGTTCACGCAGGAGCGCAACCTCAGCGACGCGCCGGCGGCCAAGACCGGCATCAAGGTCGTCACCTGCCCCGACATCCGCTGGGCCCGGCGCGACATCAAGAGCGTCAACCTGCTCGCGCCGGTGCTCGCCAAGCAACTCGCGGCTGAGCGCGGCGCGCAGGAGGCCTGGATGCTGGAAGGCGACCTGGTCACGGAAGGCGCGTCCTCGACGGCATGGATCGTCAAGGACAAGACGCTGATCTCGCGCCCGCTCTCCGAGAAGGTTTTGCCGGGCATCACGCGCAAGGCGCTTCTGGCCTTCCTGGCCGAGACCGGCTTCATCTTCGAGGAGCGCGAATTCACGCTGACCGAGGCGCTCGACGCCGAGGAGGCCTTCATCACCTCGGCCAACAGCTTCGTCATGCCGGTGGTCCAGATCGACGGCCACACCGTCCACAACGGCGCGCCGGGGCCGGCGGCGATCCGGCTGCGCGAGATCTATCTCGACTTCGCGCGGAAGGGCGGAGTGCTGGGGTGAGCGGATTGCCGAATGCCGGCCTGCTCAACGAAAATCATGACTGTTGAACATGCCGCGGATCAGCTTCGACCGATTGCGGCCCGCTCCCCCATAACATAGGTCGCGACGACATTGCGCTCGTCGCCGAGCGTGACCAGCACGAACAGCTCCTCGGCCAGCGTCCGGGCCGTCTCCAGCCGGTGCGCCATGGCGCACTGGGCCGCCGGATCGAGCACCACGACGTCCGCCTCGCGGCCGGGCTCGAACGAGCCGATCAGATGGTCGAGCCCGAGCGCCCTGGCATTGCCCAGCGTGATCGCGTGCAGGGCGGTCAGGGCCGAGAGCGACTGGCCCTGCAACTGCAGCACCTTGTAGGCCTCCGACATCGTGCGCAGCATCGAATAGGAGGTGCCGCCGCCGATATCGGTCGCGACCGCGACAGGCACGCCCTCGGCACGCGCACGCGCCCAGTCGAATAGTCCTGACCCCAGGAACAGGTTCGAGGTCGGGCAGAACACCGCCACCGTGCCGGTCTCGGCGAAGCGGCGCCATTCGCGGTCGGTCATGTGGATGCAGTGGCCGAGCAGGCTTTTGGGCCCGAGCAGGCCGTAATGCCGGTAGATGCCGGCATAGTCGCCGGGCTCCGGGTAAAGTTCGTTGGCGAGCGCGATCTCCGCCTTGTTCTCGTTGATATGGGTCTGGACGTGACAGTCCGGATGCTCGGCGGCGAGTCGGCCCGCCGCCTGCAACTGCTCCGGCGTCGAGGTCACGACGAAGCGCGGGCTGATGACGTAGAGCTGCCGGCCCTTGCCGTGCCAGCGCGAGATAAGCGCCTTTGAATCCGCGTAGCCGCTTTCGGCCGTATCGGTCAGGGCTTCGGGCGCATTGCGGTCCATCATCACCTTGCCGGCGAGCATGCGGGTGTTGCGGCGCTCGGACTCCGCGAACAGCGCCTCGACCGACTGCGGATGGACCGAGCAGTAGATCGCCGCGGTGGTCGTGCCGTTCGCCAGAAGCTCGTCGAGCAGGAAGAGCGCCAGCTTCTCGGCATGGCCTTGCCGGGACAGCTTCTGCTCCTCGACGAAGGTGTAGGTGTTGAGCCAGTCCATCAGCTGCGCGCCATAGGAGGCGACAACTTGAGTCTGCGGCATGTGCAGATGCGCGTCGATGAAGCCCGGCATGATCAGATGCGGCCGGTGGTCGACGATCTCGGCGTCCGCCGGCAGCGTCCCGAGCAGATCGGCGGCCTCGCCGGCCGTCTTGACCAGCCCGTTCTCGATCACGAGAAGGCCGTCCACGACGTAGCGATGGGCCGCCTCGCCCCGCGTTTGCGGATCGGCGACGAACCAGAGCAGGCGGCCGCGCAGAATCCTGATCGACTTCGTATGGCTCATCGCATCGGAATCCCGGCCCAGATCCGCGTCATCTCTGCATCAAATCAGTGCTTCCGGCCAAGGCTGGAACATGCCTAATCTGCGAGCATGATTTGGCTTGTCCGAGTTTCGCAGGGTCGCGCCACCCTGTCCCCTTCCCCCAGCTTGCGGTGGGGAAGGGCTGGGGATGGGGGGGCGGGCAGGACATGGCTCGACGCCCACACGAATCGGCGACGGCCTGGACTCTCCCCCCCACCCCGCCCCTCCCCACCGCGGGCGGGGGGAGGGAGAAGACGCCATGCGTGAGAGCCTGCGCTTCTATCTCGGGGACCGGCTGGTCGAGATCGCCTCCTGCGATCCGACGCTGACCGTGCTCGACTGGCTGCGCCTCGACCGGCGCATGACCGGCAGCAAGGAAGGCTGCGCCGAAGGCGATTGCGGGGCCTGCACCGTGGTCGTCGGCCGGCTCGACGGCGGCAGGCTGCGCCACGAGGCGATCAACGCCTGCATCCGTTTCCTGCCGACGCTGGACGGATGCCATCTGCTCACGGTCGAACATCTGAGAGGTGCGGACGGCGCGCTCCATCCCGTCCAACAGGCGCTGGTCGATCATCACGGCTCGCAATGCGGCTTCTGCACGCCGGGTTTCGTGATGTCGCTCTTCGCGCTCTGGCTGAACGAGGAGGCGCCTGATGTGGCGCGCATCGAGGACGCCCTGGCGGGCAATCTGTGCCGCTGCACCGGCTACCAGCCGATCATCGCGGCGGCGCGGGCGATGTATCGGTTCGGCGACCGGGCGAAGGATCGTCCTGCGCAGGGCCGCGCCGAGATCGCCGCGAAGCTCGTTACGCTGACGGATGGCGAGACGCTCGCCCTTGGCGGCGACGGCCGGCGCTTCCTCGCACCGGCGACCACGGAGGCGCTGGCGGATCTCGTCATCGCCCATCCCGAGGCCACGCTCGTAGCCGGTGCGACCGATGTGGGCTTGTGGGTCACCAAGGGCATGCGCCGGCTTAACCCCGTAATCTCTCTCGGCAGGATCGAGGCCTTGCGCGCCATCGACGAGAAGGACGACCATTTGCGCATCGGCGCGATGGCGAACCATGTCGATGTCCGCCGCGCGCTGGCGGAGATATCGCCGCAACTCGACGAGCTGATGCGGCGCTTCGGCGGCGAGCAGGTCCGCAACGCCGGCACGATCGGCGGCAACATCGCCAACGGCTCGCCGATCGGCGACCTTCCGCCCGCGCTGATCGCGCTCGGCGCGCGGCTGGTGCTGCGCAGGGGGGCCGAACCCCGCGAGATCGCGCTGGAGGACTTCTTCCTCGACTACGGCAGGCAGGACCGGCGGCCCGGCGAATTCGTCGAGGCGGTGCTGGCGCCGAAGCTGGAAGCCGAAGCCCTTTTCCACGTCTCGAAAATCAGCAAGCGCTTCGACGAGGATATCTCCGCGCTGTGCGGCGCCTTCCTGATCCGGCGCGACCCGGGCGGCATCGTCACCGAGGCGCGGCTGGCCTATGGCGGCATGGCCGGCATCCCGAAGCGGGCCAAGGCGGCGGAGGCGGCCCTGCTCGGCCAGCCATGGAGCGGGAACGCGGTCGCCGCCGCCATCGCCGCGCTGCCGCGGGACTTCACTCCCCTCTCCGACATGCGCGCCTCGGCCGGCTACCGGCTCACCGTCGCCGGCAACCTGCTGCGGCGTTTCCTGATCGAGACGACGCAAGCGACCCCGACGCGCGTCGCCGGCCTGCTGGCGGAGGCCGCCCATGGCTGACGCGCGCAAGCGGCTCGATCTCGCGCCTCCCCAGCCGCTGGTCGGCTCGGCGATCCGGCACGATTCGGCGCAGAAGCACGTTGCGGGCGAGGCGCTCTATATCGACGACCTCGCCGAGCCGGCCGGCCTCGTCCATGCCTGTCTCGGCCTCAGCACCATCGCGCATGGCCGGCTGCTCGCGCTCGATCTGGATCCGGTGCGCGCCGCGCCCGGCGTCCTCGCGGTGCTGACCGCCGCCGACATTCCCGGCGTCAACGACATCTCCTCGACGCACAGGCACGACGAGCCGGTCTTCGCGGTCGATGCCGTCCTGCATCACGGCCAGCCGCTCTTCGCGGTGGTGGCACAGACGCGCGACCAGGCCCGACGCGCGGCGCTGCTCGCCAAGACGAGTTGCAAAGAAGCCGCGCCCATTCTCGATGTCGCCTCCGCCCGCGCCGCCGGCGGCGACCTCGTCACCGAGCCGCTGAAGCTCGAACGCGGCGATGTCGCCGCCGCCATGGCCGCCAGTCCGCGCCGGCTGAAGGGTTCGATGGCGATCGGCGGGCAGGACCATTTCTATCTGGAGAGCCAGATCGCGCTCGCCATCCCCGGCGAGGACGACGACATGCAGGTCTTCTCCTCGACCCAGCATCCGACCGAGGTCCAGCACATGGTCGCCGCCGTCCTCGGCGTCGGCTCGCATGCGGTGACGGTCGAGATCCGGCGCATGGGCGGCGGCTTCGGCGGCAAGGAGACGCAGTCGAACCTGTTCGCCTGCGTGGCGGCGCTCTGCGCCCGCAAGGTAGGGCGCCCGGTGAAGCTGCGGCCCGACCGCGACGACGACATGGCCGTCACCGGCAAGCGCCACGACTTCGTCTGCGACTACGAGATCGGCTTCGCCGATGACGGACGCATCCTCGCGGTCGATACGATCTTCGGCGCTCGCTGCGGATGGAACGCCGACCTGTCCGGGCCGGTGACCGACCGCGCCCTGTTCCATGCAGACAACTGCTACTTCTATCCGGCGGTTCGCGCCCGTTCGGAACCCTTGCGCACCAACACCGTCTCCAACACCGCCTTTCGCGGCTTCGGCGGGCCGCAAGGCATGGTCGGGGCCGAGCGCTTCATCGAGGAGGTCGCCTTCGCCACCGGGCTCGACCCGCTGGAGGTGCGCCGCCGCAATCTGTATGGCGGCGAGGATCGCGTTCTCACGCCCTATCACCAGCCGGTCGAGGACATGATCGCCGGCGAGGTCATGGCCGAGCTGGAGCGCTCCTGCGACTACCGCGCCCGGCAGCAGGCGATCGCCGCCTTCAACACGACGAGCCCCGTGATCAGGCGCGGCATCGCGCTCACGCCGGTCAAATTCGGCATCTCCTTCACCGCGACCTGGTACAATCAGGCCGGCGCGCTGGTGCATGTCTACACCGACGGCACCGTGATGCTGAACCATGGCGGCACGGAGATGGGCCAGGGGCTCTACGTCAAGGTGGCGCAGGTGGCGGCGCAGGCCTTCGGCATCGGGCTCGACCAGGTCAAGATCACCGCGACCACGACCGGCAAGGTGCCGAACACCTCCGCCACCGCCGCCTCCTCCGGCTCGGACCTCAACGGCATGGCCGCGCTCGACGCCTGCGAGACGATCAAGGCGCGGCTGGTGGAGTTCGCCGCCCGGCACTGGCAGGAAAAACCCGACGCGATCCTGTTCAAGCCCGGCCATGTCGCGGTCGGGGCGCGCGAGATCGCCTTCGCCGAACTCGTCGGGCTCGCCTACATGGCCCGCGTCCAGCTCTCGGCGACGGGCTTCTACGCGACGCCGAAGATCCATTGGGACCGCAAGACCGGGCGCGGCCACCCGTTCTACTACTTCGCCTATGGCGCGGCGGCGGCCGAGGTCGCGATCGACACGCTGACAGGCGAATACAAGGTCGAGCGCGTCGACATCCTGCATGATTGCGGCGCCTCGCTGAACCCGGCGATCGACAGAGGGCAGATCGAGGGCGGCTTCGTCCAGGGCATGGGCTGGCTCACCACGGAGGAGCTGGTCTGGGACGAAAAGGGCGTGCTGAAGACGCATGCGCCCTCGACCTACAAGATCCCGGTCGCTTCCGACCGCCCGCGCATCTTCAACGTCGATCTGCTCGACAACGCGCCCAATCGCGAGCCGACGATCGGCCGCTCGAAAGCGGTCGGCGAGCCGCCGCTGATGCTGGCGATCTCGGTGCTGCACGCGCTGTCGGATGCCGTGGCGAGCGTGGGCGGGCACAAGATCTGCCCGAGGCTCGACGCGCCCGCCACGCCGGAGCGGGTGCTGGCGGCGGTTGAGCGGATGCGGGCGGAGGTCTCGGCCAACCCATGAACGTCGCAAGCAGGACGACGAGCCGCGACCTGTCCCCTTCCCCCCGCTTGCGGCGGGGAAGGGTCAGGGATGGGGGGGCGTGCAGGACGAGCCCACTCGCCGGTCGCAAAGCGGCGGCCCATACTCTCCCCCCCACCCCGACCCTCCCCACCGCAAGCGGGGGGAGGGAGTTTCGTTGCGCCTCGTCCAGCAGGTTCGCGTTACTTCGCCTGGCGCAGCGATGACCACTTTCCCCGCCTTCCTTGCCCGCCACCTCACCGAGGGCGTCATCCTCGTCCGCATCGCCGACGCGCAAGGCTCCACCCCCCGCGAGGCCGGCGCGACCATGGCCGTCAGCGCAACCGCCACAGCCGGCACGATCGGCGGCGGCCAGCTCGAATTCCACTGCGCCGATGTCGCCCGCGCCATGCTTGCCGGAGGCGACGGGGCGCGAACACTCGACATCCCGCTCGGCCCGCAGATGGGACAGTGCTGCGGCGGACGCGTCCAGGTCTCGCTGCGGCGCGCGACCGCCGCCGATCTCGCGATCCTGGCGGCCCGCGACAAGGCCGAGGCCGCCATGCGCCCGGCCGTTCCCATCTTCGGCGCGGGTCACACTGGTCTCGCTCTGGCGAAGGCGCTCGCCCCCCTGCCCTTCGCAGTCAGCCTGATCGACGACCGCGACGGCGTCATGGACGGCCTTCCGGCGGCGATCACCTGCATCCGCATGGCGGACCCCGTCGCGGCCGTCGATGCCGCGCCGGCCGGAGCGGCTTTCGTCATCCTGAGCCACAGCCACGCGCTCGACTACCGCCTGACCGAGGCCGCGCTCCAGCGCGGCGATGCGGCTTATGTCGGCATGATCGGCTCCGCGACCAAGCGCGCCCGCTTCGAGGCCGGATTTCTGCGCGCTGGGGGACGGCGCGAAGCGCTCGCCCGCCTGACCTGCCCGATCGGCGGCGCGGATGTGGACGACAAGCGGCCGGAGGTGATCGCCGCCTTGACGGCGGCCGAGCTGGTGCGGAGCTTGCTTGGCGGCAAGGAGCCGGCTTCGTCGGCCGCGACCGCGCCAAGGACGGGAGAGACGAGCCGATCATGACCCCGCCCCGCCTCGCGCTCGCCCACATCTCCAAGCGCTTTCCGGGCGTGAAGGCCAACGAGGACATCAGCCTCAGCGTCCGCCCCGGCGAAATCCATGCCCTGCTCGGCGAGAACGGAGCCGGCAAGTCGACGCTGGTGAAGATCATCCACGGCGTGCAGCAGGCCGACGAGGGCACGATCCAGTGGGACGGCGAGCGCGTTGCGATCCCCTCGCCCAAGGCGGCGCGAAAGCTCGGCATCGGCATGGTGTTCCAGCACTTCTCTCTGTTCGACGCGATGACGGTGATCGAGAACATCGCGCTCGGCCTCGACGAGGCGGTCGACCGCGACGAACTGAAACGCCGCGTCGCCGCGATCCTCGACAGCTATTCGCTGCCGCTCGATCCCGAGCGCGCGGTGCATACGCTTTCGGTCGGCGAGCGTCAGCGCATCGAGATCGTGCGCTGCCTGCTGCAGAAGCCGAAGCTACTGATCATGGACGAGCCGACCTCGGTGCTGACGCCGCAGGAGGTCGAGAAACTGTTCGGCACGCTGCGCCACATCGCGGCGGAAGGCTGCGCGATCCTCTACATCTCGCACAAGCTGCACGAGATCAAGGCGCTCTGCGAGGCCGCGACGATCCTGCGCGGCGGGAAGGTCGTCGCGACCTGCGATCCCAGGGCCGAGAGCACCAAGCGGATGGCCGAGCTGATGATCGGCGCGGAGCTGCGCCAGATCGAGCGCAAGCCCGGCGGCGGCGCGGGCGCGGTCCGGCTCGCTGTGAACGGACTCTCGCTCGACGGCGAGCCGCCTTTCGGCGCCGATCTCGAGGACATCACGTTCGAGGCCCGCGCCGGCGAAATCCTCGGCATCGCCGGCGTCGCGGGCAACGGGCAGTCGGAGCTTCTGACCGCGCTCTCTGGGGAGCGGCTGGCCGGCTCGGCCGACGCCATCAGGCTCGACGGCAAGCCGATCGGCCGCGACGGCGCCGGACCGCGCCGCGCGCTCGGTCTCGCCTGCGTCCCCGAGGAGCGCAACGGCCATGCCGCCGTGCCGGATTTCCCGCTCGCCGACAACGCCGTGCTGACCGCGCGCCACCGCCTGCCGCTCGCCCCGTTCGGCATCATCGGCCGGGGCGACGTGACGCGCTTCACGACCGCCGTGATCCAGCGCTTCGATGTCCGCGCCACCGGGCCGGCCGCGCTCGCCCGCTCGCTCTCGGGCGGCAATCTGCAGAAGTTCATCATGGGCCGCGAGATCGGCCAGACCCCCTCCGTCCTCGTCGTCTGCCAGCCGACCTGGGGCGTCGATGCGGGCGCCGCCGCGGCGATCCGGCACGAGCTGGTCGACCTCGCGGCGAAAGGCTCGGCCGTCGTGGTGATCTCGCAGGACCTCGACGAATTGCTGGAACTGGCCGACCGGCTCTGCGTCATCAACGAAGGGCGGCTCTCGGTCGCGCGCGAGGTCGGCACGCTCGGTCTCGACGAGATCGGCCTGATGATGGGTGGCGTGCATGGTGCGGCTGCTCCGCACGGAGCCGACGCCCATGCCTGAATGGCGACGCCGGCGCGAGCCCAGCACCGCGATGCTCTATGCCAGCCCGCCGATCGCGGTCGGCCTGACCATGCTGATCGGCATGCTCGTCTTCACCGCGATGGGCTATGACGGCTTCCACGCCGTGCGCGACATCTTCCTGACGCCGTTCCTGGAGCCGCGGCGCTGGCCCGATGTCGGCGTCAAGGCGGCGCCTCTCGTGATGATCGCGCTCGGCCTCGCCATCGGCTTCCGCGCCAATGTCTGGAATATCGGCGCGGAGGGGCAATACGTCATGGGCGCGGTCGCGGGCACCGGCGTCGCGCTCGCGACGCATGGCCTGACCGGCTGGTGGATCCTGCCCGCCATGGCGCTCGCCGGCGTGCTCGGCGGCATGGCCTGGGCGGCGGTTCCGGCCTTCCTCCGCGTGAAGCTGCAGGTCAGCGAGATCCTGACCAGCCTGATGCTGACCTATGTCGCCGTGCAGGCGCTCTATTACCTCGTGCGCGGCCCGTGGAAGGACCCGGACGGCTTCAATTTCCCGCAGACGAAGATGTTCAGCGCAGCCCAGACCCTGCCGGCGATGACGGAGGGCTCGCTCGTCCATCTCGGCATTCCGCTGGCGCTCGTCATCGCGCTGGTCGCCTGGCTGCTGATGGAGAAGACGATCGCCGGCTATGCCGTCAAGGTCGTCGGCCTCGCGCCCGCCGCGGCGCGCCATGGCGGCTTCAGCTCGGATCGTGTGACATGGGCCTCGCTGCTGGCCGGCGGCGGGCTTGCCGGCCTCGCCGGACTGTTCGAGGCCGCAGGACCCTTCGGCCAGCTCACGCCGCAATTCCCGACCGGCTACGGCTTCACCGCGATCATCGTCGCCTTTCTCGGCCGGCTGAACCCGCTCGGCATCGTCTTCGGCGGGGTGGTGCTGGCGGCCACCTATGTCGGCGGCGAGATCGCCCAGACCACCGTCAGGCTGCCGCAGGCCGCGACGGGGATGTTCCAGGCGCTGCTGCTCTTCGTGCTGCTCGCGACGGACGTGCTGGTGAATTACCGGATCGGGTGGAAAACGAGGGCGGCATGACAACCGCCATCCTTGTCTCGATCTTCATGACGCTCGTCGCGGCGTCCACCCCGATCCTGCTCGCCGCGCTGGGCGAACTCGTGGTGGAAAAAGCCGGCGTGCTCAATCTCGGCGTCGAGGGCATGATGCTGGTAGGAGCGGTCGCGGGCTTCGCCGTCGCCTACGGCACCGGCAGCACGGGAGCCGGGCTGGTCGCGGCGCTCCTCGCGGGCGTCGCAACGGCAATGGTCTTCGCCGTCCTGACGCTGTCGCTGACCGCCAATCAGGTCGCGACCGGCCTGGCCCTGACGATCTTCGGCATCGGCGCGTCCTCGCTGATCGGCGCGGGCTTCGTCGGCCGCACCATCACGCGGCTCGGGCCGGCCTTTCCCGAAGCGCTGTCGGGCCGCCCCCTGCTACGCGCTCTCCTCGGCCACGATATCGTGGTCTATCTCTCACTCGCGCTGGTGCTGGCCGTCGGTTTCTTCCTGAACCGGACGCGGCCGGGGCTGATCCTGCGCGCGGTCGGCGAGAACGACGCCTCGGCCCACGCCATCGGCTACCCGGTCATCGCGATCCGCTACGCCGCGATCGCTTTCGGCGGCGCGCTGGCGGGACTTGCGGGGGCGTATTTCTCGCTGGCGCTGACGCCGATGTGGGCCGACAGCCTGACCGCCGGGCGCGGCTGGATCGCGCTCGCACTCGTCGTCTTCGCGGCCTGGAAGCCGGGCCGGCTGCTGCTCGGAGCCTACCTGTTCGGCGCGGTGATGACGGCCGAACTCCAGTTCAAGGCCGCCGGCGTCACCTGGCTGCCGCCCGAGGCGCTGGCGATGGCCCCCTATCTTGCGACGATCGCAGTTCTGACCATGATGTCGCTTGGACCCAAGAGCGGCCGGGCGAACGCGCCGGCCTGCCTGGGCAAACCCTTCTCGGCGTCCTGACGCCGCCAACCACAACGGGGAGACCACGACCATGACCTCGATCATCACCCGCCGCAGGTTCAATTTCGGCGCCGGCGCCTCTGCCGCCGCCCTGCCCTTCGCCGCGGGGCGCGCGCCGGCGCAGGCGCCGCTCGGCGTCGGCTTCATCTATGTCGGACCCGTCGGCGACCATGGCTGGACCTGGACGCACGACCAGGGCCGGCTCGCCGTCGAGAAGGAGTTCGGCGCGAAGGTCAAGACGAGCTTCATCGAGAAGGTGGCAGAGGGGCCGGATGCGGCCCGCGCCATCCGGCAGCTGGCGCAGGCCAACAACCAGATCATCTTCACGACCTCGTTCGGCTTCATGAACCCGACCATCCAGGTCGCCAAGCAGTTCCCGAAGCTCTTCTTCGAGCACGCTACCGGCTATCAGCGCGCCGACAACGTCGCGACCTACAACGCCCGCTTCTATGAAGGCCGCGCCGTGATCGGCACGATCGCCGGGCACATGTCGAAATCGGGTCAGGCCGGCTACATCGCTTCCTTCCCGATCCCCGAGGTGGTGATGGGCATCAACGCCTTCCACCTCGCGGCCAGGAAGGTGAACCCGAACTTCAGGACCAAGGTGATCTGGGCCTCGACCTGGTACGACCCGGCCAAGGAGGCCGACGCCGCCAAGGCGCTGATCGACCAGGGCTGCGACATCATCACCCAGCACACCGACTCGGCCGCGGCCCTGCAGGCGGCCGAACAGCGCAACGTCTTCGCCTTCGGCCAGGCCTCGGACATGAAGGCCTTCGCGCCGAAGGCGCATCTCTCGGCGATCGTCGACGACTGGTCGGGCTACTACATCTCCCGCGTGAAGGCGGCGATGGACGGCTCGTGGAAGACCGGCGACGTCTGGGGCGGCATCAAGGACGGCATGGTCAAGATCGCGCCCTACAACGATGCGGTGACGCCCGCCGCCCGCGCCGCCGCCGACGAGGTAACCAAGGCCATTGTCGCGGGCACGCTCCATCCCTTCACCGGCGAGCTCAAGGACCAGAAGGGCGTCGTCCGGCTGAAGGAAGGCGAGAAGGCCTCCGACGAGACGCTCTCCAAGATGGACTGGTATGTCGACGGCGTGCAGGCGTGAGCTGGCCTTGCTCGCAGCCACACCCTCCCCGTCGTCCCGGACGAAGCGAAGCGGATATCCGGGATCCATCACGGAGCGCCGCCCTCGCGATGGATCCCGGTCGGCGCGGCCGAGCCGCTTGTCGGGGATGACGGGAAGGACAATCAAAGGGTTAAGGAATTCCCACTCCCGAACCCCTTGCAGATATTTTAAGCTTGAAACAATATGCCCTCGTCGCGCGGTTTTCGGAGGTTGAGGGACCCCTGTCGCGCTCGCTGCTTTCTCGCTCGTCCCGGGAGGACCCGACATGACATCCAGATACATGCCCAGCCTTGGCGCCGGCCTGTTCGCGCTGGCCGCGGCCACCGCGGCCCAGGCCCAGGAGCCGATCAAGATCGGCGTCGTCAGCGTGCTGACCGGGCCCGGCGCCGCGCTCGGCCAGCAGCTCCGCGACGGCTTCCAGCTCGCGGTCGACAAGAACGGCGGCAAGCTCGGCGGCGTGCCGGTGCAGGTCACCGTCATCGACGACGAGCTCAAGCCCGACGTCGCGGTCGGCAAGGTCCGCGCCTTCATCGAGGGCGGCAAGGTCGATTTCGTCGTCGGTCCGATCTTCTCCAACATCCTCGGCGCGATCGCGAAGCCCGTGCTCGATTCCGGCGCGATCCTGATCTCGCCCAATGCCGGCCCGTCGACCATGGCCGGCAAGGCCTGCAACGAGAACTTCTTCGTGACGTCCTACCAGAACGACCAGGTCCACGAGGTTCTGGGCAAGTACGCTCAGGATCAGGGCTTCAAGCGCGCCTACATCATCGCGCCGAACTACCAGGCCGGGAAGGACTCGCTCGCCGGCTTCAAGAACTACTACAAGGGCGAGATCGTCGACGAGGTCTATGCTCCGCTGACCTCGATGGATTTCGCCTCGGACCTCGCCAAGATCGCCTCGACCAAGCCCGACGTGGTCTTCGCCTTCCTGCCGGGGGGCTTGGGCGTCAATTTCGTCAAGCAGTGGTCGCAGGCCGGCCTGCAGGGCAAGATCCCGTTCCTTTCGGCCTTCACCGTCGACGAATCGACGCTGCCGGCGCAGCAGGACGCGGCGGTCGGCCTGTTCGGCGGCATGACCTGGGCGCCGAACATGGACAACCCGCAGTCCAAGGCCTTCGTGTCGGCCTATGAGGCAGCCTACAAGATCGTGCCCGGCTCCTACGCCATGCAGGCCTATGACGCCGCCATGCTGATCGACTCGGCCGTCAAGGCGGCCGGCGGCGCGGGCGACAAGGACAAGCTGCGCGCCGCGCTCAAGAAGGCCGACTTCACCTCGCTGCGCGGCAAGTTCAAGTTCAACACCAATGGCTACCCGATCCAGGACTTCTACCTGGTCAAGGTCGCCAAGCGCGCCGACGGCAAGTTCCAGACCGAGATCGCCCAGAAGATCTTCACGGACTATGCCGACCCGCATGCGAAGGATTGCGCTCTCAAGTAAGGCAGCCTTGTCCCGACGCCGTCATCCCGGACAAGCGGCCGCAGGCCGCGCCGATCCGGGATCCATCGCAAGGCGCCGCGGTGCTCCATGATGGATCCCGGAGCTCCGCTTCGCTGCGTCCGGGATGACGGCGGAGTATGATCGCAAAGGCAGATCGAGCCGACGATCCATGACCACCAGCCTCCTCATCGTCCAGATCCTGAACGGGCTCCAGCTCGGCATCCTGCTGTTTCTGGTCGCGGCGGGGCTGACGCTGGTCTTCGGCGTGATGGACTTCATCAACCTGGCGCATGGCGTGCAGTACATGCTCGGCGCCTATCTCGCCGTGACCTTCGTCTCGCTGACCGGCAACTTCGTACTGGGCCTCGTGCTGGCGCTGCTGGCCGCGCTCGTCGTCGGGCTCGCGCTCGAATTCCTCGTCTTCCGGCATCTCTACGAACGCGACCATCTCGACCAGGTGCTGGCCACCTTCGGCCTCATCCTGCTGCTCAACCAGGGCGTCAAGATCGCCTGGGGCGCGGCCCCGCTCTCGGTGCCGGCGCCGGAGTTTCTGACCGGCTCGGTCCGGCTGATGGACGGCATCCTCTATCCGACCTACCGCTTCGCGCTGATCGGCTCGGGGCTGGCGGTCGCCGGCCTGCTCTGGTTCATCGTCGAGAAGACGCGCACCGGCATGCTGCTGCGGGCCGGCGCGTCGAACGCGTCGATGGTCTCGGCGCTCGGCGTCGACATCCGCAAGCTGTTCATGATCGTCTTCGCCTTCGGGACCATGCTGGCGGGGTTCGCCGGCGCGATGGCCGCTCCCATCCTCTCGGTCGAGCCCGGCATGGGCGATTCGATCCTGATCCTCGCCTTCGTCGTCATCGTCGTCGGCGGCATCGGCTCGATCCGGGGCGCGTTCGTCGGCGCGCTGATCGTCGGCCTCGTCGATACGCTCGGGCGCTCCTTCATGAACGACCTGCTGAGACTCTTCATGAGCGCGCCCTCGGCGCGGGCGACCGGGGCCGCGCTCTCCTCGATGTTGATCTATCTCGTCATGGCGATGGTGCTGTTCGTGAGGCCCGAGGGCCTGCTGCCGGCCAAGGGCCGCTCATGAGCGCCGCGCCCGCCCTGCCGGACGCTGCGCTCGGCGAGCCGCAGGCCGTCGCCCTGCCGGCGCGCGAACGCCGGCCGCTCATCGCGATCGTGCTGTTCCTCGCGCTCGCCGCCGTGCCCGTGGTCGTCTCGCTCGGCCTTCCCCCGCATTGGCTGACGCTGGTGACGCGGGCGATGATTTTCGCGATCGCGGCGCTCTCGCTCGACCTGATCCTCGGCGTCGGAGGGCTGGTTTCCTTCGGCCACGCCGCCTTCATCGGCATCGGCGCCTATGTCACCGGGATCATGATCACCGAGGGCCGCACCGAGGCGCTGCTGATCCTGCCCGTGATCCTCGTGCTCTGCGGCCTGTTCGCCGCCGTCACCGGCGCGGTCTCGCTGCGGACCAAAGGCGTCGCCTTCATCATGATCACGCTCGCCTTCGGCCAGATGGCGTTCTTCCTGGCGCAGGCGCTCTCGGCCTATGGCGGCGACGACGGTCTCACGCTGTCCGACCGCAGCACGCTTCTCGGGCTCAAGCCCTTCGCGAACCGGACCTCGTTCTACTATGTCGTGCTTGGCATGCTGGCCGGCTGCTATCTCCTGATCAGCGTCATCGTCGCATCGCGCTTCGGCCGAACCTTGCGCGCGGCGCGCGAGAACGCGACGCGCGTCACGGTGACCGGCTTCGACGTCTCGCTCATCCGGCTGATCGCCTACGTCATCTCCGGCATGATCGCGGGGCTGTCGGGCTTCCTGCTCGCCAACCAGACCGAGTTCGTCAGCCCGGCCTACATGTCCTGGGCGCGCTCGGGCGAGCTGATCTTCATGGTCGTGCTCGGCGGCGTCGGTTCATTGCATGGCGCGATCATCGGCGCGCTGGCATTCCTCTTTACCGAGGATCTTCTGTCGCGCTGGACCGAGCACTGGAAAGTCATTTTCGGGCCGATGATCGTGCTGTTCGTGCTGTTCACGCGCGGCGGTCTGGTCGGCACCATCGGCAGGCTCGGTCGCCGCCATGACTGAGCCGGCCATGACTGAGCCGGTTCTCGCCCTGTCGGGCCTGCGCAAGTCGTTCGGTGCGCTGAAGGTCACCGACGGCGTCAACCTCGATGTCGCGCCCGGCGAGCTGCATGCGCTGATCGGCCCCAACGGCGCCGGCAAGACCACGCTGGTCCACCAGATCTCCGGCATGCTGCGGCCAGACGCCGGCAGCATCCGCTTTCGTGGCGGCGACATCACCGGCTTCTCGCCGGAGAAGCGTTCGCGCGCCGGGCTCGCCCGCACCTTCCAGATCACCTCGACGATCCCCTCGCTCTCGGTGCTTGAGAACGTCGCGCTCGGCGTGCAGGCGCGCAGTTCCTCCCCGCTGGCGCTGCTCCGCAACGCCGCCCGCGACGAGAGCCTGAACGCTCCGGCGCGCGAGGCGATCGCGGCGGTCGGCCTTTCCGAGCGCGCCGACGTGCTGGCGGGCCGGCTCTCGCATGGCGAGAAGCGCGCGCTCGAGATCGCGATGGCGCTGACGCTGGAGCCCGCCGCGATCCTGCTCGACGAGCCTTTGGCCGGCGTCGGACGCGAGGAGGGCGAGCGCCTGATCGCGCTGCTCAAGAGCCTGAAGGGCCGCTACGCCATGCTCTTGGTCGAGCACGACATGGAGGCCGTCTTCGCGCTGGCCGACCGCGTCACCGTGCTGGTCTATGGCCGTGTCATCGCCTCGGGCGATCCGGCGACGGTCCGCGCCGACCCCGCCGTTCGCGAAGCCTATCTCGGCGAGGAGGGCTGAGATGCGTGCATCCCACCTTGTCATTCCGGGGCTTCGCAAAGCGAGGAACCCGGAACCCACGACCCGGTTTGCCCTCCATAGCGCCGTTGCATTGTCGAGCCCGGTCGTGGATTCCGGCCTCGCTGCGCGCCGCGGAATGACAGCATTGGAAGCCCCGCCATGCTGACGGTCGAAGCCCTCGACGCCGGCTATGGCGAGGCGCAGATCCTGTTCGGCGTCGATCTCGCCATCGCCGAAGGCGAGGTCGTCACGCTGCTCGGCCGCAACGGCATGGGCAAGACCACGACGATCCGCGCCATCATGGGGCTGATCAGGCCGAAAGCGGGCCGGGTCAGCGTCGCGGGACGCGACCTGACGGGGGCCGCGCCCTTCCGTATCGCGCAGGCCGGCATCGGCCTCGTGCCGGAGGGCCGGATGATCTTCCCGACGCTCTCGGTCGAGGAGAATCTGATCGCGACCGCCGCCAGCCGCTTCGGCAAGCCGCGCTGGGACATCGCGCGAATCCACGACTTCTTCCCGCGCCTGAAGGAGCGCCGCGCCAATCGCGGCAACCAGCTCTCGGGCGGCGAGCAGCAGATGCTGGCGATCGGCCGTGCGCTGATGACCAATCCCCGCCTGATCGTCCTCGACGAGGCGACCGAAGGTCTGGCCCCGATCATCCGGCAGGAGATCTGGGCCTGCCTCGCGGCGCTCAAGGCCGAGGGTGAATCCATCCTCGTCATCGACAAGAACGTCGATGCGCTGGCCAGGATCGCCGACCGTCATATCGTGCTGGAAAAGGGCCGCGTCGTCTGGCGCGGCACCAGCGAGGAACTGCGCAGCGACACGGCGGTCAAGGACCGCTTCCTGCATCTGTGAGGAGAACGAACATGAAGCCGCTGACCGCCGGCGTGACCAGGGCCAATGAAGGCCTCGACGCCATTTCCTGGAACATACTCGGCCAGACCTATGTGCCGAAATCGCTGAGCCCGGATTCGTTTTCCTGGCACGCGACCTTCCCGCCGGGCACCTTCGTGCCGCCGCATATCCATCCGACGCAGGACGAGTTCATCTACATGCTGGAGGGCCGACTCGACCTCGTCCTCGACGGGCAGGAGAGCTTTGCTTCACCCGGCGATCTGGTCCGGCTGCCGCGCAACGTGCCGCACGGGCTGTTCAACAGGTCCGGCTCAGCCGTGAAATGCCTGTTCTGGGTCGCGCCGACGGGCCGGCTCTACGATCTGTTCTGGGGCATCCACTCGATGGCCGAGCAGAACCCGGTCGAGGTCGTGGCGCTCTCGGCCAGGCACGAGGTCGACTTTCTGCCGCCGCCGCCCGAAGGGGCGTGATCGGGAGCAGGTCGCGAGGCTTCAGCGCGAGCGGCAGCGCCCGGTCGTGGTGCGCTCCTTGTCGCCGTCGTCGTAGTCGATCGCGAGCGAACTGCCGCCGAGCGAGGCGATGCGCCCGGCATACCAGTTGCCGGAGCCGCGGAAATTGCACTCGATGCGGCTGCCGATCGTCCAGTCATAGGGACGCACGGCGCTGACATGAAGGGTCTCGCGGTCGCCGTCGTCGTACTGGATGGTGAGGCGATCGCCGGAAACGCTCCGCAGCACGCCGGGAAACCAGTAGCTGCCGTTCTTGAAGCGCGCGAGGACCCAGTCGCCCGGGCTCTGCGCCTGCGCGATCGCGGCGTCCCCGAGCAGCGCGCCGATCACCAGCCAAGCCTTCATCCCCGCACCCCGTCCGGTCAAGCGTCAGATGACGCAGAGGAATGTTTCCTTCATCCGCCGGCCGGGTTCTGTCAATCGGCGCGCTGCCATCCGCCGGTTAAGATTAAGGCGAGACGCTGCGTGAGTCCGGGACCCGGCTGGGTCATGATGGCGACTATCGACGGAGCCACGCTCCGTCCCCGACCGGGAGCCACGTCATGAAGCCCGAGCGTCGTCACGCCAAACGCAGCCGCCTCTACCAGCGCGCCAGCGTCGTCTTCAACGGCCGGCAGTCGATGCTCGACTGTTCGGTCCGCAATCTCTCCGAAACCGGCGCGATGGTGCGCCTGACGGACTGGATCGCATTGCCGGCGACCTTCGAGATCGAGACGCCCGGCGAAGCCGAAGGCCGGCGCGTGCGCCAGTGCTGGCGGCGCGGCGACGATGTCGGCGTCGCCTTCCTGACGGCGGAGGAAAGCCGGACTGCCGCGCCGCTCGACCTCGCCGCCTTCCGGGCCAGGCGCGCAGGCCAAGGCCCGACCGGCCGCAGGATTAACCTTTTCGCAAGCTCTCGCATGCAACCGGCCGCGCCATGACGCATGATCCTTCCGGTCGCATGCGGCCACGGCGAGCTTTCGGAGGCCTGCGATCATGATGACCGAGCGCAGACGCAGCCCACGCATGCGGACCCTGCTGAACGGCAACGTCAGCTTCAATAGAAGGGGCTCGACCCTCGACTGCGTCGTTCGCAACCTCTCGGATGGCGGAGCCCTGCTGCTGTTCTCTGATTCGGTCGCCCTGCCGCAGGCCTTCCAGCTCGAAATCCGAAATCGCCAGCGGGCCTATGCCGCGCGGGTGCGGTGGCGCGACGGCGAGCGGATCGGCATCGGCTTCGACGATCAGGGTGAGGAAAACGCCGAGATCGGCCCGCTCGATCTGGCGCGGCGGCTGAAGCAGTGCGAGAAAGCCAATGCGCGCCTGAAGCAGCGCATCACGCAGCTGACCGAGGGCGGCTGACCACTCAACCCTTCCGCGCCGGCTGTTCGGCTGCAAACCCGGCCTTGCCGGCGTAGGATTTCACGATCGTCTCGCGCTTGGCGTAGCTCAGCACGCGCTCGACATCCTCGAAGCCATTCGGGGCCAGCGCCTCGACCGCATCGATGACGCGCTCGGGACCGCCGACGCGGTTCATCGCCACGACCTCGGCCGTCGCCGGCAGCCGCACCGCCTCGTAGGCCGCGAGCGCATGGCGCGGATGCTCGGCCCGGACCAGCAGATCCGCGAGGCAGCGCGCATCGAGAATCGCCTGCGACGCCCCGTTCGAGCCGACGGGGTACATCGGGTGGGCGGCGTCGCCGAGCAGCGTGACCCGGCCGTGGCTCCAGCGCGGCAGCGGATCGCGGTCGCACATCGGGTAGTCCCAGAAGCCGGGCGAGGCCTGGATCAGCGCCAGGATATCGACGCCGGGCACCGTGAAGCGGCGCGCGAAGGGCAGCACGTCCTCGAGCCGTCCCGGCTTCGACCATGCCTCCTTCGGAGGCGGCCTGGCGGGATCGCCGGTGCGGATGTTGACGACCCAGTTGGTCAGCCGCGTCCGCGGCGTCGTGCCGGTAGCGATCGGATAGAGCACGAGCTTTCCCGCCATGCCGCCGGCTATGATCATGCTTTCGCCGTCGAGGAAGACCGGCCAGTCGCAGGCGCCGCGCCACATCTGGACGCCGTTCCAGCGCGGCGGACCCTGGTCGGGGAAATAATGGGCGCGGACGGTGGAATGGATGCCGTCGGCGGCGATCAGGATGTCGCCGCGCGCCGTCTCGCCGGCCTCGCCGCGACGCGAATCGACGAAATGCGCGGTGACGCCGCCCTCGTCCTGCACAAAACCCTGCAGGCGGCGGCCGGTGCGCAAGGCATCCGACCCGAGCCTCCGCACCACGGCATCGCGGATCACGCCCTGCAGCCGGCCGCGATGGATCGAGAACTGCGGCACGGGCGCGCCCGCATGCAGACCGCGCGGCTCGCGCCAGACGGTCTGGCCGAAGCGGTTCATGTAGATCAGTTCGCGCGTCCGGATGGCGACCGCGTCGAGCGCCGGCAGCAGACCGAGTTCGGACAGTTCGCGAATGGCGTGCGGCAGCGTGTTGATGCCGACGCCGACCTCGCGGATATCGCCCGATTGCTCGTAGACGGTCGTGCCGATGCCGCGCTCGTGCAGCATCAGAGCGAGCGTCAGGCCGCCGATCCCGCCCCCGACGATGATGACCTTCATGCCCACTCCCGCAGCCGTATTATTTCACGCTTGAAATAATCCTTCGAGCCTTGTCAATCGCCGCCGGGCCCGTCGTCATTGGCCTGCGCAAGCTAGATTACCGCCACTGGCGCGGGAACGAAGCGCTTTCCTGTGCGTATCTAGCGCCGTGGCGGTCGCGTTTCTGCCGCCGCTGTGCCAACTGGCATGTTCCGCGCTGAAAACCATTGCGGCGCAAGGCCCCCGCGCAAGCGGGGAGCGGAGCATCACGCCGCCCGCGGCGCGGACCACACCTTCTCAAGGAGGATTTCATGACCAAGAACGAATTGATCGCCGCCATCGCCGACGAGACGGGCAAGACCAAGACCGACGTCTCCGCCATCCTGGCTTCGCTCGGCGCCGTCGTCGCCAAGACGCTGAAATCCGGCGACGACGTCACGCTCGGCGGCGTCGGCAAGCTCACGGCGGCCAAGCGCGAAGCCCGCGAGGCCCGCAACCCCTCGACCGGCGCGACGATCAAGGTTCCGGCCAAGACCGTCGTCAAGTTCAAGGTGACCAAGGATCTCGCCGACGCCGTGGCGTGATCGTACGGGCAAAGCGGCGCCTGCGCCTCATGCGCCGGCGCCGCTTGACCACGCCGTCCATGCCGACACAGTAGCGCGATGTTCCTGCGCCTGTTCACCGATCTCCGCGCCGCCAGGGTGCCAGTCACGCTGCGGGAGTATCTCGCCCTGATCGAGGGCGTCGAGGCCGATCTCGCCGAGCATCGCGTCGACGAGTTCTACTATCTGGCGCGCACCTGCCTGGTGAAGGACGAGCGCCATCTCGACCGCTTCGACCGCGTCTTCGCCCAGGTCTTCAAGGGCATGGAGACGCTTGGCGAGGCTTTCGAGAAAGCCGGCATTCCCGAGGAATGGCTGCGCAAGCTCGCCGAGAAATACCTTACCGAAGAGGAAAAGGCGCAGCTTCAGGGGCTGGGCTGGGAGAAGCTCTGGGAGACGCTGAAACAGCGCCTCGACGAGCAGAAGGGCCGCCATCAGGGCGGCTCGAAATGGATCGGAACCGCCGGCGCCTCACCCTATGGCGCCTATGGCTACAATCCCGAAGGCGTCCGCATCGGCCAGGACGAGAACCGCAATTTCCGCGCGGTGAAGGTCTGGGACCAGCGCGAGTTCAAGGATTTCGACGACACGCGCGAGCTCGGCGTCCGCAACCTGCGCATCGCGCTGCGCCGCCTGCGCAGGTTCGCCCGCACCGGCGCGGCCGAGGAGCTCGACCTCGACACCACGATCTCGGAGACGGCGCGGCACGGCTATCTCGACGTGAAGCTGCGGCCGGAGCGCCGCAACGCGGTCAAGGTGCTGCTCTTCCTCGATGTCGGCGGCTCGATGGACTGGCATATCGAGCTGGCCGAGGAGCTGTTTTCGGCGGCGCGGGCCGAGTTCAAGCATTTCGAGCATTTCTACTTCCACAACTGCCCCTATGAGCGCGTCTGGAAGGAGAACCGCCGCCGCCATAACGAGGGGATTTCGACCTTCGAGCTGCTGCGGACCTATCCGGCCGATTACCGGGCGGTCTTCGTCGGCGACGCCTCGATGAGCCCCTACGAGATCGCGATGCCGGGCGGCTCGGTCGAGCACTGGAACGAGGAGGCGGGCCAGGTCTGGATGGAGCGCCTGACCGGGCGCTTCCCAAAATCGGTCTGGCTCAACCCGGTCCAGCAGCACCTCTGGAGCTATACCCAGTCGATCCGCCAGATTTCCGGGCTGATGGGCGGGCGGATGTTCCCGCTGACGCTGGACGGGCTCGACGGAGCGATGAAGGCTCTGGCGCGGTAGCGCCGACCGGCGCAAGCCGCTAAGGCTCGCTGCCATGCGGCCCCATCATCCAGACGACGTCCCCCTCCCGTCCTGGCGCCAGCGTCCCAGGCCGATCGGCTTGGCGCTGGCCTACCAGCTCGACGGCAACGTCCTGTCGATCGACTCCCCGCGTAGGATCGACAGGGTCCCGCTCGCAACCGTCGACCGGGTGCGCTTCGTCTATGCGCCGAGCAACGTGACCGCCGGAGCCTACAAGACGCAGCTTCGGCTGCGCGACCGCCGGACCATCACCTTCGGCAATCTGTCCTGGCGCTCTCTGACCGACATCGATCGCGACGACGCCGGCTACCATGCATTCGTCACCGCGCTCTCGGCGGCGATCGCGCAGGCCAATCCCAAGGCTCGCTTCGTCGCCGGAAAGCCCTTCCCGGCATGGGCCGCGCTGGCGCTGGTCGGCGGGGCCGCGCTGGTCATGCTCGCCTGGTTCAGCGCCCGCGCATTCAGCCAGGGCCAGACTCAGGCCGGCTGGCTCGGCCTCCTGCTCGCCGCCGCCTCGGCCTGGCAGGTCTGGCCGATGGTGAAGCGCAACCGGCCAAGGGAGTTGGCGGTCGGCGAGGTGCCGGACGAGCTGGTGCCGGGTCGGGCGTCCGGATAGCGCCTACCTCACCACGAGCACCGAGCATTTCGCCCGCCGCACGATGGTCGAGGCGTTCGAGCCGATCACATAGGCCAGGATGCCGGGCTCGTGCGAGCCGATCACGATCAGGTCGGCGCCGCTGGCGTCCGCCTCCGCCAGAACCTCGCCATGGACCGAGCCGACCAGCACCTTGGCCGAGACCCGTTCGTCGGGCAGCGCGATCCTTGCCGCGATGGCGGCGAGCTTGGCCTCCGCATCGGTCTGCTGCTCGGCGTCGAAATCGGCCGGGACGAACTCCATGTAGGTGATCGGCACCAGCGAGCGCACATAGACGAGGCGGACCGTGCCGCCCGACGCCTCGGCGAAGGCGACCGCCGAGACGATCGCGGGTTCGGCGAGATCGGCTTCGGCGAGATCGACGGGAACCAGAATCGACTTGTACATCGCATCCTCCTGGCTGTTGGCCGGGCCCATCCTAGCAAGATCGGCGTGCCGCGCCATCGGCCGGCATGGCCGCCATGTTGCGCCTGAATTGACGCCGCGGCCATGCGGACTAAGAGTGTCGCCGCATGCGGGGCGCGCGCCGCGCCGCCGGGACGGCGCCGGTTCGCCGCCGCTTCTGCCGGGCCGCCCGATGACCGATCCTCTTGCCAAGACCGACCTGCCCGAAACCGCGCGAGGCCCGCGCGCCCTGCTGCGTTCGCCCGCCGTGTTCCTGATGGCGCTGGCCTTCACCAACTGGCTCGGCTTCGCAAGCTGGTCGGCGCTGATCAACAACTTCGCCAAGGAAGCCGCCGGCTTCAGCGGACAGGATATCGGCATCCTGCAGTCCGTCCGCGAAATCCCGGGCTTCCTCGCCTTCACCGCCATCGTGCTGTTCTGGATCATGCGCGAGCAGATGCTGGCCTATCTCAGCCTGGTCGCGCTCGGCATCGGCGTCGCCATCACCGGCTATTATCCGACGCTGGGCGGACTGCTGCTGACGACCACGATCATGTCGCTCGGCTTCCATTATTACGAGACGGCGCAGCAATCGCTGCAGTTGCAGCTTCTGCCGAAGGCCGAGGCGCCGCGTCTGCTCGGGCGGATCGCCGGCGCATCGGCCATGGCGCAGCTCCTGGCCTTCGGATCGATCGCGGTGATCTGGCGCGTCTTCCAGCCGTCCTACATCTCCGTCTTCCTCGGCGCCGGTCTGCTCACGGTCGCGCTGACGCTGGTGGTCCGGCTCGCCTTTCCGCGCTTCCAGGGCGCCGTGCCGCAGAACAAGGGCTTCGTGCTGCGGCGGCGCTACTGGCTCTACTACGCCCTTACCTTCATGTCGGGCGCGCGCCGGCAGATCTTCATGGCCTTTGGCGGCTTCCTGCTGGTCGAGCGCTTCGGCTACGACGTCTCGGCGACCGCGACGCTGCTGCTGGCGACCTACGGCATCAACACCTTCATGGGCCCGATGCTCGGGAATCTCGTCGGACGCTTCGGCGAGCGCGCCACGATCCGGCTCGAGAACATTTCGCTGGTCGCGGTCTTCGTCGGCTATGCGTTGGCGAGCCAGGGCCGTTTCGCCGGCTGGGGCGTCTATGTCGCAGGCGCGCTGTTTATCGTCGACGGGGTCTTCTTCACGCTGACCATGGCGCAGCGGACCTATTTCCAGAAGATCGCCGACCCGGCCGACATCGCGCCGACCTCCGCGGTCGCCTTCACGATCAACCACATCGCGGCCGTCGTGCTGCCGGTGACCTTCGGCCTGCTCTGGATCAGGAATCCGGCCTTCGTCTTCTATATCGGGGCGGCGATCGCGACGGCGTCGCTGTCGCTCGCCTTCCTGGTGCCGCGCCATCCGGCGCCGGGGAAGGAAACGACGCTGGCGCCGGCCGTGCCGGCCGCGGCCGAATAGCGCTCGGTCTTTCCAGCTTCAGCCCTGCCGCGCCGGCGTGCGCACGACGAGGCCATCCAGTTCGTCCCGGACCCTGATCTGGCAGGACAGCCGCGAGGTCGGCCGGACGTCGAAGGCGAAATCGAGCATGTCCTCCTCCATCGACTCCGGGCCGCCGGTTTTCGCGGCCCAGGCATCGTCGACATAGACATGGCAGGTCGCGCAGGCGCAGGCGCCGCCGCATTCGGCCTCGATGCCGGGCACGCCGTTTCGGACGGCGACCTCCATCACGGTCGAGCCGGTCTCGCCCTCGACGGTGCGGTTCTCGCCCTTGGCGTCGATGAAGGTGATCTTCGGCATCGTGAACTCCGGCGGCCCTGACACAGGCTCCGCTTAGAGCATTTCAAAGGCGGGAGGCAAGGTAAGGAGGAAACCGTTTTCGCCGATGCGCGCCGCGATCAGGCGGCGCATTCCAGCCGCGAGATCACCGCCCGGACCTCGGCCGCGGCCAGCGCCAGCGTGTCCATCGCGGTTTCCGCCCGGCGGGCATCGGTCGCGGCGAGATGCCGCTCGATCGCGTCGGCCGCATCGGCGACATGCCAGGCGCCAATGGCGCGGGCCGCGCCTTTCAGCGTATGGGCGGCGTCCATCTTGGCCTGCGCATCGTCGGCGGCGTGGATCGTGCGCAGATGGCGGACGCATTGCTGCGCGAAGAGCGCCAGCAGCTCCCGTTCGAGTTCATGGTCGCCGCCGGTCTGGCGGGCGAGATGGACGAGATCGATGGCGGTCTGGGGCATAACGGGCTCTGGACGAGGACTTTACGAACACGCTGGCGCAGGCTTGGATCTCCTCCAAGAAGCGCCAACATGGTGAACGAGGCGTTAACGACGTTTGTGAATCGCGCGGTCAAATGGGTTTCCATCACTTTGCCGGTCCACTACCCTTCCAATTGGTAAATGATGGGCGCAGAGTCCGTCGCGCCACGCTTGCCGGAGGCGGCATGTGCAGCGCGACCTTCGCGGAATGCTCATCGAGTAGCGTGGCGAGGCGGTACCCATGACCCGGCAGAACAAGCTCCAGGACCCGACCGAGGCCGCGATGTCGGCGATCGAGGAGGCCCTGCGGCTCGACCAGCCAAAGGCCGAGACCGAGGGGACCGAGCCGAAGCTGCCCGCGACCACCGAGAACGACCTCAAGCTCGACCTGCCCAAGATAGATGCGCCCAGGCTCGACTTGCCGAAGGTCGAGCCGCTGCCGGCGGCCGAGCCGATTGCCGCCGCGCCGCGCTCGCCGCGGCCGAAGCCCGTGATCGCCCCCGACACCAGCCGCGTCGCCAACGACGACCGCCGCGATTCGAGTTCGCTGGTTCAGGCCTTCTCGGCGCGTCCGTCCTCGCGCCCGATCTGGTTCGCGCTCGCCGCCTCGCTCGCCTGGCTCGGCGGCGCGGCCTTCCTGCTGGTGAGCCGGTTCGGCTCGTTCTCGGCCGGCCTGCCCGAAGGGCTCGCCGCGTTCGGCATCGGCGAATGGACGCTTCTCGCGCTCGCGGTCGGCGCGCCGGTGATCTTCTTCTTCGTGCTGGCGGCGCTCTATCGCCGCACCCAGGAGATGCGCCTCGTCTCGCGCGCCATGACGGAGGTGGCGCTGCGCCTGGCGGAGCCCGAGGTCGTCGGCGCCGACGCGGTGCTCTCGCTGAGCCAGACCATCCGTCGCGAGGTCGCGGCGATGGGTGACGGCATCGAGCGCGCCGTGGCGCGCGCCGGCGAGCTGGAAACCATCGTGCGCGGCGAGATCGCGACGCTTGAGCGCGCCTATGCCGACAATGAGATCCGCCTGCGGGCGCTGATCGACGAACTGGTGACGCAGCGCGAGGCCGTGGTCGGCAACGCCGAGCGCGTCAAATTCGCGATCAGCGGCGCCCATGAGGGCCTGTCGAAGGATCTCGAGAACGCCAGCCGCGTCATCTCCGACGCCGTCAACGCCGCCGGAGACCGCGTCACCGGCTCGCTCGGCGAGAAGGGCGACCAGATCACGCTGGCGCTGGGACGCGCCGGCGAACGCATGGTCGACGAGATCACGGGGCGCGGCAACGACCTCGTCGAGCGCCTGCAATCGACCTCGGGCGACGTCAGCACCCGGCTCTCGGGCGCGAGCCAGGATCTGGCCGTGCTGCTGGACGGCCGCGCCGCCGAGATCTCAGCCTCGCTCGAACGCACCGGCGCGGTGCTGACCGAAGGGCTCAAGACGGGCGCCAGCGACGTCACCAGGGCGATCAGCGAGACCGGCGCGCAGGTCGCCGACACGCTGACCGCGCGCGTCGCGAGCGTCAACGAGACGCTGCGCCAGACCGGCGAGAACCTGGCGCAGGAGATTTCCCTGCGCGGCGGCGAGGCGGCCGAACGCTTCGAGACCAGCAGCCGCGACATGGTGGCGCTGATCGACGGCCAGAGCGAAAGCCTGCGCCTGCGCCTGACCGAGACCGGCGAGAGCCTGCGCAGCGCGCTGGCCGACGAGGGCGAGAACGTCACCACGCGCCTGACCGAGGTCGGCCGCGGCGTCAACGGACTTCTGACCCGCCACAACGAGGCGATCGCGGCGCGCCTGCTCGAAGTCGGCGAGAACCTCAACACCACGATCGGCGCACAGGGAGAGACCCTGCTGACGCGCCTCAACGACACCGCCCGCACCGTCGACGACCTGCTGCGCGAGCGCGGCGACGCGATCCTGCTGCGCGCCGACGAGGCGGGCAAGGCGATCGGCGACACGGTCTCGCGCCATGGCGAGGAGTTGACCAAGCGGATCACCGAGGTCGGAGCCAACGTCCACGGGCTGTTCACCGAACAGGGCGGCAGCCTGGTGACCCGGCTGTCGGAGACCGGCGAGACCGTGCACCAGATGCTCGACCGCCAGGCCGAGACGCTGGTGACCCGCGTCACCGGCGCCGGCTCGGATGTCGGCGCGCTGCTCGACCAGCAGGCGCAGAGCCTGGTTTCGCGTGTCACCAGCGCCGGGACCGATGTCGGCGAGGTGCTCGACCGCCAGTCGGAGACGCTGGTCGCGCGTCTGAACGGCGCGGGCGGCGACGTGAACATGCTGCTGGAGCAGCAGCGCGAGAGGCTGGTTTCGGGCCTGTCGGAAACCGGCGCCAAGGTCGGCGCGCTGCTGGAAGAACAGGCCGGCGCGATGACCGTGACGGTTTCGCAGGCCGGTCTCGAGGTCAAGGATCTGCTCGCGGCCGAGAGCCAGGCGATCGTGGCCCGCGTCACCGATGTCGGCCGCTCGGTCCATACCGTCCTGTCCGAGCGCAGCGGCGCGCTGATCACCCGGCTGAGCGAGACCGGCGATGCCGTGACGCTGCGCCTCGACGAGCAGGGCGCGGCGCTGTCGGCCCGCGTCGCCGACGCCAGCGAGGCGGCGCGTTCCGCGCTGGAATCGCAGCAGAGCGGCTTCCTCACCCGCCTCGGCGAGACCGGCCAGGAGGTCGGGGCGCTGCTCGACAGGCAGCGCGAGAGCATGATCGGCGATCTCGTCAGCACCGGCCGCGAGGTCCACACCCTGCTCGGCGAGCAGAGCGAGGATCTGGCGCGGCGCATGACCGAGGCGACGAAGACGCTGACCGAGACCATCAACGTCGATGGCCGCCATGTCGCCGAACGCGTCACCGAGGCGACGCTGGGCCTGCGCGAGACCTTCACCGTCCATGCCGAGGAGGCGCGCACGGCGCTGACCGGCGCCGGCAGGGAGATCGTCCTGGCGCTCACCCAGCAGGGCGGACGCGTCAACGAGGCCCTGGCCAGCAACGCCGAAGCGATGCTGCGGCTGGTCGAGGGCCGCTCGGAGGCGCTGACGCAGGCCTTGACGAGCCGGCACGAGGCGCTGGCCGATCTGTTCGATCGCCAGGGCCGCGAGATCGAGACCGGGCTCGGCGACAGGCTCGCCGCCTTCGAGGCGATCCTGGTCGGCCGCGGCGGCGCGCTTGCCGACAGGCTCTCGGAGGATGCTCGCGGTCTCTCGGACACCATCACCAGCCGTCTGGCGCAGGTCGAGCGGCTCTTCGCCGAGGAAGGCCGCCAGCTTGCCGATCGGGTCGGCGCGGTCTCGCAGGAAGCCGCCGAACTCATGGCGAGCCGCACCTCGGAAGCCGCGGCCGCGATGGAGAATCAGATCCGCGTGTTCGAGGAGCGTTCCGGCGCCAAGAGCGCCGAGATCGGCAAGTCGCTGGACGGACTGATCGCCCGCATCGACGGCAATCTCGGCTCTCGCGCCACGGCGCTGAACGAGGCGCTGGTCGAGCGCACGGTCGACATCGCCCGCGTCCTGGCCGAGGGCGGCCGCGAGGTCACCCGCGCGCTCGCCGCCAAGGCCGACGAGATCGGCGAGGTCGTCACCTCCAAGAGCGAATCCCTCACCCGCACGCTCAGCGACAAGGCCGACGCGATCAACGCGACGCTCGGCGGCCGCGCCCTGCAGATCGCCGATACGCTCGACCAGAGCGTCGGACGCTTCGAGGAGCGCGTCGTCAACCGGCTCGACACCGTCTCGGGCACGCTCGATTCGCGCGGCAAGGAGATCGCCGACACCCTGCAGAACAAGTCCGACGCGATCTCGCTGGCGCTAGGCGCGCGGGCCGAGGAGTTGCGGACCCTGTTCGACGACAAGGGCGGCGGCATGGTCACCGCGCTGAGCCAGCGCGGCGAGGCCATCGCCAGCGAGGTCGCCAGCGTCGGCGAGACCGTGGTGCGCGCCATCGAGAGCCGCGGCTCCTCTATCGTCGAGGGGCTGCGCGATCGCGGCGCCGAGATCACCACGGCGCTGGACACCTCCTCGGCCGGCCTGCGCGAGACGCTGGAATCGGGCACGCGCGGCTCCGTCGATGCGCTGGTCACGACCAACGAGCAGTTGCGCGACGAACTCGGCGGCATGCTCGGCCGTCTCGCCGAGGCCAACAAGCTGATGCAGCAGATCGTCGGCGGCGCCTCCAAGAACCTCGGCGCCATTGAAACCGGCCTGACGACGCGGGTCGGCGAATTGCAGGCGATCGTCTCGACCGTGATGGACGAAACCGGCAAGGCGGCCCACCAGGTCGCGTCGCAGGTCGAGGAGCTGAAGGGCTTTTCGGAAGGCACGCTGCGCGAGACCACAGCGCTGGTCGGCCAGCTCGACGGCAAGAGCGCGGCCCTCACCGAGGTCACCCAGGCGAGCACGGCCGCGCTGCACGCCGTCGCGACGCGGCTCGAGCAGGTCGAGAGCCGCGTCGGGCGCGCGCTTGCCGGCCGCAAGGAGACGCTGGAGGAGCTGCACGGCCTGATCGCCAGCCGCACCGACGACGTCGAATCGATCACGCGCTCCTTCGCCGCGCTGATCGACGAATCGCTCAACACGGCCGAAGCCCGCGCCCGCCAGATCGGCGGCGTGCTCAGCGACTCGGCCGAGGCGACCGCCAGCGCGATTTCGCAGCAGTTCGAGATGATCCGCTCGACCACCGGCAAGGAGCGCGAGCGCACCGCCCACGCCCTGCGCTCGGCTTACGAGCAGGTCGCCAACGAGGTCGGCGGAGAACTCGCCAAGGTCACCGAGCGCTTCCAGGGGACAGCCGACGAGATGCGCACGGTCACGGCCGACATCCAGCGGGAGCTGGAAGCCACCCGCGCGGACCTGCGCCGCGGCGTGCTCGACCTGCCGCGCGAGACGCAGGAATCGACCTCGGCCATGCGCCGCGTCGTCGCCGAGCAGATCAAGGCGCTGAACGAGCTGACCGAGATCGTCACCCGCTCGGGGCGGCGCAACGACGTCGCCATGCCGAATGAGGGTCAGGCCCGGCGCGCCCCGGCGCCCGCCGCCATCGCCGCGCCGGCCTACACCACGACCACGACGGCGCAGGCCCGGATGCCGGCGGCGTCCGAGCCGCTGCTGCGGCCCTCGCTCGACGCTGCGCCAGCGCGCATCGAGACCCGGCAGGAGCCCCGCCAGGAGGCGCCGCGTCCCGAGTCCCGCCCTGCCCCGGCCGCGCCGCGCGGCGCGACGCCGCTGCCCGAACTGCCGCGCCGATCGAGTCAGCCCGAGCCGCAGACGCCGCCTCCGGCCAAAGCCGGCTGGCTCTCCGACCTGCTCAACCGCGCCTCGCGCGAGGACAGGCCGGCCGAGACGACCAAGCCGACCGCGCATTCGATCGAGCGGCTCGACTCGCTTTCGGTCGACATCGCCCGGATGATCGACCACGACGCGGCCGTCGAGCTCTGGGACCGCTACAAGCGCGGCGAGCGCAACGTCTTCACCCGACGGCTCTACACGCTGCAGGGCCAGCAGACGTTCGACGAGATCAGGCGCAAATACCGCCGCGACGCCGAATTCAAGGAGACGGTCGACCGCTATATCGACGAGTTCGAGCGCCTGCTCGGCGAAGCGGCAAAGGACGACCGCGACTCGATGGTGGCCAAGACCTACCTGACCTCGGAAACCGGCAAGGTCTACACCATGCTGGCCCATGCCAGCGGCCGCTTCGAGTAAAGCGGGACAGTCGCCGGGACATTCAGAAGGCCGCCTTTCGGGGCGGCCTTTTTGCTCGAAGGGCCCGGTCGTCTCGCTCGAATGCCGAGTTGACCCGGCCCATGGGGCCGGCCCGATAAGGCGTGAGGTCAGCCGTTGAGAGGTGATTCGTGAAGATTTCCGCGCAATTCCTTTCGCCCTCCGAAGCAGCCGAACGGCTTGGCGTCTCGGCCAAGGCCCTGCGGCTCTACGAGCAGCGCGGGCTGATCGCGCCCGCCCGCAGCGCCGCCGGATGGCGCGCCTATGGCGCCCGCGACATGATCCGTCTGAGCGAGATCCTGGCGCTGCGCGCGCTTGGACTCAGCCTGTCGCAGATAGCGCGGGTTCTGGGCGGAGATGCGCGGGCTCTGGAGCCTGCGCTGGCCGCGCATCAGGTTGCCCTCGAAAGCAGAAGCCGCCAGATCGCCGAGGCGATCGACCGGATCCGCGCGACGCGGAGCGATCTGGCGCGAGGCGAGACCCTCGCGGCCGAAGACCTTTCCCGCCTGCTGCGTCCGGACGATGGGGCGGGCGTCGCCTTCACGCTGCCCTGGCCCTGGGGCGGCGAGCGCTTCGAATTGCGGGAGATCAAGCCGCTCACCCACATCATCGGCCCCCTCGGCAGCGGCAAGACGCGACTGGCCCGGAAGCTGGCCGAAACGGTGCCGAATGCCGCCTTCCTCGGGCTGGACCGTCTTGCGGATGATGGCGCGGCGGCGCGATCGCGGCTGGGCGCGAACCCGGCGCTCGGGGAGCGGGTCGATCAGGCGCTGGCCTGGCTCATCGAGGATGGGGCGACCCCGTCCGGGGCGCTGCTCGCGCTGATGGCCGGGCTGGAAGTCGAAGGCCCTGACGCGCTGGTCGTCGACATGATCGAGCAAGGGCTCGACCAGGCGACGCAGGAGGTCCTGATCGCCCATCTGCGCCGCCGAGCCGCGACGGGGCGGCCGCTCTTCATTCTGACGCGATCATCTTCGATCCTCGACCTCGCGGCCGTCGGCCCCGACGAGGCGATCATCCTCTGCCCCGCCAATCATGCGCCGCCGAGCCGCGTTGCGCCCTGGCCGGGCGCGCCGGGCTACGAGGCGGTGGCGACCTGCCTCGCCTCGCCCGAGGTCAGGGCGAGGACCGAAGGCGTCATCGCCTGGCGGCAGCAGGTCGCCTGAGCGTCCAGTTGTCGGGATCTTGGTATCCGAAGAACCAATCCCGATTGCGCATATCCGCCTCGGATGAAACGGCGGCCCAGAGACTGCCGCGCAGCGTCAGTCCCTCGAAAGGCTGCACGGCGGCACGGCCTCCCAGCGTGACGGCCCTGGCTTTCCAGTCGAACTGGCTGATCTTGTTCTTCCGGTTGCCGGGGTCGTAGACGTTCTCGGTCGAACCGGCATCCAGATAGCCGACGAACGGGGTGAAGGCGAAGGTTTCCGCGCTGGAGCCCTCCGTCCGCCCCGGTTCTGAGGACTGCGCCAATGCCGCGCCCGACAGCATCGCGATCCCGAACGACGTCAGCGCGCACCCAACGTCGCGATCATGGCCACCTCCCAATCTGAGGTAGCAGATACGAATGATCTCAACGGTGGGTTAACCATGCCGGCGGCGATCGACCGCCGGAGCCTGCTCGTCCACTTTACGATCGACCAGCGAAATCGCCTCCCGTTATCGCGCCCAGCGCACGATCTCGATCAGCACCTGCGACAGCGCCCGGTCGAGCGCCTGCGCGGCCGCCGCGCCGTCGACGGCGCTCGCCGGCACGCGCGCCGCGAAGAGTTTCGCCCGCTGGACCTTGCCGGTGCGATCGCCGACGAGCTTGGCGGTGATCTCGACCGCGGCCGCGCCGCTGGCGGCGTCGATGTTGAAGCTGCGAATGTCGGTGTTGAGTTGGAGATCGGGCACGATGCGCTCGCCAGGCCTGGCGACCGAGCCGAGGCGGCTGCCGTTCTCGAAGGTCTGGATCAGCCGGGTCTGGACGAGCCTCGGCACCCGGTCGGCCCATTGTCCGCCGCCGAGGAAGGAGAGAGACCCGGCCGAATCCTTGACGATGATGCGGTCTGAGTCGAGCGTCTGCACCGTCGTCGGCTCGGCCACGACCAGGGCCGCGCGCGAGCCGCCGACCCGGCCGAAGCCGGAGGGAGCGGACAGATCGAAGGTCGTCGTCGCGCCGCCGCCGCAGCCGCCGAGCATGGCGGCGCCGGCAAGCAGCAGGGGCAGCGCCAGCCGGCGCAGGCCGGCCGGGAAAGTCGTCTGGTCGGTCATGAGCTAGCGTGCGCCATTGTACTGGGGAAGCGGCGGCTTGCCGCCGAAGATGAACTGCTGCGGGTTGCGCTCGAGATTGCGCAGCGTCCGCGCCAGATCGGTGAGTGTCCGCCGGCCGTCGGCGGCGAGCGATTCGATGTCGCGCAGGCCGGGTCCGGTGAAGCGGTTGATGCCGGCGGTGATCGATGCGGTGCGCCCGTCGAGATTGTCGGCGAGCGTCCGGATCGACTGCGCCGCCTTGGTGATCTCGGCGAAGGTGCCCTTGCCTTCCTCGCCGGCGGCCGAGTTCAGGAAGGCCTCGGCCCCTTTCAGCACGCCCTCGATCTGGTCGGCGGCGCGGTCGAGCTTGCCGGTGATCGAGGCGACGTCCTTGACCGCCTTGTCGACCGAGGCGCTGTTGCCGCCGAGCGCGGCGGTGAACTTGTCGATGTTGTCGAGCGCGGAGGCGATCTTGTTTTCTTCCAGCGTCCGGTTGAAGCGGTCGGCCAGCGCCGCGATGTCGCGCACCGCGCGCGAGACCTCGCCGCCGGAATTGCCGAGCACGGCGGCGAAATTCTGAACGTCGTTCAGGGTCGCAGCGAGCTTCCGCGCATCGACGGCGCCGTTCAGCTTCTCCGTCAGCGACGCGGTCTCGCGCGCCGCCTTCGAGACGTCGCCGCCGGATTCGCCGAGCGCGCGGGTGAACTTCTCGACATTGTCGAGCGTGCTGGTGATCTTCTGCTGATCGATGGCGCGCACGACCTGCGTCAGTTCCTCGCTCAATGTACCGAGCTTCTGGCTGAGCGGCGAGATCGTCTCGGCGATCTCGCCGAAGCTCTGCATCAGCTTGCCGACGCCATCGGAATTCTCGCCGAGCGCGGCCGAGAACTTGCGGACGTTGTCGATCGTCTGGTTGATCGGCGAGGCGTTGGTCTTGACGATGCCGTCGACGCTGTCGAGCACGTTGTTGGCGCGGTTGGCGATCGAGCGGACCGTCTCGAGCAGATCCTGGAATTCCGAGCGCTCCGCCATGATCACCGGAAGATCCTGCCCCTGCGGGGCCACGAGCGGAGGCGCGTCCTTGTCGCCGCCGAGAAGCTGCAGCGCGACGACGCCGGCGAGCCCTTGCGCCTCGATGCGCGCCTTGGTGTCGGTCTTGAGCGGGGTCGAACTCTCGACCGAAATCACCGCGAAAATCTGCTTGGGATCGTCCGGCCTGAGCTGGATGCGCGTGACCTCGCCGACGCGAAGGCCGTTGAACAGCACGCTGGAACCGCGCCCGAGCCCGGTCACCGAGCCCTCGAAGATGATCCTGACGTCGCGTTTGTCGCGCCCCGCGCCGCTGTTGAACCAGTAGACGAAGCCGAAACCCGCCGCGAGGACCGCGAGCGTGAAGAGACCGACAAGTGCGTAGTTGGCCCTGGATTCCATGGTCTGAACGCTATGTCCTCATTGCTTCGACGGCAGCCGGGCGCGGGCCCGCTCACCGCCGAAATAGGCCTTCAGCCAAGGATGGTCGGACGCCAGCATGGTGGCGAGCGGGCCGACCGCGATGACCCGCTTGTCGGCGAGCGCGGCAATCCTGTCGCAGGCGGAATAAAGGCTGTCGAGATCATGGGTTACCATGAAGACCGTCAGCCCCAAAGTCTGCTTCAGCGTGACGATCAGTTCGTCGAATTCGGCCGCGCCGATCGGATCGAGACCCGAGGTCGGCTCGTCGAGGAAGACGATCTCGGGATCGAGCGCAAGGGCGCGCGCCAGCGCGGCGCGCTTGATCATGCCGCCGGACAATTCGGAAGGCGCCTTGTCGGCCGCATCGGGCTTGAGGCCGACGAGATCGAGCTTGACCATCGCCATCTCGTCGAGGAGCCGCGGCGAGAGCTTGAGATATTCCCGCATCGGAACCTGGATGTTCTGCTTCACGGTCAGCGCCGAGAACAGCGCGCCATGCTGGAACATCACGCCGAAGCGGCGCTCCAGCGCGCGCCGGCTTGCAGGATCGAGATCCTCGACGTTCTGGCCCAGAACCTCGATGGTTCCGCGCCGCTGCCGGACAAGCCCGAGGATGGTGCGCGTCAGCACCGACTTGCCCTGCCCCGAGCCGCCGACGAAGCCGAGGATCTCGCCGCGCATCACGTCGAGATCGAGGCCGTCCATGATGACTTTCTCGCCGAACTGCACCTTGAGATCGCGCACGCGGATCACGGCGTCGGCCTCCGCCGTCGCTTCGTCCGGCGTTTCGATCCTGTCCCGGGTCATCGCCACGCCGCCGGCTTCAAAACGCGATCGACGCGAAGAACATGGCGAAGAGGCCGTCGACGACGATGACCATGAAGATCGCCTTCACCACCGAGGCCGTGACCTGCCGGCCGAGCGATTCGGCAGAGCCCTTGACCGCAAGCCCCTCGATCGAGGCGATCAGGCCGATGACGAAGGCCATGAAGGGCGCCTTGATAAGCCCGACCACGAAATGCTTCCAGGTGATCACGCCCTGAAGCCGGGCGAGAAAGGTGTCGATGCCGATGCCGCCATAGAGCCAGGCGACGAGCGCGGCCCCGGTCAGGCCCGACATCGCCGAGATGAAGGTCAGGATCGGCAACGAGATGATCAGCGCCAGAATGCGCGGCACCACCAGCACCTCGATCGGATCGAGCCCCATCACGCGCAGCGCGTCGATCTCCTCGCGCATCTTCATCGAGCCGATCTCGGCCGTGAAGGCCGAGCCCGAGCGGCCGGCGATCATGATCGAGGTCAGCAGCACGCCGAGCTCGCGCAGGATCAGGATGCCGGTCAGGTTGACCACGAAGGCCGTCGCGCCGAACTGCTGGAGCTGGAAGATGCCCTGCTGGGCGACGATGCAGCCGACCAGGAACGAGATCAGCATGATGATCGGCGCGCCGTTGAAGGCGATCAGCTCGATCTGGTTGATCAGCGACGGACCACGGAACTTGCGCGGACCGAGCAGCACGGACAGCGAGCCGACGACGACCTCGCCCAGAAACATCGCGCCGCCGACCATGTCGCGGCCGAAGCGGACCATCGCCGCGCCGATATTGACCAGCACGCTGACAACGCCGAAGCCGCCGGGCGGCGAGATCGCATCCTCGCCATGGATCTGGACCTCGGCCAGCAGCACGCCATGCTCGGAGCGCTGGCTTTCGATCTCGATCGCGCCTCCGGCCTCCTCGCGCTCGGCCTTGAGCCGGTTCAGGACATAGGCGCCGAGCGTGTCGAGCCGCGCGACCGCCGAAAGGTCGATCCGGGCCGCGCCCACCTTCGCCAGCCTGTCGCCGATCTCCTCGATCAGCGCCTCGATGCGCGGCGCATGCTCGGCGCTCCACGCGCCGGAGAGCGCAATGGCGAGCGTGCCTGCATCGTCGCGAAAGACCGCTTGCGGATCGGCGGTGTCGAGGGTCGCCATGATACTCCGTGATGTCCCCTGCCCGGCGCGAGATGGCCCCGAGGGACCGCCTCCAACACCTTGCAGACCATGCCGGTTCCACCCCTTCAGCCTGTATCGCCGGGCAGATTGCGCTTGGCAAGCGCAGCAAAGACACAGCCGAGAACTGCCAGCGGCGTCATGGCGAGAAAGACGAGCGCGCCGTGATTCTGGAACACGGGCCCGGAGATCAGGGTGGCCGCGGCGGTGGCGAGCGCGCTCACCGCGACCAGCCGGCCCTGGGCCGCGGCCCGCCTGCCCTCGGGCGCAAGAGCGGAGACGACCGCCATCGCGCCGAGGTGAAGACAGCCGAAGGTCACGCCATGGAGCCCCTGCAGGATCAGGATCATCCAAGGGCCGAGATCGAACGCCATCAGGGCGAAACGGACCAGCGCCGCGACCCCGCCGGCCACGATCCAGGTCAGGCCCGCGAGGCCGCGCGCGACGATGCCGCCGGCCACGAAGAACAGCAGGATCTCGGCGCCGACGCCGACGGCCCAGAAGCCGCCGATCGCCTGCTCGCTATAGCCGAGATTGCGCCAGTGCAGCGATCCGAAGGCGTAAAGCGCGCCATGTGTGGCGTTGATGCAGGCGACGGCGGCGATGGCCCACCAGAAGGCGGCGCCAAAGCCGGCCCGCGGCGCGCCGGCCTTCGGCGGCTCCACGACCCCTGCCGGCGGAGCCGGGGCGGCGAGCGCCAGGAGCGCCGCGCCGGCGAAGCAGGCCGCCATGGCGAGCGGCACGATCTCCGCGCCCTGCCGCGCGATCAGCACGCCGCCGAGCAGGTTGGCGGCGAAGAAGCTGACCGAACCCCAGACCCGGACGCGGCCGTAGTCGATGCCCGTCCTGGCGCGGACCTGCGCGGTCGTCAGCATGTCCGTCAGGGGAATGACGCCGGCCGTCGCCAGCGCGCTCAGCGCCATCAGCAGGCCGATCATCCAGGGGTCCGAACGGACGAGCAGCGCGGCATGGAACAGAGCCCCCGCGAGGTTGAGACCGGCCAGGAGCAGCACGGGCGAGAACCGGCCGTCGCCGAGCCCGGACACGGTCGAGGCCGCGACCACGCGCGCCACGATCGGGATGGTCAGCAGCACTCCGATCGCCACATCGGACAACCCGCGCGAGGCGAGCCAGAGCGGGAAGAACGGAATGTAGACGCCGACGGACAGGAAGGTCAGCGCATGCAGCAGCGACAGCCGCACCGCCACACCCCTGCGCGAGGAGAACGCCGTCGTGAGGGCGGACCGCATCTGCTTCGCCGAATCCTTTGGCCGTATCCCCTTGGCAGCAATTCCTTAATCAGTCGCGAGGCAGGCTTCGCGATGGTGCATCTCGACTGACGAACGCCGATTCGGCCAGTCCTTCAAAAGCAGGTTTGTCATGAGCGAGGCGCGTTCGCTGACACCGCTGAGCGAGAACGACTACGAGGCGATCAGCGAGGCCGTGATGGAGACGGCGCGCGGCCGCTGGTTCATGGCCGAATTCGCCAAGCGCAACCGTCAGGCCGACACCGCGCAGCTCCTGACCGCGATCGGGCGCATCGAACGCGCCGTCGGCGTCGCGGCTGCCGAGCCCGCCGCCGACACGATTTCATACGAGGCCGCCGCGCTGATCGCCGATCTGCGCCTCGATCTCGAGCGCATCAGCGGCCGCAACGACGCCGCGTCCTCGGGACTCGCCCAACGAATCGAGACCTCGTCCGCCCAGATCCTGACGGCGGCCGAGACCATCCAGGAGGCCTCGTGGCGGCTGCGCGAAGCCGGCGAGACCGACGATCTCTGCGACCTGCTCGACCGCCGCACGACCGAAATCTTCGCCGCCGCGGCCATCGTCGAGGGCACGGCCCAGCAGATCGACAAGATCGCCGACACCATCGCCATGCTGGATTCCAGCCTGCGCGCCTTCGCGGACCGGGCCGAGGGGGCGCCCGAGGCCGACGAGATGGAGATCGTGACCTGGAGCGATCCGGTCCAGGAGATGCCTGCGGCGATGCCGGCCGCCGCCTATGACGACATCGAGGTCGTCGAGATCGGCGCACCGGCCGCCGACCCCACAGACGGCATCGCCGGCCTGACGATGGCTCCGACGCTGGAGCGCAGGATCGGCTCGATCCAGAACCTGACCGACGACATCGTCTTCGAGGAGCCGCCCGCGGCCGCGTTGCCCGAAAGCGATCTCGATTTCGTCGAGCCGGCTACGGCGAGCGCGCCAGCCGGCGAGATCGAATCCGAGACCGCCATCCTCGAGGCCGCCGCCGCGGCGAGAGCGGCAGCCGCCCCGACCTCGGAATCGGACCTCCACGCGCTCGACGCGATGCCGGCGGACAAGAAGCTCGCCTATTTCGCCTGAGCGCCCGCGGATGGCGAAAAGCTCGCCATCTTGCCCGGATTGAGCAGGCCGTGCGGATCGACCTCGCGCTTGAAGCCGAGCTGGTCGGCATCGGCGCGCTTGTGGCGGCTGCCGGCCTCCAGCGAGACGACATGGGGATTGGCGATCATCACGCCGGCCGCCTCGTGCAGCGCGATGACCTCGTCGAGACGCTCGGGCGTCGTGTAGCGTAGGATCGGCAGCGCGCTCGCCGTGACCCTGCCGCCGAAGCGGATGAACTCGTGATGCGCCAGCACCTCGTCGGGAAAACGCGCGATCATCTCGGCGGCGCTCTCGACCAGCCGGTCATGCGGGAACAGGCATTGCAGATAGGTGATCGAGCGGTCGCTCTTCAGCCATTGCAGCGTCGTATGGTTCCAGGCGTATTCGTAGAGCGGCGCCGTCCCGGCCCCCTCCTCGGACGGACCCTCGTAGGTCACCGCGCCGCGCGCGCCGATGATCGCCTTGAACGGCCCGAGCGAGGCTTCCGCGATCATGCAGATCAGGATCGCCTTGCCTTGCGGGCAATGCTGCTTGAGCGCGCCGAAATAGGACGGGATCGGCCATGAGATCGGCGTCACCAGCTTCTTGACGACCCCGTCGGCGAGCGCGACCTCATGGCCTGCCTTGAACGCATCCATGTAGTCGTCGAAGGCGACGATCATGTCGATCCAGGGCCAGGCCGGGGCCAGCGGCATCTCCAGCGCCGTGATGATGCCGGTCGTGCCGTAGGCGCGGTTGACCTTCTGGGCCGCGTCGTCGCGCAGCTCCAGAATGCGCGGCTCTTCCTCGACCGTGACGATGCGCGCGGCGAGAATGTTGCCGGGCTCGCGCAGGCCGCCCCAGGTCACCGAGCCGACGCCGCCCGAGCCGCCGGCGACGAAGCCGCCGAGCGTCGCCGAGCGCTTGGTCGAGGGGTGCATCCTGAGCTCGAAGCCGGCCTCGCGCGTCGCCATGTCGACGTCGATCAGGCGCGAGCCGGCCCCCGCCCGAACGATGCCGGGCTTCTGCCATGCGATGCCGGTCAAGGCCGTGATGTCGAGCAGCACGCCGCCCTGGAGCGGCACGGCCTGGCCGTAATTGCCGGTGCCGGCGGCGCGCACGGTCAGCGGGATGCGCAGCTTCGCGCAGGCCGCGGCGATGCGAACCACCTCGGCCTCGTCGCGCGGGCAGGCGATGATGTCGGCGGATTTGTCGGCGAGCTCGCGGTTGAGGATCGGCGAGTACCAGAAGAAGTCGCGCGAGCGCTTGCGCACCGCCCGAGGCTCGTCGACGAGCTGGATGCCGGCGAGTTCGGCCTTCAGGGCCGCGATGTCGTAGCGCGAGGGCTGCGCCGGCCTCGGCTTGCGCTCGGATACGGCGCTCATCTCAGTTCTCCCGCTTCAGCGCGCTCTCGTGCCAGCGCCGCAGCAGCAGATGCGAGATCCAGCTCGTCGCCAGGAAGATCGCGATGCCCGACAGCGAGATCATGATCAGCGCCGCGAAGACGCGCGGGATCTTGAGCTGGTAGCCGGCCTCCAGGATCCGATAGGCCAGACCCGAGGCGCTGCCGCCGGTGCCGGCGACGAATTCGGCGACGACCGCGCCGATCAGCGCGAGGCCGCCGGAAATCTTCAGCCCGGCCAGGAAATAGGGCAGCGCGGCGGGCAGCTTGAGATGGCGCAGGGTCTGCCAGCGGGTCGCGCCGTAGAGCTGGAACAGGTTGATCAGGTTGTGGTCGGCCGAGTTGAGGCCCAGGATCGTGTTCGACAGGATCGGGAAGAAGGCGACGATCCAGGCGCAGATCAGCAGCGAGAGATTGATGTCGCCGGCCCAGATGATGATCAGCGGCGCGATCGCCACGATCGGCGTGACCTGCAGGATCACCGCATAGGGCAGGAGCGACATCTCCAGCCATTTCGACTGGGTGAAAAGCACGGCGAGCGCGACGCCGACGACGACCGCGGCCGCCAGCGCCATGAAGGTGATCCGCAGCGTGATCCAGAGCGAGCCCGACAGCGTGCCCCAGTCGGCGACCAGGGTCTGGCCGATCAGGACGGGGCCGGGCAGGATGTAGGGCGGGACGCCGTTCCAGCGCACGGCGAATTCCCAGAGCGCCAGCGCCAGCACGCCGATGACGATCGGCGCGAGGATGCGCGGCCAGGCGGTTGCGGGCAGGCCGAGGATGCGCGGCTGGGCGGCGAAGACCGGGCGCGCTTGCGCGTCCGTGCCATCATGGGCGGCATGAGGTTCGACAACGGCCGTCACGACACGGCCTCCCACCCACAGTCCTCACCCTGAGGAGCAAGCGCAGCTTGCGTCTCGAAGGATGCTCGGGTTCGTTCCGAAACCTGCTGGGGCATCGTTCGAGACCGCCCTGCGGGCCTCCTCGGGATGAGGGCTGAGTGTGTCGGAAGATCCCTGCTCACGACCCGATCGCCTCCTTGAGCTTGCCGGAGACGACGCGGCAGAGATGGGCGTATTCCGGCGAGGTCCGGAACAGCTCGTCGCGCGGATAGGGCGCGTCGACGTCGAGATCGGCCATGACCCGGCCGGGACGCGCCGCCATCACCACGATGCGCTTCGAGAGATAGACCGATTCGAACACCGAATGCGTGACGAAGACGGCGGTGAACTTTTCTTTCCACCACAGCTCGAGCAGGTCGTCGTTGAGACGGTGGCGGGTGATCTCGTCGAGCGCCGCGAAGGGCTCGTCCATCAGCAGGATTTTCGGCCTGAGCACGAGCCCGCGCGCGATCGAGACGCGCATCTTCATGCCGCCGGAGAGTTCGCGCGGATAGGAGCGCTCGAAGCCCTTCAGTCCGACCAGCGCCAGCATCTCTGCGGCGCGGTCCTGCGCCTCGCTCTTGCGGACGCCCTTCAGGGTCAGCGGCATCATGACGTTGGCGAGCGCGCTCGCCCATGGCATCAGCGTCGGGTCCTGGAAGACGAAGCCGAGATCGCGCTCAGGCTTGCCGCCGACGTCATGTCCGGTCGCCGGCCACTCGATCGCGCCACTGGAGGGCGCGCCGAGCCCCGCGATCATGCGCAGCAGGGTCGACTTCCCGCAGCCGGACGGGCCGAGCAGGCTGACGAACTCGCCTGCGCCGAGATCGAGATTCACGTCGCGCACGGCGAGCGTGCCGTTGGCGAACTGCTTTGAGACGCCGCGGATCGAAACCAGCGGCCGGCCGCCGCCGGCGTGCTCCTTGGCATGTGTGCTCAGAAAGGCCGTGTCCAAAGCCTGATGATCCGTTGATTGGCGCCCACTTTGTCATTCCGGGTTCGCGCCTTTGGCGCGCCCCGGGATGACAAGCGGGTTACGCCTTCCCGACGCCCTTGTTGATGAACTCCAGGCTGTAGGCCTTCTTGATGTCGACGCCGGCCGGGAAGACGCCGACATCGGCCATCTGCCTGTAGAAATTGGCCCAGCGCACATCCGTCATCGCGCCGATGCCGAGCGTCATCGCGTCGCCCGAGAGCACGATGCCCTTCTCGTTCATCACCTTGACGGCGTAGTCGATCTTCTCCTGATCCATGTCGGGATTGTCCTTCAGGATCTGGGCGTTGGCGGCGGCGTTGGCGGGGCCGGCCTTGATGTACTCGGCCCAGCCTTCGAGCGAGGCGGTGACGAAGCGCTGGACCAGATCCTTTTTCTCCGCGACCATCTTCTGCGAGATGTTGATCGTGGTGTTGTAGTTCTCGAAGCCGGCGTCGGCGATGAGATGCACCACCGGCGTGACGCCGCCCTGCTTCAGGATGGCGAAGGGCTCCGACGACAGGAAGCCCTGCTGCGAGATCGTCTTGTCGGCGAGGAACGGCGCCATGTTGAAGGTGTAGGGCCTGATCTGCTCGTCGGTGTAGCCGAACTTCGCCTTGAGGAAAGGCCAGTAGCTGGTGCGGCCGGCGGCGCCGACCAGGATCGGCTTGCCCTTCAGCGCGGCAAGGGAATCGTTGCCCTGCCCCGGATGCGAGATCAGCACCTGCGGATCCTTCTGGAAGATCGAGGCGATGCAGAGGAAAGGGATGCCCTCCTGCGCATAGCGGATCGCCTCGAAGGAGTTCGACATGATCATGTCGACGCGGCCGCCGAGCAGAAGCTGCGAGGGGTTCTGCTGCGGGCCGCCGGGCCTGATCTCGGCGTCGATGCCGTATTTTTTGTAGATGCCATTGGCGGCGGCGAGATAGAAGCCGCCATGCTCGGCCTGGGCGCGCCAGTTGGTCTGGTAGGAGACCTTGTCCAGCGTCTGGGCGCTGACGCGCGCGCCCGGCGCCGGCACGAGCACGGACGCGGCCGAGCCGCCGATCAGGCCGAGCGCGGCGCGCCGGCTCATCCGATACTTCATCGTCGTCATGCTGGTGACCTCCCTGAAGACTGTTCGGCGAAAGATGCCTGAGATCGCGGGCGAGCAATAGACATGCCATGCAGTCGGGCGCGCTGGAAATGCGGCATGCGGCGCTTGCGCACAGAGAATGGGCAATTGCCGCTATCGACGGCAATCCTCCTCCATCATGGCGCGACTGCGCGCCGGCCCCTTTCGCAATGCCGTCATCCGGTTAAGCTGTCGCCCGCTCCTGCGACCGGAACGCCATGTCTCTTCATTTGAAGGCCCGCCCAGCCCTCGCCGCGCTTCGCGCCGACCTCGCCGACCTGACGATCCATGACGACGCGCCGAGCCTGCGCATGCACAGCCGCGACTTCTTCTGGTTTTCGCCGGTGCTCAAGCCCGATCTCGACGGCAAGCAGGCCGAGCTGATCATCCTGCCGCGCGACAAGGCCGAGGTCATCCGCGTCGCGTCTGCCTGCGCGCGCCATCGCGTGCCGCTGACGGTGCGCGGCGGCGGCACCGGCAATTACGGTCAGGCCGTGCCGCTGGAAGGCGGCGTCGTGCTGAACCTGACCCGGTTGAACCGCATCGTCTCGACCAGGCGCGGCGCGGGCCGTTTCGAGGCCGGCGCGAACCTGCTCGACATCGACAAGGCGCTCTGGCCGCAAGGCCAGGAACTGCGCATGCATCCCTCGACGCGGGCGCAGGCCACGATCGGGGGCTTCGTCGCCGGCGGCGCGGCCGGCGCGGGCTCCTGCACCTGGGGCCAGATCGACAACCTCGGCGCGGTGATCGCGCTGGAGGTGATGACGGTCGAACCGCAGCCGCGGCTGATCGAGCTGCGGGGCAAGGACATCCTCAAGGTGATGCACGCCTATGGCGTCAACGGCATCATCACCGAGGTCGAGGCGCCGCTGGCGCCGGCGCATGACTGGGCCGAGCGGATCGCCACCTTCGACAGCCTGAAAGCCGCCGCCGCCTTCGGGCAGGCCTTCACCGAATGCGACGGCATCGCCAAGAAGCTGGTCAGCATCCACGCGCCCGCGATCGCGCCCTATCTGCGAAGGCTTGCGCCCTATCTCGGGCGGGACAAGGCCTTCGCCATCCTGATGGCATCCGAACCGCAGGGCGACGAACTCGACCGGCTGATCGCGGAGACGGGCGGCGCCGTGACCTTTGCCCGCGACGCCAAGGCCGCCCGCGCCGCGGCCTTCGGCGAACATCGCGAAAAGGGTGCGCCGGGGCCGCTCTACGAATATACCTGGAACCACACGACCCTGCATGCGCTGAAGGTCGATCCCGCGATCACCTATCTGCAACTGCGCTTTCCGCCCGGCCGGAACCTCGATCTGCTCGACTGGGCCGAGGAGCATTTCCGCGAGGATGTGATCTTCCACATCGAGTTCCAGCGCCGGCAGGGCCGCGTCTATCATTCGAGCCTGCCGCTGGTGCGCTTCACCACGGCGGAGCGCCTGCACGAGATCATGCGTCTGGCCGAGGAAGCCGGCATCCAGGCCTCGAACCCGCATACTTGGGTGCTGAACAATGCCGGCTGGAAGCGCACCGACGCGCCGCAGCCCGAGTTCAAGCGCCTCGCCGATCCGTTCGGGCTGATGAATCCCGGCAAGCTGCTCGGCTGGGAGGCCGAGGCCAAGGCTGCCGCGCAATGACATCGGCGGCACGCGGCTGGTCCGCCACCGACATTCCGGACCAGACCGGCCGTCGCGCCATCGTCACCGGACCAAGCGGGCTCGGCTACGAGACCGCTCTTGGGCTGGCCGGCGCGGGCGCGGAGGTGCTGTTTGCGGGTCGCGACCCCGACAAGGGTGCGCGCGCCGTTGCGGCCATTCGCGCAGCCGCGCCGATGGCCAAGGTCAGCTTTGCGCGGCTCGATCTTGCCGATCTGGCTTCGGTAAAGGCGTTCGCGGACGACCAGCTGCGCGCCGCCAAGCCGCTCGATATACTGACCAACAATGCCGGCGTCATGGCGCTGCCGGCCCGGAGCCTGACCGCCGACGGCTTCGAGCGGCAGTTCGGCGTCAATGTCGTCGGGCATTTCGCGCTGACCGGCCGGCTGCTGCCGTTGCTGCGAAAGGCTGCCGCGCCGCGCGTCGTCCAGCTCGGCAGCCTCGCCCATCGCCGCGGCCGGATCGATTTCGACGATCTGCACGGCGAGCGCCGCTACGATCCCTGGAAGGCTTACTGCCAGTCCAAGCTCGCCATGCTGATCGTCGCGCTGGAACTCCAGCGCCGCGGCGACCGGCATGGCTGGGGGCTGACCAGCCTGGCGGCGCATCCCGGCTGGGCGACGAGCTCGCTCATCCGCAACGGCCCCGCGAGCGGCCGCTCCGGACCCGCCGCGCCGCTGTGGCGGCTGGTCACGTTCGTCGCGCCGATGCTCAGCCAGTCGACGGCGGCCGGCGCGCTGCCGACCCTCTATGCCGCAACCGCGCCGCAGGTGGAAAAAGGCGGCTATTACGGCCCCGATGGCTGGCGCGAGATCCGGGGCTCGCCAGCCAGAGCCAAGATCGTCGGCGAGGCGAACGACGGAGCGGTCGCGGCGCGGCTTTGGGACGCGCTCGAAACGGCGGCCGGCGCGCCTTTCAAACGATATGAACTGTCGAGACAGGGTTAGGACGAGAGCATGAGCGCGCGCCTCTGGGGTGACCTGAAGACCACTGACTTCCACGGGCTGGACCCGGAAACGACGGTGGCCGTGCTGCCGCTGGCGGCGATCGAGCAGCATGGACCGCATCTGCCGGTCTCGGTCGACACCACCATCATGAACGCGATGCTCGGCCTCGCCATGCCGCTGGCGCCGGCCGGGCTCGACGTGCTGGTGCTGCCGACCATGGCGGTGTGCAAATCGAACGAGCATCTGCATTCGCCGGGCACGCTGACGCTGGGCTGGGAGACCGTGACGCGGACGTGGATCGAGATCGGCGAAAGCGTGAAGCGCGCCGGCCTGCGCAAGCTCGTGATCGTGACCTCGCATGGCGGCAACATCGACCCGATGAAGGTCGCCGCGCGTGAATTGCGGGTCGATCACGGCATGCTGGCCGTGACGACCGCCTGGCGCGCCTTCGGCCTGCCGCGGGGCGTCTTCGCCGAGCTAGACGCCAATCACGGCATCCATGGCGGCGACATCGAGACCTCGCTGATGCTGCACTTCCGGCCCGACCTCGTCGATATGGGCAAGGCCGCGCCGTTCAGACCCTCGACCGTGACGATGATCGAGGAGGGCTATGCCTGGCTCCGGCCGACAGGCCTGCACGCCATGGCCTGGATGGCGCAGGACGTCAATCGCTCGGGCGCGGCAGGCGATGCGAGCCTCGCCACGGCCGAGAAGGGAAAGGCCACGGCGGAACTGCAGGCGAAAGGCTTCGTCGAATTGCTGGCGGATGTGGCGCGGTTTCCGCTGGAGAGGCTGTATCGGGCGGAATGAATGCGGCGTTGACGGCGCATTATCACGCCGCCGTGGCGTGTCGTTCACGGAAATGAACTGGCCACTCATCGAGGATGAGCCAGATCATTCAGCCACGCTTCCCCGAGACGATGACCGCCATGCGCATTCGCCTGATCCGAAACGCGACCCTGAAACTGGACTATGCGGGCAGGACGTGCCTGATCGACCCCGATCTGGCGCCAAAGCACGGCCGGCCATCCTTCACCGGACGCTCACCCAATCCGATGGTCGATCTCCCTATGCAGGTCGACGACGTGCTCGCGGGCGTCGAGCATGTCATCGTCTCCCATCTCCACGCAGACCATTTCGACGCCGTCGCCAAGGACGTGCTCCCGAAGACGCTGCCGCTGATCTGCCAGCCCGGCAACGAGACCACGATCGAGGCAGCCGGATTCAAGGCGGTGACGCCGCTGACGCGGCCGATCGCCATCGGGCCCATCAGCCTGACCGCACAGCCGGCCCAGCATGGCACCGGGCCTGTCCTGGACAAGATGGGCTCGGTCATCGGCTTCACATTGGAAGCGGCCGGCGAACCGGCCCTCTACTGGTGCGGCGACAGCGTGCTCTACCCGCCGCTGCTCGCTGCCGTCGCGGCAGCGAAGCCCGAGATCATCGTCACGCATTCCTGCGGCGCGCTCCGGGACGGGACGCTGATCGTGATGGACTCAGAGCAGACGATCGCGCTTTGCGAAGCGGTTCCGGATGCCATCGTCGTGGCGGTGCATATGGAGGCGCTCGACCACGCCACGGTGAGCCGCGCGGCGTTGCGTGCGGCCGCCGAGGCTAGTGGGATCGGGCCGGAGCGCCTGCTCATTCCCGAGGATGACGAAACGCTGGAGTTCGGGCTGCGCCGCGCCTGAGTTCCTGCAGGAACAGCGATCGGCTGATCCTACCACCCGAATTTCACGCCGCCCGAATTCGTTTCCGGGCCGCTTCGGCAAGAAATGACGATCGCGACATGCCTGCCGCTTTCGCCGCTGCGTCGACCGCACCCAGCAGGTTCTCGTCCATCGAGATATTGATCCTGACGGCCCTGGACGGCAGTTCGAACGGCACGAGCGCGAGCACCGCACCCTCCGCGGCTTCCATGAATGCCGGATCGCGCCGCAACTCGTTCAAGGTACGCAACACCGGCATCGGATCACTATCTTCTTCCATTCCACCGGCATGGAAGGTCAGGGCTTCCGAGCCTTTGCGGATCGCGTCCTCGGCGCTTGCGCCACCGCTGATGCAGCCTGGAAAGTCCGGGAAGGAAATTCCGAAATGACCGTTCTCTTCGTGAACGAGCGCATGGGCCAAGGGCATAGGACATATCCTGCTAAGGCGGCTACGGGCTGCTTCACCATGGCCAACCGGCCTGAAGAAAGATCGAGCGGAGCGTTCCGGGTGGAAATTCCTTTGCCCCCATATCGACCGTAACCTTTCCGGATTTGGTCGGGTGGTCAGTACTGGACGTGATCGCCCGGCCCTTTCCGCTTGATGCGCCAGCCATCGTCCCTGAGCCGCGTCACAACCTCTCGCGGTGTCATGGGGCCACGCTTCTGGCTCATCCCAACCCATCCTCGACTAGTGTGTATTTATACACACGTCTGGCATTTGTCCATCTCCCGACGATGGTGCGCTCGCACAGTCCGGCCCGCCCCCTACTCCCCCGCCCTCATCGCCCGCGCATAGATATCCTTGTAGCTCTCGCGCAGCAGGTTCTTCTGGACCTTTCCCATGGTGTTGCGCGGCAGGTCGTCGACGATGAAGACCTGCTTGGGCAGCTTGAACTTGGCCAGTCGCTGCTCCAGCGTCTTGGCGATCGAGCCCGCGGTGATCGTCGCGCCGGGCCTCACCACCACGACCGCCGTGACGCCCTCGCCGAAATCGGGATGCGGGCAGCCGATCACGGCGCTCTCGATCACGCCCGGCATTTCGTCGATCTCGACCTCGACCTCCTTGGGATAGACGTTGTAGCCGCCGGTGATGATCAGGTCCTTGCCGCGCCCGACGATGTGGACGTAGCCTTGCCTGTCGATCTTGCCGAGATCGCCGGTGATGAAGAAGCCGTCGGCACGGAACTCGGCGGCGGTCTTCTCGGGGTTGCGCCAGTAGCCCTTGAAGACGTTGGGACCCCTGACCTCGATCATGCCGATCTCTTCGGCTCCCAGAACCTTCGCCGTTTCCGGATCGGTGACGCGCGCCGACACGCCCGGCAGCGGAAAGCCGACCGTGCCGGCGACGCGCTCGCCGTCATAGGGGTTGGAGGTGTTCATGTTGGTCTCGGTCATGCCGTAGCGCTCGAGGATGGCGTGGCCGGTGCGCTCGCGCCATTCGCGATGCGTCTCGGCGAGCAGCGGCGCGGAGCCGGAGACGAAGAGACGCATATGCGCGGTCGCGGCCTTGGTCAGCCGCGCATCCTGCAGCAGCCGGACATAGAAGGTCGGCACGCCCATCATGCAGGTCGCCTTCGGCAGATGCGCGAAGACCTGGTCGGGGTCGAATTTCGGCAGCAGGATCATCGACGAGCCGGAGAACAGCACGCAATTCGTGGCCACGAACAGGCCATGGGTGTGGAAGATCGGCAGCGCGTGCAGCAGCACGTCGTCCTTGGAAAAGCGCCAGTAGTCGACCAGCGCCATTGCGTTCGATGCGAGGTTGTCGTGGGAGAGCATCGCGCCCTTGGAGCGGCCGGTCGTGCCCGAGGTGTAGAGGATCGCGCCGAGATCGTCGGGTCCGCGCGCGACATCGGCGAATGCGGTTTCGGCCACGAGGCCCTTGTCGGCCAGCGTGCCGGCCGACACGTCGTGCGAGCGCCAGACGCCGAGCGTCTCCAGCCTGGCGCCGGCATTGTCGGCATAGGGCTTCAGCGCCCGGGCCTTGGCCGGATCGCAGACGAAGACGGCCGGTTCGGCGTCGCCGAGGAAATACTCGATCTCGGCCGGGGTGTAGGCGGTGTTGAGCGGCAGGAAGATCGCGCCCGCCCGGATCGCACCGAGATAGAGCATCAGCGCCTCGATCGACTTCTCGACCTGCGCCGCGACGCGGTCGCCGGGCTTGACGCCGAGCGAGACCAGCACATTGGCGAAGCGGCCCGAGACGTCGATCATGTCGGCATAGGTGTAGTGGCGGCCGTCATCGAGCCGGGCGAAGGGCGCATCGGGCGCGGGCATGCGCGCGCGGACGAGGTCGAACAGGCAGTTGCCCATGATTTCGGGTCCTTTCAGGCGTTTCCGGTCGTCTCGGTCAGACGTTTGCCGGGCGCAGCAGCCTCTTCGCGCCGGCCGAGGCGACGACCGTATTGCGGGTGGCGAAGGCCTCGTGATTGATCTCGATCTCGTCGAGATCGTAGCGGTAGTTGACCATCACGCCATGCGACTCGCGCAGACCCCGGGCCGAGAGATTGCCGCCGACATTGATACGCTCCAGCCGCGCGCCGTTGCCGAGATGGAAGCGCGCGACGGGGTCGATGACGCGGCCGGACGCGGTCCGCGCCCGCAGCAGGTATTGCGCCGTCATCTGGCCGAGCAGCTTGTCGCGGCGGGCCCGCGTCGCCTCGTCTAGCGAGATCGCCTCGCCGGGCGAGCGTCCGAGCTCGGCGCGCTCCTCGTTGGACATGCGGAAATCGCCGGGCTCCTCGACCAGCCCCGAGAGCCAGCGCGCGAAACCCGGCAGCGGCGAAAGCGTGACGAAGGTGTCGAGATTGGGCAGTTCGCGCTTCAGGTCCTCGGCGACCTGCTTGATCAGGAAATTGCCGAAGGAGATGCCGCGCAGGCCCTCCTGGCAGTTGGAGATCGAGTAGAATACGGCGGTGCTCGCGGCCTGCGCCGGCAGAACCTCGCGGTCTCCCGCCAGCAACTCGCCGATGCTGCGGGGGATCTCCCCGGTCAGCGCGACCTCGACGAAGATCAGCGGTTCGTCGATCAGTTGCGGGTGGAAGAAGGCGAAGCAGCGCCGGTCGGCCGGCTCGAGCCGGCGGCGCAGATCGTCCCAGCCCTGGATCTCGTGCACCGCCTCGTAGCGGATGATCTTCTCCAGCACGTTCGCCGGCGTGCGCCAGTCGATCCGGCGCAGCACGAGGAAGCCGCGGTTGAACCAGGAGCCGAAGAGATGACGGAAGTCGCTGTCGACGGCGGCGAGTTCGGGATGGGCCTCCGTCGCCTCGAACAGGCTCTCGCGCATCCTGACCAGCACATGAGTGCCGCCGGGCGCGAGATTGAGACGGCGCAGCAGTTCCTGCCGGCGCGGCTCCGAGGCCAGATGCAGCGCCGCGATGTTGGCGGCGGACGGATCGTCGCGATAGGCGTCGATCGCCTTGCCGAGCCGGCCGTGGTCAGGGCCGAAGCGCTCCTGCAGCATGGCGAAGAAGCCCTGCCGTCCGTGCCGGTCGAGCCGCTCCCAGGCGTCGAGCACGGCCTGCGCCAGCGCCATGCCCGAGGCTTCGCCGCGTCCCGAGAGCAGATCCTCGCAAAGCTGCGCGATCGGCCGGCTGCGGCCGGCGAAGCGCTCGAACCCGATCAGCGCCCGGCCGCGATCGGCGACGCTGGTCAGGAGATCGCCGAGAAACGCCATATCCATGGAAAGTCCTTTTCGACGGCGGCATCCTACATGGCTTTGCGACAGCCGGAACCAGGCACAGCCGTTCAGGCCAGCAAGCCCCATGCCTTCAGGAAGAAATCGGGCGCGCCGAAATTTCCGGACTTCAGCGCGATGACCATCTCCGGCCCGTCGACGACGCGGGTCCAGGGCACGCCGGGGTCGATCTCGGGGCCGATCTCCAGCGTGCGGATGCCGAGCCCCTGCACGACCGCGCCGGAGGTCTCGCCGCCGGCGACGAGCAGCCGGGAGACGCCGCCTTGCGCCAGCAGTTCAGCCGTCCCGGCGAAGGCGTGCTCGACCGTCGCGCCGGCCTTGTCGCGGCCGAGCCTGCCCTGGATGGCGGAAACCTCCGCCGGGTCGTCGCTCGAATAGAGCAGGAAGGGCTTGTCCCGCGGCTGCGCCAGCGCCCATTCGGCCAATGTCGCAGCGCTCTGCCGCCCCGAGGCCAGCGCCATCGGATCGACCTTCAGCGCCGCGTAGCCCGCCGCGACGGCCGCCTTGATCTGGCCACGCGTCGCCGTCGAGCAGCTGCCGGAGATGATGCCGGCGCGCCCGGCCGGCGCGCCGAGCCGCGTGGCGACCTCGCGCTCCGGCAGCAGCCCGGCCTTGCGGAAGTTCCGCGGCAGTCCCATCGCGATGCCGGAACCGCCGGTCAGCAGCGTCTCGCCGGCGACGGCCTCGCCCAGCGCCATCAGGTCGGCATTGGTCAGGGCGTCGGTCACCATGTAGCGCACGCCCTCAGCAGCTAGCGCCGCGATGCGCGCCCTGACGGCGTCCGGCCCGGCGAGAACCGTCGCGTAATCGACGAGCCCGACCTCGGCTTTCGTCTGCGCCGCCATCAGCCTGACCAGACTCGCATCGCGCATCGGCGTCAGCGGATGGTCCTTCATCGAGCTTTCGTGAAGCGGCACGGAACCGACGAAGAGATAGCCTTGGTAGATCGAGCGGCCATTGGCGGGAAAGGCAGGGCAGATGATCGCGCTTCTCGCGCCGAGCCGCTGCATCAGGGCGTCGGCGACGGGGCCGATATTGCCCTGCGCGGTCGAGTCGAAGGTGGAGCAGTATTTGAACAGGATCTGCCGCGCACCGGCCGAGAGCAGCGCCTCGCAGGCGGCCAGCGAGTCGGCGATCGCCTCGGAAACGGGGTTGGTCCGCGACTTCAGCGCAACGACGACGGCGTCGGCCTCCGGCAGCGCGGCCCCTGCCTCGGGCGCTCCGATGACCTGCACCGTCCGCATACCGGCCCGGTTCAGCATCAGCGCGACATCGGTCGCGCCCGTCATGTCGTCGGCAATCACACCCAGCAGCATCGGCATCGGCCCCGTTTCAAACACGCTCTCGCGGCGTCCAGGCGCCGTGTCCGGCGTCCTGATAACAGAGATGACACGATGCGCGACAGTGCGGCAGGGTGGAGGACGCTCTCCGCCGATGCAGGGCATGGCCGCCGGATTGCCTGCGGCGCGCGTCCGCAAACGCCTGCGGCATGCCGGATGCATCCGCCATCGACGGCGCGTCGGAACTGCTGCAGATTGGTGCCGACTGGAACGAAATCGCCTGACGGTTTCGCCATAAACGGCAAGAATCATGCCCAGATCAAAGAGGGGACCACGATGAAGCTCTTGACCGCCCTGGCCTCGGCCACCTTCCTGACGCTGGCCGCGCTGCCCGCCTTGGCGCAGACGCCCTCGACCCTGCGCATCGGCCTGCAGGAAGACCCGGACGTGCTCGACCCGCACAAGGCGCGCACCTTCGTCGGCAGGATCGTCTTCAAGGGGCTTTGCGACAAGCTGCTCGATATCGACCCGCAGCTGAAGCTGACGCCGCGGCTTGCCACCGAATGGTCGTTCTCGGCCGATGGGCTGACGCTGACGATGAAGCTGCGCACCGATGCGAAGTTCCATGACGGCGAGCCCTTCGACGCCGAGGCGGCCAAGGCCAATCTCGAGCGCGCGCGCACCCTGCCCGACTCGCTGCGCAAGTCGGAGCTCGCCTCGGTCGACAGCATCGAGGTGGTCGACAAGAGCACGATCGCGCTGAAGCTCAAGCGGCCTGACGCGACGCTGCTCGCACAGCTGACCGACCGCGCCGGCATGATGCTCTCGCCGAAAAGCCTGTCGGCCGATGTCGGCGCCAGGCCGGTCTGCTCGGGCCCGTACAAGTTCGTCGAGCGCGTGCAGAACGACCGCATCGTGCTGGAGCGCTTCAAGGAGCACTGGGAAGCGCAGAACTACAATTTCGACCGGGTGCTCTACCGCTCGATCCCCGACACCACGGTCAGGCTCGCCAATCTGCGCTCCGGCGAGCTCGACATGCTGGAGCGTCTCGCCCCGACCGACGTGAAATCGGCGCAGGGCGACAGGGCGCTCAAGGTCGTGAGCACCGCGAACATCGGCTATCAGGGCATCACCATCAACACGGCCAACGGCGAGGCCGCCAACCAGCCGATGGGCAAGGACAAGCGGGTGCGCCAGGCGCTCTCGCTCTCGATCGACCGCAAGGTGCTGAGCCAGGTGGTGTTCGAGGGGCTCTACGAGCCGATGATCCAGCCCTTCAATCCGGGCAGCCCCTATGTCAGCGCCGAGTTCCCGGTGCCGGCGCGCGACGTGAACAAGGCCAAGGCGCTGCTCAAGGAAGCCGGCGCCGCCAAGGTCTCGGTCGAGCTCTTCGTCACCAACAACCCGGTCGACGCCCAGCTCGGGCAGGTCATCCAGGCGATGGCGCAGGAGGCCGGCATCGACGTCCAGATCAAGTCGACCGAGTTCGCCAGCCAGCTCCGCGACCAGCAGCAGGGCAAGTTCCAGATGAGCCGCATCGGCTGGTCCGGCCGGATCGACCCGGACGGAAACCTGCATCAGTTCGTGACCTCGAAGGGCAATCAGAACGACGGCAAATATGCCAACGCGGAAGTCGACAGGCTGCTCGACCAGGCCCGAACGGTCTACGACGTCGCCGAGCGCAAGAAGCTCTACGACGCCGCGCAGAAATACCTGCAGGACGAGCTGCCGATCATCTATCTCTACAACCAGACGGTGTTCTTCGCGCTGCGCTCCAACATGCAGGGTTTCGTCATCAATCCCGACGGCATGATCCGGCTCTCGGGGCTGAAGCGGCAGTGAACGGCGCGCCTGTCCCGCGCATGCGATGCAGCGCTGCCCAGTCCCCTTCCCCCCGCTCGCGGCGGGGAAGGGCTGGGGATGGGGGGGCGCGCGGAACAAGGCGCGACGCCGAAGCCCGGCGGCGACGGCCTGGACTCTTCCCCCATCCCCGGCCCTCCCCACCGCAAGCGGGGGGAGGGAGAAGAGCATGCTGACCCTCATCACCCGTCGCATCCTGATCTCCATTCCGACATTGTTGTTCGTGTCGCTGATGGTGTTCGCGCTACAGCGCGCGCTGCCGGGCGACCCGTTCCTCGTCATCGCCGGCGAGGAGCGCGATCCCGAGGTGATCGCCCGCCTGCGCGAGATCTACCGCATGGACGATCCGATCTTCGTCCAGTTCTTCGCCTGGCTCGGACAGGTGGCGCAGGGCGATTTCGGCCGCTCGCTGCGCACCGGCGAGCCCGTGCTCGGGCTGATCGCGCAGAAGCTGCCCGTGACCTTCCAGCTTGCCGTCGCCTCGATCATCGTCGCGATCGGCATCGGCATCCCGGCTGGCATTCTGGCCGCCCGGCACAAGGGCACCTCGATCGACTATTCCGCCAGCGCGCTGGCGCTGTCTGGCCTCTCGATCCCGAATTTCTGGCTCGGGATCATGCTGATCCTCGTCGTCTCGGTCGAGCTGCAATGGCTGCCGGCCTCGGGCTACGAGTCGATCTTCGTCGATCCGAAGGCCGCGATCGAACGGCTGATCATGCCGGCCTTCGTGCTCGGCGGCGGGCTCGCCGCTTTCATCATGCGCCATACCCGTTCAGCGATGCTGGAGGTGCTGCGGTCGGATTATGTCCGCACCGCCCGCGCCAAGGGGCTGGACGAGGACACGGTCGTCAACCGGCACGCGCTGCGCAACGCGCTGGCGCCGATCATCACGCTCTCGACGCTGCTCTTCGGCGAACTGCTCGCCGGCGCGGTGCTGACCGAGCAGGTCTTCACCATTCCGGGCTTCGGCAAGCTGATCGTCGACGCGGTCTTCAACCGCGACTACGGCGTCGTGCAGGGCGTCGTGCTCTGCACCGCGATCGGCTTCATCCTGATGAACCTGCTCGCCGATATCCTCTATGTCCTGGTCAATCCGCGGCTGAGGAGCGGCTGATGAGCGACGCCGCCCTCGAACCCATCACCGCGGCGGCGCGGACGGAGACGCCGCTGGCGCGGCGCCGCAGCACCCTGTCGAAGCTGCTGCGCAACCGCTCGGCGCTGATCGGCGGCACGGTCGTGCTGCTTTTCGTGCTGATGGCGGTGCTGGCGCCACTCCTGCCGCTCGCCGACCCGCTGAAGTCGAACTTCCTCGCCATCCGCAAGCCGCCCTCGGAGCTCTACTGGTTCGGCACGGACGAACTCGGCCGCGACCAGGTCTCGCGGCTGTTCCATGGCGCGCAGACCTCGCTGCTCGCCGGCATCGTCTCGGTGATGATCGCGCTCGCGATCGGCATCCCCTTCGGCCTGCTCGCCGGCTGGTATGGCGGCTGGATCGACATCGTCATCTCGCGCATCACCGAGGCGATGCTGGCCTGCCCGTTCCTGATCCTCGCCATCGCCTTCGCCGCGATCCTCGGTCCGTCCCTGACCAACGCCATGATCGCGATCGGCCTCTCGGCCGTGCCGATCTTCATCCGGCTGGTGCGCGGGCAGGTGATGAGCGTCAAGGCCGAGGATTTCGTCGAGGGCGCGCGCTCGGTCGGGGCCGGCAACCTGCGCATCATGCTGGTCCATGTCCTGCCCAACACGATGTCGCCGATCGTGGTGCAGTCGACCCTGTTCATGGCGCAGGCGATCATCCTGGAGGCGTCGCTGTCCTTCCTCGGCCTCGGCCAGCAGCCGCCCGCGCCGTCCTGGGGCCAGATGCTCAACGTCGCCAAGAACTTCATGGACCAGGCGCCGTGGATGTCGGTCGCGCCCGGCGTCGCCATCTTTCTGGCGGTCCTCGGCTTCAACCTGCTCGGCGACGGCTTGCGCGACGCGCTCGACCCGAAGGAAGGCTGAGATATCCTTTTTGATCGTTTCTTGCCCACCATCGTCATCCCGGGCTTAGCGAGGCGAAGGCCCGGGACCCGTTCCGGAACCCGTCCGGAAGCGGTTCTGGAATGGCTTCCGGATCGGCGCGGCTTCGCCGCTTGTCCGGGATGACGAACACGTTTGTTTGCGTTTGCCGCGACTTGAGGGACTTCCGCGATGTTCACCACCCGCCCCGAAATCCTCGGCACCTTCGGTGTCGTCACCTCGACGCATTGGCTCGCCTCGGCGTCCGGGATGGCGATGCTGGAGAAGGGCGGCAACGCTTTCGATGCCTGCGCGGCCGCCGCCTTCGTGCTGCAGGTGGTCGAGCCGCATCTCGTCGGCCCAGCCGGGGACATGCCTGCCGTGTTCTATTCGGCGGAGACCAAGAAGGTCGAAGTGCTGTGCGGCCAAGGGCCCGCCCCGATGGCCGCCACCATCGACGCCTTCAAGGCGCTCGGCCTCGCGATGGTGCCGGGCTCGGGCCTGCTCGCCACCGTCGTGCCCGGCGCCTTCGGGGGCTGGATGACGCTGCTGCGCGACCATGGCCGCCTGCCTCTGCGCGCGGTGCTGGAACCCGCGATCGGCTATTTCGAGAATGGCCACCCGATGCTGCCGCGCGTATCGGACACGATCGCCGGCCTGACCGACCTCTTCACCAACGAGTGGACCACGTCGGGCGCGGTGTATCTGCCCGGCGGCAACGTGCCGAAAGGCCGCGAGCTCTTCCGCAACCGCGCCGCCGCCGAGACCTATAAGCGCGTCCTGAGAGAGGCCGAAGCCGCCGGCTCCGACCGGCAGGCGCAGATCCAGGCCGCCTACGACGCCTGGTACAAGGGCTTCGTCGCCGAGGCGATGGACGCCTTCTGCCGCACCGTGGAGGCGACGGATTCCTCCGGCCGCCGGCACAAGGGCCTGTTGACCGCCGACGACATGGCGCGCTGGACGCCGACCTACGAGACGCCGGCGAGCGTCAGCTATCACGGCTGGGAGGTCTTCAAGGCCGGTCCCTGGAGCCAGGGCCCGGTCTTCCTGCAGACGCTGAAGATCCTCGAAGGCATCGACATCGGCGCGATGGGTCCGGCGAGCCCGCAATTCGTTCATACCGTCACGGAGGCGCTCAAACTCGCCTTCGCCGACCGCGAGGCCTATTACGGCGACCCCGATTTCGTGAAGGTGCCCTTCGCGACGCTGCTCTCGGATGACTACGCGCGCGGCCGGCGCAACCTGATCACCGAAAAGGCCTCGCACGAACTGCGCCCCGGCTCGATCGCCGGCCATGACGAGCAGGTCAGGCGCACGCTCGCGGGCGTGCGCATCGTCGGCTCAACGGCAAGCGGCGGAGCGACCGTCGGCGAGCCCACCATCGCCTCGATGGTCGCGGCCGGCCGGCGCGGCGACACCGTCCATATCGACGTCATCGACAGATGGGGCAACATGATCGCGGCGACCCCCTCGGGCGGCTGGATCCAGTCCTCGCCGGTGATCCCGGAACTCGGCTTCCCGCTCAACTCGCGGGCGCAGATGTTCTGGCTGGAAGACGGCCTGCCCTCCTCGCTCGCGCCGGGGAAACGGCCGCGCACCACCTTGTCGCCGACGCTCGCCTTCGAGAACGGCGAGCCGCGGCTCGCCTTCGGCACGCCGGGCGGCGACCAGCAGGAGCAGTGGCAGATGGGGCTGTTCCTGCGCCGCGTGCATCACGGCCTCAACCTGCAGGAGGCGATCGACATGCCGCTGTTCCACACGCAGCATTTTCCGCTCTCCTTCTATCCGCGCGAGGCCAGGCCCGGCCATCTCGCCGTCGAGGAAAGCCTCGGCGCGGCCGCCATCGCCGATCTGAGGGAGCGCGGGCACGCACTCGAGATCGCACCCGAATGGACGATCGGCCGGCTGACCGCTGCCGAGACAAGCCGCAGCGGGCTCTTGCGCGCGGCCGCGACCCCGCGTCTGATGCAGGCCTACGCCATCGGCCGCTAGGAGCCTTGCAGTCATGACATGGTCAATCGTCGCTCGCGACGCCGCCACCGGCGCCTATGGCGTCGCGGTCTCGACCTGCGCCTTCGCGGTCGGCTGGCGCGTGCCCTATGGCGGCGGCCGCATCGGCGCGCTCGCGACCCAGGCTTTCGTCAATCCGCTTTACGGCGTCGACGGTCTGCGCCTGCTTCAGGAAGGCCGCTCCGCCGTCGAGATCGTCGCCACGCTGACGGCGGCCGACGAGGGCCGGGCCCATCGCCAGCTTCACCTGATCGACCGCGACGGCAAGACCGCCTCCCATACGGGCGCGGCCTGCATCGACTGGTGCGGGGCGGTCGACGGTCCGCAGGTCTCGGTCGCCGGCAACATGCTGGCCGGACCGGAGGTCATCGAGCAGACGCTGAAGGCCTATGTCTCGGGTTCAGGCCTCGATTTCGACGAGCGGCTGCTGGTCGCGCTCGAAGCCGGCGAGAAGGCCGGCGGCGACAAGCGCGGCAAACAGTCCTGCGCCATCAGGATCTGGAACGGCGACCCGACGCCGAACCTCGACATCCGCATCGACGATCACGCCGACCCGCTGGCTGAACTGCGCCGGCTCTGGCGCGTCGCGCATCAGCGCGCGGTGCCGTTCGACAGGGCCCTGCCCTCGCGCGCCCGTCCGGCGGGCGTCACGGACCGGGCGGAACTGGACCGATTATGCGCGGAGTATGCGGCGGCGTGGAACGCGCGCCATCCCGAAGGCTGAGTGGGACGGTCAGCTCAGCCTGCCTCTCGCCGCCACCGGCAGCTCGCCCACCAGCCTGTCGCCGCGCACCGTCACCAGCCGGTCGACCATGTTGACCACGACGCAGACATGGTTCGGCACCACGCGCACGACATCGCCGACATGGGGCCGCTCGTTGCTCGCCGCGAGATCGAGAAAGCCGTGCTCCTCGGCGAATTTGGCGATGCGCGCGGCCGGATATTCGAGGATCAGCCCATGGCCGTCGAGGCCGCCGGTGTCGCTGGTCAGGGTCTTGGAGCCTGAATCGAGGATGCCGCGCTCGGGTCCGGCCCGGCTGACCACGGTGGCGTAGACCGTCAGCGCGCAATCTTCGAGCGAGGCGACCCCCGCGGCGACCTGCATGCGGTCGTTGAAGATCGAGGTGCCGGCACGATGTTCGGTCGCCCCCTTCAGCCTGCCGATATTGGGGATGTTGGGCGAGCCGCCGGTCGAGACGATGCCCGCTTCCAGCCCGGCATCGCGCAGGCCGGAATTGGCGGTGTCGAGGAAGATCTGCGTCCGCTCCCAGCCATCCTCGAGCGGATACATCAGGAAGCCGGCGAAGGTCAGGCCGGGCGATGCCGCGATGAGCCTGGCCAGTTCGACCGCCTCGCCCGGCGTCTCGACGCCGGCGCGCTTGCGGCCGGTGTCGCATTCGACCACGACCTCGAGATCGCGCCCGGCGATCTCCGCCGCCTGCGGCAGGCCCGCGATCGTCACCGGGTTGTCGGCGGCGACGATCATGCGGACGCGCCGCTGCAAGGCGCCGAGCCGGCCGAGCTTCTGCTCGCCCAGGATGTTGTAGCTGATCATGATGTCGTCGATGCCGCCATCGGCCATGATCTCGGCCTCGCCGAGCTTCTGGCAGGTGATGCCGCGCGCGCCGGCCTCGATCTGCAAGCGGGCCAGCTCCGGCGATTTGTGCGTCTTGATGTGCGGGCGGTTGGCGACGCCCCTGGCGTCGCAGACCGCCTGAAGCCGCGCGATGTTGGCCTCGACCACGTCGAGGTCGATCACGACGGCAGGCGTGCCGTGGACCCGCGCGATCTCGGCCTTCAGGCTTGAATGCCGGAGCGCGCTCACGGCAGCACCCGCACGATCACCTCGATCTCGACGGGCATGTTGCCGGGCAGCGAGCCCATGCCGACCGCCGAGCGGGCATGACGGCCGTTCTCGCCGAGCACCGCCACGAACAGGTCCGAGCAGCCGTTGATCACCTTGGGTTGGTCGCCAAATTCCGGCACGCCGTTGACCATGCCGAGCAGCTTGATCACCTCGACCTTGTCGAGCGAACCGGCCGCCTCCTTCATCGCGGCGAGCAGGCCGAGGCCCGTGCTCTTCGCGAACTCGTAGGCCTGCCCGGTGGTGAATTCCTTGCCGACCTTGCCGTTGGGGATCGAGCCGTCGGGATTGCGCGGCCCCTGCCCCGACAGGAAGACGAGATCGCCGACTCTCTTGAAGCGGACGTAATTGGCCATCGGCGGCGCGACGGCGGGAAGGGTCAGACCGAGCTCGGCAAGTTTCTGTTCGGCGGACATGGGAGTTCCTCTTGGACGAATGAATGCAACGGCCTTTCCCGTCATGGTCGGGCTTGTCCCGACCATCCACGTCTTTGCCGCCGAGGGTCAAAAGACGTGGGTGCCCGGGACAAGCCCTAGCATGACGGCGATATTTCAAGAGCGAAGTCTCAGGCCACCTTCCTGAACTTGTTGCTTCGCTTCGGATGCCACCAGGCGCCTTTCAGCACGACGCCCTCGGAGACGATCTTGCGGTCGCCGGTCATGTGCTCGCCGGTGACGTCGGCATAGTCGAACTTGCCTTCCTTGATCGTCAGGATCGTCGCGTCGCCGAGCGAGCCGACCTTGAGCGAGCCGTATTCCGGCCGCTTCAGCGCCATCGCGGCGTTCACCGTCGAGGCCGCGATCACGTTCTCCAGGTTCATGCCCATCACCAGGAACTTCGACATGGTCGTGACCTGATCGTAGGCCGGCCCGTCGATGCAGAGCTTGTGGACGTCGGACGAGATCACGTCCGGCTCGAAGCCGTTGGCGAGCATGACTCGCGTCGTCTTGAACGAGAACGAGCCCTTGCCGTGGCCGATGTCGAAGATGACGCCGCGCTTGCGGGCGGCGAGCACCTCGGGCTTCACCGTGCCCTGCGCGGTCGCGGGCGCGTTCGGAAAGGGGCGGAAGGCGTGGGTCAGCACGTCGCCGGGACGCAGCATGTCGACCACCTCCTCGTAAGAAGGCGGCGGATGGTCGATATGGCACATCAGCGGCATGCCGACCTCGTTGGCGACCTGCAAGGCGATGTTGAGCGGCGCCGTGCCCTGGTCGCCCGAGGCGTGAAGGCCGACGCGGACCTTGATGCCGACGATCAGGTCGCGGTTCCTGTCGGCCACCTCGGCGCAGTCGATCGGGTTCATCATCGCCATGTCGCGGCTCTCGCCGACCATGACGCGGTGGTCGAAGCCGTAGATGCCGGCATGGGAGACGTGGAGATAGGCGAGGATGCGCGCCTGCGAGCGCTCGATCACATGCTTGCGGAAACCCGGCCAGTTGCCGGGGCCGGCCGAGCCGGTGTCGACCGAGGTGGTGACGCCGGACGCGCGGCAGAAATCGTCGGCGTCGATGCCGAGCGAGGTGCCGCCCCAGTAGACATGGGTGTGCAGGTCGATCAGGCCTGGCGTCACGATGTAGCCGGAGACGTCGCGCGTTTCCTTCGCCCCCTTCAGGTCCTTGCCGAAGCCGGAAACCTTGCCGGCGGTGAAGGCGACGTCGAGCACGCCGTCATGCTTCTGCGACGGGTCGATAACCCGGCCGCCCTTGAGAATGAGATCGTGGGTCATGGCGTGTCCTGAGGGGCGGCTGAGGATCGGATGGAAGGAAGCATATCGGGCGGGCCCGTCAGACCCAATTCTCGACGCGCAGGCCTGGCATGCGGTCGAACTCGCGGCGGTCGCTGGTGACGACGATCAGGCCTCGGCTGCGGGCATGGGCGCCGATTTCAACGTCCAACAGGCCGCAAGGCGTTCCGGCAAGTTCCAATTCGGCCCGGAGCGTTCCAAAATGTAAGGCGGCATCAGCGTCAAAGGGCAAAATCGGCATGCGTTCCGCGAAACGCTCAAGCGTTTGTAGGCTCTTTGCGCGGTTCTGCGATTTCTCGGCACCATATTGCAATTCGCCGAGCGTGATACTCGAAATGCAAATGCGTGCCGATTCAGCGTTGAACCGATCGTTAAGCTGGATCAGGTCGCCCTTGATGACATATATACAGATATTCGTGTCGAGCATGTACTCCAGCATCAGAATTCTTTGCGTTCCTCATCTTGAGGCTGAACGCGTTCGCTCATGAAATCTTCATCCATGAACGGACCGTTCTGAAAAAAATCGTCCCAGCTCTTGCCCTTCGGGACCACGAGCCGCCCTTCGCCCTGCTTGATAATCTCGACCTCGGTGACGCCTTCAGGAAAGGCGAATTCCTTTGGCAGGCGCACAGCCTGCGTCCTGTTGGTCACGAACAGCTTGGTCGTCGCCCGGGTTCTCGCAAGCATCGTCACCTCCGTATATCCAAGACGGATATACTATGCCTGAGACGCTGCGCCGACAAGCGCGACTTACTCATTCCGGCCCCACCGCACCTTTGCGCTCGACGATCAGCCCATAATGCTGCGGCTCGCGGTGCCTGGCGAAGTTGAAGGTCGAGGCCTTGTAGCTCTTGCCCAGATCCATGTCGCAGCGCGCGATCACCAGTTCGTCGCCCTCCGTCACCGCCTGCGCCACGACTTCGCCGGTCGGCGCGATGATGCAGGAGCCGCCGATCTGGTCGACGCCCGCCTCCAGCCCCGCCTTGGCGACGCCGACGACCCAGCAGGCGTTCTGGTAGGCGCCCGCCTGCATCACGAGCTGGTTGTGGAAGTTGCCGAGCCGGTCATGGTCGGGGGCGGGCGGGTTGTGCTTGGGCGTGTTGTAGCCGAGCACGATCAGCTCGACGTCCCGCAGGCCCATGCTGCGATAGCTTTCCGGCCAGCGCCGGTCGTTGCAGATCATCATGCCGATATTGACGTCCATCGTGCGCCAGACCGGCCAGCCGAGGTTTCCGGTCTCGAAGTAGCGCTTCTCGAGGTTCTGGAACGGGGCATCGGGCCTGTGCTCGGGATGGCCCGGCAGATGGATCTTTCGGTATTTCCCGACGATCGCGCCCGCCTTGTCGACCAGGATCGCGCTGTTGAAGCGGCGCTTGCGGCCTTCCTCCCGCGCCAGTTCGCAATAGCCGAGATGGAAGCCGACGCCGAGCCGCCGGGCCTCCTCGAACAGCGGCGCGGTCTCGTTCCCCGGCATCGCGCCCTCGAAATATCCGTCGATCTCGGCCTCGTCCTCCATCCACCAATGCGGGAAGAAGGCGGTCAGCGCCGCTTCCGGGTAGACGACGAGATCACAGCCATTCGCCTTGGCTTGCCGCATCAGCGCGATCATGCGCGCGACCGCCGAGGAGCGCGGCTCTTCGCGCTGGATCGGGCCCATCTGGGCGGCGGCGATGGTCAGGATGCGGCTCATCTCGCCACCTCCTCCGCGCCGCGCCCGACGATGGCGCGGTAGACCTCGGCATCGGTCGCGCCCTCGGTGCCGTAGCAGAGCACGCGGGAGTTTCCGTCGAGCTTGAGCTGCGCGCGCGGATGCGGATCGCCGGCAGCCTTGATCAGGCCCGCCAGTCCCGCGACGCCGGATTCGCCGCCGACCACGCCGAGGCTCGCCAGCAGCTTCATCGCGTCGGCAGCCTCGGTATCCGGGATCGTCATGAAGGCGTCCGCGCCGGGCTTGAGGATGCGCCAGGCCAGGATCGAGGGCTCGCCGCAGGCGAGTCCCGCCATGATGGTGTCGAGATCGCCGCCGACCGAGGTGACGTCGCCGGTTTTCGCGGATTCGAACAGGCAGGCGGCCTTTTCCGGCTCGACCACGACGAGGACCGGCCGCTCAGCTCCCAGCTTCTCCCAGCGATGCGACAGCACGCCGGCCGCCAGCCCGCCGACGCCGCCCTGCACGAAGACATGCGTCGGCCTTGCGCCTTGCGCCTCCGCTTCCATGGCCAGCACGGCATAACCCTGCATCACGTCCTTGGGCACATCCTCATAGCCCGGCCATGAAGTATCGGAGACGATCTCCCAGCCATTGCGAGCGGCGGCCTCCGCGCAGGCGCGCACGCTGTCGTCATAGGTGCGGCCCTCGCGCACAACCGTCGCGCCGAAGCCGCGGATGGCTTCCGCCCTGCCCTCGCTGACGGTCTCGTGGACGTATATCACCGCCCTGACGCCAGCCCGGCGCGCGCCCCAGGCGACCGAGCGGCCATGGTTGCCGTCGGTGGCGCAGGCCACGGTCAGATTGACGCTGCCTTTCGCCGCGCCCCTGGCCGCGACCAGCCGGTCGACCGCATAGGCCCCGCCGAGCGCCTTGAAGCTCTTCAGCCCGAAGCGCTCGCTTTCGTCCTTGTAGAGCACCTGCGCCAGGTCGAGCCGATCGGCGATGGCGGGCAAGTCGCGCAGCGGCGTCGGCGCATAGCCGCTCCAGCCGGCGATCGCGGCATGGGCCGTGCGGGCGGCGTCCAGCGACAGGATGGCGCGGCGCGCGTCGCCATAGGCGGCCGAGCGATCGAGATGCGGGTTGAGCACGAAATCGGTCATGGCGGATCGTCGGCTTCGAGCCTTGGCCCGGTCAAGCGTCGGCGGGCGCAGGCTCGCCTTGCGTCAGGAGCGGGTTCTGCGTCGGCGGCAGGTCGTGGAGATGGCAGGCCGCGACATGAGCCGCGTCGTTCAGGTCCGCCGCCATGGCGCGCAAAGGCGGCTCCTCCGAGCGGCAGCGGTCGAAGACATAGGGGCAGCGCGTGTTGAAGCGGCAGCCCTTGGGCGGATTGATCGGGCTCGGCACGTCGCCCTTGAGCAGGATGCGCTCGCGCCTGATCTTCGGGTCGGGCACCGGCACGGCCGAGAGCAGCGCCCTGGTGTAGGGGTGGCGCGGGGCGGCGAAAATCTGCCGCTTGGTCCCCATCTCGACGATCTTGCCGAGATACATCACCGCGACGCGATGGGTCATGTGCTCGACGATGGCCAGATCATGGCTGATGAAGAGCAGCGCCAGACCGAGCTCGTTCTGCAGGTCGCAGAGCAGGTTGACGATCTGCGCCTTGACCGAGACGTCGAGCGCGGAAACCGCCTCGTCGCAGATGATGATCTCGGGCTCGGCCGCGAGCGCGCGAGCGATGCCGATACGCTGGCGCTGGCCGCCGGAGAACTCGTGCGGCCAGCGATGCACGGCGTCGCGCGGCAGGCCGACCTTGTCCATCAGCTTCATGGCGCGCTCGGTGATCGCATCCTTGCCGGTCGCGAGGCCGAAATTGGTCATCGGCTCGGCCAGGATGTCGCGCACCCGCATGCGCGGATTCAAACTCGAATACGGGTCCTGGAACACCACCTGCACGCGCTGGCGCAGCGGCCGGAGCTTGCCGGCGGAGAGCTGGTCGATGCGCTGGCCGGCGAGCACGACCTGGCCGGCCGTGATCGGGAACAGCCGCAGGATCGCCTTGCCGACGGTCGACTTGCCGCAGCCGGATTCGCCGACGAGCGAGAGCGTCTCGCCCTTGTCGATATGAAAGGAGATGCCGTCGACGGCGTAGACGTTGGCGGTGACGCCGGAAAAGAAGCCGCCGCGGATCGGGTAGTGTTTCTTGAGGTCGTTGACCTGGAGGATCGGTTCGCCCGTCATGCCGCGACGGCCTCCTTCGGCGCGAAATGGCAGGCGGCGATGTGACCCGGTGCCTTCTGCTCCAGCCCCGGCGCAAGCTGGCGACAGACGTCCCGCACCTTCGGGCAGCGGCCGGCGAAGACGCAGCCGTCGATCTTCTTCTTCAGACTCGGCACGAGGCCGGGGATCTCGGCGAGACGCTCGGTCGCCCCCGTCAGCGAGGAGCCGAGTTTTGGCACCGCGCCGAGCAATCCCTGCGTATAGGGATGGCGCGGCGAGGCGAAGAGATCGCCGACCGGGGCCTCCTCGACCTTGCGGCCGGCATACATCACGACGACCTGGTCGGCGACCTCGGCCACCACGCCGAGATCATGGGTGATCAGCATGATCGCCGCGCCGACGCGGGCTTTCAGGTCGCGCATAAGGTCGAGGATCTGAGCCTGGATCGTCACGTCGAGCGCCGTCGTCGGCTCGTCGGCGATCAGCAGCTTCGGCGAGCAGGCGAGCGCGATCGCGATCATCACGCGCTGGCGCATGCCGCCCGAGAGCTGGTGCGGATACTCGGCGACGCGGCGGCGGGGTTCCGGAATGCCGACCAGCGTCAGCATCTCGACGGCGCGCTCTGTCGCCTCGTTGGCCGAGAGCTTCTGGTGCAGGCGCAGGGTCTCGCCGATCTGGCGGCCGACGGTGAGCACCGGGTTGAGGCTCGTCATCGGCTCCTGGAAGATCATCGAGATCTCGTTGCCGCGGATCTGGCGCATCTCGGCGTCGCTGCAGTCGAGCAGGTTTCTGCCCTGGAACCGGATCTGGCCGGCCATCCTGCCCGGCGGCTCCGGGATCAGCCGCAGGATCGACATGGCGGTGACGGACTTGCCGCAGCCGGACTCGCCGACGACGGCGAGCGTCTGCCCGGCCTCGATCTTGAACGATACGCCGTCGACCGCACGGTTGATGCCGTCGGGCGTCCGGAAATGGGTCTGGAGCTGGTCGATCTCGAGCAGGGCCATGTCAGGGGTTCTTCATCTAGATGTTCTTGGCCATGCGGGGGTCCAGCGCGTCGCGCAGGCCGTCGCCGAGCAGGTTCACCGCCAGCACGGTCAGCGAGAGGAAGATCGCCGGAAACAGGATGATGTGCGGACGCACCTGCCAGAGCGCGCGCCCCTCGGCCATGATGTTGCCCCAGGACGGCGTCGCCGGCGGCACGCCGGCGCCGATGAAGGACAGGATCGCCTCGACGATCATGGCGCTGGCGCAGATATAGGTCGCCTGCACGCTCATCGGCGCCATGGTGTTGGGCAGGATGTGGCGGAAGATGATCATCGGCGTGCGGGTGCCCGCCGCGATCGCCGCGTCGACATAGGGCTGTTCGCGCAGCGAGAGCACGACGCCGCGCACGAGGCGCGCGACGCGCGGGATCTCGGCGATGGTGATGGCGATGATGACGTTCTGCACCGAGCCGCGGGTCAGCGCCATCAGGGCGATGGCGAGCAGGATCGGCGGGATCGACATCATGCCGTCGATGACGCGCATGACGATGCCGTCGGCGACGCGCACGAAACCGGAGAACAGGCCGATGGCCAGCCCCGCGATCGAGGCCAGCGTCGCGACGCTGAAGCCGACCAGCAGCGAGATGCGCGCACCGTAGATGACGCGGGAATAGATGTCGCGCCCGAGCATGTCGGTGCCGAACCAGTACAGTTCGGAGGGCATCCGGGTGCGCCGCGCCGGCGAGATCGCGGTCGGATCCATCGTCCAGAGCAGCGGCGCGACGATGGCGATGAAGAACATCACGCCGAGCAGCGCGCCGCCGATCGCGATGGAGGGGTTCTTGCGCAGGAAGCCGGTGAAGCCCTTGAGCGGCTTGCGCGGTTTCAGCACGTCGGGAAGCTCGGGCGCGACCGCGAGATCGGCCGGCGCGGGAGCGGGGGGGTGCGCGTTCAATAGCGTATCCTCGGATCGACGAGGGTGTAGATCAGGTCGATGATCAGGTTCACCAGCACGTAGACGAAGGAGAAGATCAGCACGACGCCCTGGATGACGGGATAGTCGCGCCGCAGGATCGCATCCAGCGTCAGCCGGCCGAGGCCGGGAATGGCGAAGACGCTTTCGGTGACGACCGCGCCGCCGATCAGGAGCGCGACGCCGATGCCGATGATGGTGATGATCGGCACGGCGGCGTTCTTGAGCGCGTGCACGAACAGGATCGCGTTCTGGGCGACGCCCTTGGAGCGGGCGGTGCGGATGTAGTCCTGCTGCAGCACGTCGAGCATCGAGGCGCGGGTGATGCGGGCGATCAGCGCGATATAGACGAAGCCGAGCGTGATCGCGGGCAGGATCAAATTCCTGAACCAGGGCCAGAGCCCTTGCGAAAGCGGCGTGTAGCCCTGCACCGGAACCCAGTCGAGCTGGAGCGCGAAGGTGTAGGCGAGCAGGTAGCCGACGACGAAGACCGGCACCGAGAAGCCGAACACGGCGAAGGTGACGACGGCCCGGTCGATCCAGGTGCCGGCCTTCCAGGCGGCGAGCACGCCGAGCGGAACCGCGATCGAGACCGCCAGGATCAGCGTCAGCACCATCAGCGAGAGGGTCGGCTCGATGCGCTGGGCGATGAGCTGCGTCACCGGCAGCGATGTGAAGATCGAAGTGCCGAGATCGCCCTGCAGCACGCGGAAGAACCATTCGCCGAAGCGCACGAGATAGGGCCGGTCGAGCCCGAGCGACTGGCGGATGCGCTCGACATCGGCCGGCGAGGCCTGGTCGCCGGCGATGACGGCGGCCGGGTCGCCAGGAGCGATGTAGAGCAGCGAGAAGACGAACAGCGCGACGAACCCCATGACGGGGATCGTCGTGATGACGCGTCTGACGATGAATGCGAACATCGGGGCGGGCAAACCTGTTTCGAGCGGATACGGCTCTCGTCAAAAGCCGACGTCATCCCGGACAAGCGAAGCGCGGACCCGGGATCCACCATAGGGGTCGGTCGGTGTTCCATGATGGATCCCGGATCGGCGCGGCTTGTCCGGGATGACGGCGGAGAGGGCCGAGCGAACCGCCCTCTCCTGTGACGATCACGCCTTCGTGACGCCCCAGAACACCGGGAACGGTCCGCTGGTCACGCCGGTGACGTTCTTGCGCCAGGCCTGGTAGCCGAGGAAGAAGCCGGTCGGCGCATAGACCACGTTCTCGACGGCGGCCTTGTTGAGCCGGCCCATCGCCGCCTTCTCCTCGGCCGCGTCCTTGGCGTCGAACCAGTTGGTGACTTCGGTCTCGACCGCAGGCACGTCCGGCCAGCCGAACCAGGCCTTGTCGCCATTAGCGCGTATGGCGGTGTAGGAGGCCGGGTTCACGCAGTCGGCGCCGGCATGCCAGGTGTGGAACATGCTCCAGCCGCCCTGGCTCGGCGGCGTCTTCTGGGCGCGGCGCGCGCCGACGGTGCCCCAGTCGGTGGCGACGAACTCGACCTTCATGCCGATGCTCTTGAGCAGTTCGGCCGTGACGTCGCCCATCGACTTCACCGCGGCCATGTCCTGCGCGACGACGCAGACCACCGGCTCGTCCTTGTAGCCGGATTCCGCCAGCAGCTTCTTGGCGGCGGCGACGTTCTTCGCCTTCATCATCTCGCCGCCCTCCTCGGTGTAGAGCGGCGTGCCGGGCGTGAAGAAGCCCGCCATCGGCTTCCAGAGCTTGTCGTCGTCGCCGACGATCGAGCGCATGTAGTCTTCCTGGTTCAGCGCCGTCATCACCGCCTGGCGAACCTTGAGATTGTTGAAGGGCGGATGCAGGTGGTTCATCCGGAAGGCGCCGATATTGCCGAGCGGATCGCCGATATCGACGTTGATGTTGGCGTTCTTCCTGAGCACGGGCACGAGGTCCGACAGCGCGGTCTCCCACCAGTCGATCTCGCCGCTCTGGAGCGCCGCGGCGGCCGTGGCCGCGTCGGGCATGATGACCCATTCGACCCGGTCGAGGAGCATCTTCTTGCCGCCGGAGAGCCAGGAGGCCGGCTCGTCCCGCGGCACGTAGTCGGCGAACTTCTCGAACACCGCCTTGGCGCCGGGCACCCATTCGCCGCGGGCGAATTTCATCGGCCCCGAGCCGATATATTCGGTGATCTGCGTGAACGGATCGGTCTTGGCGATGCGCTCCGGCATGATGAAGGAGCAGGGCGAGTTGTTCTTGCCGAGCGCGAACAGCATCTTTGGATAGGGCTGCTTCAGCGACCATTTGAAGGTCGTGTCGTCGACGGCTGTGATCTCGTTCTGGATCGCACGGATCATCAGGCCCATCGGGTCGCGGGCCGACCAGCGGATCAGGCTGGCGACGGCGTCCTTGGCGAGGACAGGCGAACCGTCGTGGAATTTGAGGCCGGGCCGCAGCTTGAAGGTCCAGGTCAGGCCGTCGGCGGAGACCTCCTCGCCGGCTGCCATCTGGCGCTTGGGCTGGAACTTGTCGTCGATGCCGTAGAGCGTGTCCCAGACCAGCAGGCCGGCGTTGCGCACGACATATTGCGTGCCCCAGATCGGGTCGAAATTGGCGAGGTTGGCCTGCGGCACGAAGCGCAGGGTCCTGGCGGCGGCGCCCTGCGACAGCGCCGGCATGGCGAGCCCGCCGGCGGCGGCGAACGCGCCGGCGCCCGTCGCGGTCTTCAGAAATGTTCTGCGATCCATCACTTGCTCTCCCCTGAACGCGGCGACCTCTGTGCGGGCGACCTTGGCGCGAGTTTGGGCAGAAAATTCGGCCCTGACAACACGCGAAACGGACGGCCTAAGCGCCGAGTTCGCTTGCACGCATCGTGCCATACGGAACCGATCGGCCGACCGTAAGCAAAATTGGCAATCCCTGCCGGATTTGCTGCGCTCGCCGTACAAAATTGCGAATAATGGCCTTAAATCGATTTGATCGGCGCATTGACCCGCGCGAACGGCCGCGCCGTCTCGAATGCGGCGGCCGCACGCAGCACAAGCGCATCGCGGCCGAATGCAGCCACGAGCTGCAGGCCGGCCGGCAGACCGGTCTTGGTCAGTCCGCAGGGGAGCGAGATCGCCGGCGCCTGGGTGATGTTGAAGGGGTAGGTGAAGGGCGTCCAGCGGGTCCAGTCGTCGCCATAGCCGCCATGGGGAGGCGTGTTGGCGCCGACGGCGAAAGCCGGCAGAGGCAGCGTCGGCGTCAGCAGCAGATCGAAGCGTGCATGAAATTGCGCCATGCGATGCGCAAGCGCGTTGCGCTGGTTCAGCAGCGCATCGACATAGCCCGCGCCCGGCACGCGTTCGCCGGCTTGCGCGACCGCGACGAGACCGGGGTCCATCCGCGCGCGCTCGGCCTTGCCAATGCCGCGCAAGGCGAGCGCCGCGCCCGCCGACCAGATCGTCATCAGGGTCTCGATCGGGTCGGCGAAGCCGGGATCGACCTCCTCGACGCTCGCGCCGAGACCACTGAAGGCGAACGCCGCCTCTCGCGTCAGCGCCGCGATCTCGGGATCGATCGGAACGTCGCCGCCGAGGCTCGGCGACCAGGCGAGCCGCAGGCCTTTCACGCCGCCCTTCAGCGCGGCGACATAGTCGGGCGGTTCGTCGATCGTCGCCGTCATGTCACGGTTGTCGGGCCGGCCGATCGCGTTCATCGCCAGCGCGACATCAGTGACCGTGCGGGTCAGCGGGCCGAGATGGGCGAGGAAGCCCATGGTCGAGATCGGCCATGCCGGCACGCGACCATAGGTCGGCTTCAGGCCGACCACGCCGGTAAAGGCGGCGGGAATCCGCACCGAGCCCGCCCCGTCCGTGCCGAGATGGATGCAGCCGAGATTGAGCGCCGCGCAGGAGGCCGCGCCAGCCGAGGAGCCGCCCGGCCCCGTATCGGTATTCCAGGGGTTGCGGGTGATTCCCGACAGGGGGGAATCGCCGACCCCCTTCCAGCCATATTCCGGCATCGTCGTCTTGCCGAGAAAGACGCAGCCGGCCTCGCGCAGCCGCGCGGCCGCCGGCGCGTCATGGGCGAAGGGCGCATCGCCGCCGACCGCCGAACCCCGCCGCATCGGCCAACCGGCGATGCCGATATTGTCCTTGATCGTCACCGGCACGCCGTCGAGCGGGCCTAGCGCCTGCCCCTTGAGATGGCGCGTCTCGGCCGCCTCGGCCATCGCCAGCGTGACCTCGGCGTCGCGAACGACGAAGGCGTTGATCTCGGGCTCGAAGCGCTCGATCCGGTCGAGCGCGTCCTTCGCGACCTCGACAGGCGAGAGCGTGCGGGAGGCGAAAAGCGGGCCGAGTTCGGCGGCGGAAAGGGCAGCGATCGCGGTCATGATAAAGGTCTCTCGAAAGCAGTGACGGAGACAAGCGTAGCTCCTCCCCTCCCTCTTGTGGGGAGGGGAATCAGGTCTCGCTTGACAACGTCACGCATTCGCGACGCGCCACGCCGCGCTCAGCAGCACGTTCGCGCCCTTGACCATGTCCTCGTCGGTCGAGAACTCGGCCGGGTTGTGCGAGAGGCCGCCGATCGAGGGGATGAAGACCATCGCCGTCGGGCAGAGCCGCGCCATCATCTGCGCGTCGTGGCCCGCCCCCGAGATCATCCGGCGGATCGGCAGTCCGAGCTCCGCGGCGCCGCGCTCCACATCGGCGATCAGCTCCTCCGCGAAGGCCGTCGCCGGAAAGCGGGCGAGATCGCGGAAGGAGATCGCGATGTCGTCCGCGGCCGAGAGTTCGGCGCAGAACCGGCGCAGCGCCGCTTCCGCCTCCGCCAGCGGCGCGTCGAGCGGATTGCGCAGGTCGAGCGTCATCACGACGGTCTCAGGCACGACGTTGACGTTGCCGGGCCGGACGCGGATGACGCCGGAATTGGCGAGCTGGCCGGGGATGCGCTTCGTCAGATCGTTGGCGAAGAGGTTGATGCGCGCCGCCGCCAGTCCCGGATCCTTGCGATAGGCCATCGGCGTGGTGCCGGCATGGCTGGGCTTGCCCTTGAGCGTGAGTTCGAGCCAGCAGATCGCCTGGACGCCGGTGACCGCGCCGAGCCCGCCGCCCTCGCTCTCCAGCACCGGCCCCTGCTCGATATGAAGCTCGAGATAGGCATGCGCCTCGAGGAAGCCCGGCGGCTCGGTTCCCTCGTAGCCGATGCGGCGCAACTCCTCGCCGAGCACGGCGCCGTCGGAATCCTGCTCGGCATGGGCGTCGGCCACGCTCATGCCGCCGGCCCAGACATGGGAGCCGAGCATGTCGGGATGGAAGCGCGCGCCCTCCTCGTTGGTGAAGGCGATCACCGCCATGTCGCGCTTCGGCATCAGGCCGGCATCCTTCAGCGCCGCCAGCACCTCGACGCCGGCGACGACGCCGAGCGCCCCGTCGAAGCGCCCTCCGGTGCCGACCGTGTCGATATGCGAGCCGAGGATGACGGCCGGCCCCTCCTGCTGCCCTTTCAGGATGCCGACGATGTTGCCGATCGCATCGACGCGGACATCGAGGCCGAGCGCCTTCAGTTCGCCGACCAGCCAGTCGCGGCCCTGCCTGTCCTCGTCGGACAAGGCGAGCCGCCGGCAGCCGCCCTCGGGCGTCGCGCCGATCCGCGACAGCGCCGCCAGTCGCGAGACCAGCCTGTCGCCGTCGATCCGCAGATTGGTGCTCATCGACAAAGTCTCCATGGCGGACGGGAATGCGGTGGCGGGGCGGGCCCGGGGCGTCGGCTCAGCCGGCAAGCAGGTCGGGCTTGCGCGCCTCGACCCAGCCGGTCGCATCCTCATAGGCCTGCGAGAGTTCGAGCAGGAAGCGCTCGGACTGGTTCGGCCCCCAAAGCTGCATGCCCATCGGCAGGCCCGCCGCGTTGAAGCCGGCCGGAACGCTGATCGCCGGGCAGCCGGACATGGTCACCGCCACGACGACCTCCATCCAGCGGTGATAGGAATCCATCGCCCGGCCGGCGATCTCGCGCGGCCAATGGGTCTCGATCGCGAAGGGAAAGACCTGCGCGCTCGGCAGCGCCAGGACGTCGTAGCGCTGGAACAGCCTGACGACCTGCTGATACCAGGCCGAGCGCAAAGCGGACGCCTTGAGCACGTCGCCGCCCGACATCGCCAGCCCCTGCTCGATCTCCCATGCCGCTTCCGGCTTGAGCAGGCCGCGCCGCGCCGGGTCGGCGTGGATCGGCAGCAGGGCATGGCCGATCTGCCAGGAGCGCAGGCTGCGCCACGCCTGCCAGATCGCCTCGGGATCGAAGCCGAGGCTCGCGTCCTCGACGGTCGCGCCGAGCCCCTCGAAGGCCTTGAGCGCCTCGCGGCAGAGCGCGGCGACGCCTTCCTCCATCGCCAGATGCCCGTCGAGATCGCCGAGCCAGCCGATCCTCAGGCCCTTCACGTCGCGATCGAGCGGACCGAGGAAGCCGGCCGGGTCCTGCCGGATCGACATCGGCGCGCGCGGGTCATGGCCGGCCTGCACCGCGAGCAGCGCCGCGAGATCCCTCGTCTTGCGCGCCATCGGCCCGGCGACGCTCATGCCCGGCAGGAAGACCTCGTCGACCGCCGCCGGCACGCGGCCATGGGCCGGGCGCAGGCCGAGCACGTTGTTGAAGGCGGCCGGGTTGCGCAGCGAGCCGCCATGGTCGGAGCCGTCGGCGACCGGCAGCATGCGCATGGCGAGCGCGGTCGCGGCCCCGCCGCTGGAGCCGCCGGCCGTCCGCGACTGGTCGTAGGGGTTGCGGGTCGGGCCGAAGACCGGGTTGAAGGTGTGCGAGCCGAGCCCGAACTCCGGCGTGTTGGTCTTGCCGACGAAGATCGCGCCCGCCGCCCGCATCCGCGCGACGAAGATCGCGTCGGCAGGGGCGACGATGTCCGCGAAGACCGGCGAACCCTTGGTCGTGGCGAAGCCGGCGCAATCGGCCAGATCCTTGATCGCCTGCGGGAAGCCGTGCATCCAGCCGCGCGAGCGCCCGGCGTCGAGTTCGGCATCGCAGGCGGCGGCTTCCGCAAGGAGCACCTCGCGCGGGCGCATCGAGACGATGGCGTTGACGACCGGGTTGAAGCGCTCGATCTGGTCGAGATGGGCCTCCATCACGGCGACGCAGGAGATGGTGCGGGCGTGGATAGCCGAGGACAGCGCCATCGCGTCGAGGGAGACGATCGCGGGATCGGTTGAAGGGGCCAAGGCGGTCGTCTCGCTGCGCGGACTCGGGAGCGCGATGATGGCCGGGCGCATCGACGCCTGCCAGCACTGTTTCGACAGGCCAGCGCGCGCCCGGCGCAGATCGGCCAAGCAACCGCGCCTTGCGCCGGCGCGGCTGTCGCCCGCCCGGCGATCCGGATAGAAGCGACGCCCCGGTTCCAAAGATCGCCATGTCCGAATCCGCCGTGCCCGTGCCGAGACGAAATCCCTGGGCGACCGAGGCGAGGGCGATGCTCGCGCTGGGCTGGCCGATCGTTCTGACCAATGTCGCGCAGACGGCGATGACGACGACCGATGTCGCGATGATGGGCCATCTCGGCCCGGACGCGCTCGCCGCCGGGGCCCTCGGGGCGAATCTCTATCTCGCCGTGCTGATCTTCGGCATCGGGGTGATGGGCGCGGTGCCGCCGATGCTGGCGATCGAGCTCGGGCGCAACCGCCATGCCGTGCGCGAGATCCGGCGCACCGTGCGCCAGGGTTTCTGGGCGGCGCTGACGCTCGCCCTGCCGATGTGGCTCTTCCTCTGGCAGGCCGAGGCCGTGCTGCTGGCGATGGGGCAGGATCCGGCCCTGTCCAGGGCGGCGGGGTCCTATGTCCGCACCCTGCAATGGGGCCTGCTGCCCTTCTTCCTCTACCTCGTGCTGCGCGGTTTTCTGGCTGCGCTGCAGCGGCCGTTCTGGGCGATGGTCGTGGTGATCGCGGCCGTCGCCTTCAACGCCCTGGCGAACTGGTGCCTGATGTTCGGCCGGCTCGGCCTTCCGGCGCTCGGCCTGCCGGGCTCCGGGCTGGCGACGTCCTTGTCCTCGCTGCTCATGCTGCTCGGGCTCGCCTTCGTCGTGACGCGCGACCGGCGCTTCCGGCGCTACCGCCTGTTCGGCCGCTTCTGGGTCGCGGACTGGCCGCGCTATCGCGGGCTCTGGCGGCTCGGGCTGCCGATCGGCGCGGCGACCGGCTTCGAGGTGCTGATCTTCAGCGGCGCGGCCTTCCTGATGGGGCTGATCGGGCCGAACTCGCTCGCGGCGCACGCCATCGCGATCCAGATCGCCTCGCTGACCTTCATGGTCCCGCTCGGCATCGGCCAGGCGGGCACGGTCAGGGTCGGGCGGGCCTTCGGCGCCGGCGATCCCGACAGCGTCACCCGGGCCGGCGCGACCGCGATCGCCCTCGCCATCGGCTTCATGACGCTGACGGCGCTGGCGATGCTGCTCGCGCCGCACTGGCTGATCGCGCCGTTCCTCGACAGGGCGCAGCCCGGGGCGGCCGCCGTGGCGGAACTGGCGATCGCCTTCATGCTCTGGGCCGCGATCTTCCAGATCGCCGACGGCGCGCAGGTCGTCGGCGCCTGTGTGCTGAGAGGCCTCGGCGACACCCGCATGCCGATGCTGTTCGCCATGCTCGGCTACTGGGGCTTCGGCCTGCCGCTCTCGGCCGTTCTAGGCTTCCGGACGCCGCTCGCCGGCGTCGGCATCTGGGTCGGGCTGGCGGTCGGGCTGGCCATCGTCGCGGCGCTGATGCTGTGGCGCTGGCATCGGCGCGAGCGGCTCGGGCTGGTCGCCGTTCAGCCCGCGGGGCGTCACCTGTCGTGACGGACGCGGCCCGGCGCATCCGTCCGTTGCCGAATCGCAACAGTCCGTATCTGACACGTTTTCGCCATGATCTGTTCACCCCGCCGCCATGCCGCGGGCCTTGAAGGCATTGTGCAGCGCATCTAGGGAACCAGAGGCCTGTCCTTTCGTTATCCGCCCGTCCGCAATATCAGACAAGCAGAGCCAAACTTCATGTCCCCCGCCACAAACCTCCCGGCCCGTCCCCTTCTTCAGCGCCTGCTCGGCCGGCTCGCTCTATTGCTGATGCCGCTGGCGCTCGGCGCCTGCGTCAGCGCGCAGCCGCAGCCCTTCGAGGTCGCGACCCCGCCGGGCATCAGCGCCCAGTATCTCGCCATGTATGGCGAGCAGCCGGAAGAGACCTTCCCGCTGCCGGCGACCGATCTCACCGAGGTCGATCCGCGCTTCCTGCGCCAGGAGGTCGCCTATCCGACGCGCGAGGCGCCGGGCACGATCGTGGTCGATACCGACAACCGCTATCTCTATCTCGTCCGCGAGGGCGGCCGCGCCATCCGCTACGGCATCGGCGTCGGCAAGCAGGGCATGTCGTGGCGCGGCCGCGCCACCGTGGGGCGCAAGGCCCAATGGCCGCGCTGGACGCCGACCGCGGCGATGATCGCGCGCGACCCCGAGAAGAACGGTCCCTGGGCGGGCGGCATGGCGGCCGGGCTCGACAACCCCCTCGGCGCGCGCGCGCTCTATCTCTACCAGGGCAACCGCGACACGCTCTACCGCATCCACGGCACCTCCGAGCCCTGGTCGATCGGCAAGTCGGTCTCGAGCGGCTGCATCCGGATGTTCAACCAGGACATCATCGACCTGCACAGCCGCGTCCCGACTGGCACGACCGTCGTGGTGTTGAACCGCGGCAAGCTGCTGGCCCCGGATCCGGACGAGGACGGCTCGATCCCGCCGCCCGACGACAGCATCTGAGGCCTCCTGCCTCGGCGGGGCAAGCCGGCCAAGCGTCATCGCAACGAGACCCTCGCCCGCCATCACAAGCCGATGGCGGGCTTCCTGTTGTGCGCGCCACGCAATCTGCTGTAGGCGGGGCGGCTTCCATGAGCCGGCCCGCCTTCCGGCGAACCTTCAGGCGAGAAAGACCCGCCCATGCGCGTGACGATGATCGGATCGGGCTATGTCGGCCTTGTGTCGGGCGCTTGCTTCGCCGATTTCGGCCATGTCGTGACCTGCGTCGACACCGACTCGGCCAAGATCGCGGCGCTCGACCGCGGCGAGATTCCGATCTTTGAACCCGGCCTCGACGCGCTGGTCGCCAGCAATATGCGCCAGGGCCGACTGACCTTCACCGCCGACCTGACCGGGCCTGTCGCGCAGGCGGACGCCGTCTTCATCGCGGTCGGCACCCCGGCGCGGCGCGGCGACGGCCATGCCGACCTGTCCTACGTCTACCAGGCGGCGCGCGACGTGGTCGCGGCGCTCGACGGCTTCACCGTCGTCGTGACCAAGTCGACCGTGCCGGTCGGCACCGGCGACGAGGTCGAGCGGATCATGCGCGAGGCGCGCCCGGACGCGGACTTCGCCGTCGTCTCCAATCCCGAGTTCCTGCGCGAGGGCGCGGCGATCGCCGACTTCAAGCGGCCCGACCGGATCGTCATCGGCACCGACGACCCGCGCGCCAGGGCCGTGATGGAGGATGTCTATCGGCCGCTCTACCTCAACGCCGCGCCGCTGCTGTTCACGCAGCGCCGCACCTCCGAGCTGATCAAATACGCCGCCAACGCCTATCTCGCGACCAAGATCACCTTCATCAACGAGATGGCGGACCTGTGCGAGGCGGTCGGCGCCAACGTCCAGGAGGTGGCGCGCGGCATCGGGCTCGACAACCGTATCGGGGCCAAGTTCCTGCACGCCGGCCCGGGCTATGGCGGCTCGTGCTTCCCGAAGGACACGCTCGCCCTGATGAAGACGGCGCAGGATCTGGCGAGCCCCCTGCGCATCGTCGAGACCGTCGTCGCCGTCAACGACCAGCGCAAACGCGCCATGGCGCGCAAGGTCGTCGCCGCCTGCGACGGAGCCGTGCGCGGCAAGACGGTCGCGGTGCTCGGCCTCGCCTTCAAGCCCAACACCGACGACATGCGCGAGGCGCCCTCGATCGCCGTCATCACGGCGCTGCAGGACGCCGGCGCGAGCGTCGTCGCCTACGACCCCGAGAGCATGGAGGCCGCGAAGGCGCTGATGCCGGACGTGACCTATGCGGCCGACGCCTATTCCTGCCTCGACGGGGCCGACGCGCTCGTCATCGTCACGGAATGGGACGCTTTCCGCGCGCTCGACCTCGACCGCGTCAAGGCGAAGCTGCGCGAGCCCGTCGTCGTCGACCTGCGCAACATCTATCGCTCGGAGGACATGCGCCGGCGCGGCTTCCGCTACAGCAATATCGGCAACGCCTGAGCGGAATTGCCGAGTTCCGGCGCTTCGCTGCGCCTTGATACCGTCACAGCCGCGCCCCACCTTCCGCGAGGCCGCGCAGCCGCGCCGCCCAGTGATGAGAGGAGATGACGATGACGCCGCAAGAACGCGACGTGATCGCCGGGATTTTCGACCGCCTGCGTCCGGCGGCTAACCAGCCCCGCGACCCCGAGGCTGAACGCTACATCGCCGAGCGCCTGCGCGACCAGCCCTATGCGCCCTACGCCATGGCGCAGGCCGTCTATGTGCAGGAGGCCGCGCTGGCCAACCTTCAGTCGCAGGTCGAGGATCTGCAGGCGCGGCTGCGCGACGCGCAGAACCGCCAGCACAGCGCGCCGGCCCAGTCGGGCGGGTTTTTCTCCGGCATCTTCGGCGGACGTCATGACGAGGCCGCGCCGCGCGCGGGCTCCGTGCCGGCCATGCCGCAGCGTGCGCCCGGCCAGCCGTCCGCGGCCTGGAACGCGCCGCAGGCCGGACCGATGCAGGCCGCGCCGATGCAGGACGGCCCGCATCAGGGCATGCCGCAGCAGCCCGGCCCCTGGAACGGCCAGCAGCAGCAACCGCCCCCGCGCGGCGGCGGCTTCATGGCGACCGCGGTGACCACCGCCGCCGGCGTCGCCGGCGGCATGATGCTCGGCAACGCGCTGACCAACGCCTTCGGCGGCGGGGCCAAGGCGGCGGAGAGCGCCAGCGGCTCCGCGCCGAAGGACCAGGCGGCCAACACGCAGACGGCCAGCGACAACACGAACTACGACGACGGGTCGTCCAACGCCGCGAACTACCAGAACGCCGGCTACGACGCGCCGCGGGACGCGGGCTACGACGACGGCTCCAGCTTCGGCGGCAGCGACGACGACAGCTGGGCCTGAAGCCGCGCGCCGACAATGAGAACAGCCCGCCCGGCTCGCGCCGGGCGGGCTTTCTGCTGACCGATCCGTTGCCTCAGATCACCAGCACTTTCGTACCGACGCGGACGCGCTCGTAGAGATCGACGACGTCGTCATTGGTCATGCGGATGCAGCCGGAGGACACCGCCTGACCGATGGTGTCGGGTTCGTTGGTGCCGTGGATGCGATAGAGCGACGAGCCGAGATACATGGCGCGCGCGCCCATCGGATTGTCCGGCCCCCCGGTCATGAAGCGCGGCAGGTCGGGACGGCGTTTCAGCATCTCGGGCGGCGGCGTCCAGCTCGGCCATTCCGCCTTGCGGGTGATGGGCTTCATCCCGGCCCATTCGAAGCCGGGACGGCCGACGCCGATGCCGTAACGCAGCGCCCGCCCGCCCGGCTGGACGAGGAAGAGGAAGCGCTGCGGCGTGTCGATGACGATCGTGCCCGGCGCCTGCTTGCCATCATAGGCGACCTCCTGCTTGCGGAAGCGCGGATCGATGACGCGCTCGACCGGGCGCCCGGCCTCGACCGGCTCGCCCAGAGCCGCCACGCGGCGGCCTGGAGCCCGTTGCTCCATGGCCGGCGCGAAGGGATCGGATCCATAGCCGGCCGGGTGGCTGCGCTGGCCATAGGCAGCCTGCGCGCCCGGGTGGTTGTAGACCGCGCCGCCGCGCGCCTGCGGCGTCGGATCGCGGCCCGTCATCAGCATCTCGATGAAGCCGCCGCCATAGTTGCCGCCTCGGGCAGGCATCGAGCCCCTTGTAAACGGATCGGGCCTGGCGGGCTGGCCGAAGCTCTGCGCGGCGGCGGAGCCGGTTAACGCCAGCACCCCGGCCAGCGCGGTGAAGGTCAGGAAGCGGACTGAACGCATGACGCAAACTCTCTCGACATCAACCTGCGAAAGAGCCTGGGCGTCGTTCTTAAAAGAAATGGTGAATCGTTCGCCGCGATGCGGCCATGAGCGGATTGATCCCGCCAATTCAGCGAATTAACCTTAGCGGATCGGCAATGGACACGGTGAACGAAAGGTTGTCCGCCTGCCGAGCACGGACGATTTCACGACATGCTCGCCGGTCCGGCTTTCATCCGGCCGGCGCGGCATGACGCCGCCGTTGGGGCCCTGGCGATGATGTAGGGCGCGCCGCGTCGGCCCGCGGCGGCGCGGACGCGGGGCACGCGTCCGCCTCGCGGAAATAGGCCGCCAGCCCAGCGGCCGACGAACCGAGGGGCGGCCCGTCCAAGCGCGGGGCCGGCGGCGCGGACGGCAAGCCCGGCGAAGATCGCCGCGATCGGGATCGCTTTCATGTCGTCGCCCTTCCGGCTTTGCGGCTCTTGCGCATCGTCCACCACAGCATTAGCGCGGTGCGCAATCGTGCGACATCGCCGATCCAGACGATCGCCAGATAGATCGCGCCGCCGATGGCGATCTGCAAGGCGAGTTCGAGCGGCGCGGCGAGGCTGCCCCGGAGCGGCCAGATCGCGGCGGCCATGACGCAGCAGGCGAGCACAACGAGCCCGCAATCGCGCAAGGGCGGCCATTCCGGCAGGGCGCGCAGGGCCGCGATCGCGGTCACCGCCAACACGGTCAGGAAACCCGCGCTCTGGGCGATCGCATAGGCGCGCGGCTCGCCGCCGAGCGCGAAAGCGGCGACCACGCCGACATTGACCGCGAGGCCGAGCAGCGCGACCAGCGTGGCGATGCCGGTGCGCTTGCCGATCAGGAAGACCGGGTAGAGCGCCGCCTGAAAGATCGTGATCGCGGCGAAGCCCGGCAGCAGGATCGCCATATAGGCGGCGAAGCGGCCCTGGAAGTTCGACGGCACGATCAGCCGGTCGAAGGCCGGAAGCGCCAGCCAAAGTCCGGCGGCCACTGGCAGCGCCACCGCCAGCACGATGACGACGTTCTTCGCGATCTTCCTTTCGGCGGCGCGCCGGCCGCGCGTCTCGTCGAGCCGGATGATCTCACGCAGCAGCACGATCTCGAGCGTCGCCCCGAGCGCGCCGAACAGCCGCAGGCCCATATCGGAGGCAAGCGAGAAATAACCGGCCTCGGCATAGCCATGGGCGGAGGCGAGCAGCGAGCGGTTCATCAGCGGGATCAGCGAGTAGATCGCGTTGCCGGCGACGAGCGGCAGCGCGTAGACGAAGAACATCCAGGCGATGTCCTTGCGCGCCGCCCCGATCGAGAGCGGCGCATCGGCCAGCGCCCGGCGCACCGCCAGCAGCGCGACCGCGACGCTGAGCAGCCCGCCGAGCAGCACCACCGTCGGATCGCGCGTCAGCCAGGCGCCGCCGACCATCAGGACGAGCGCCAGCACGTTCTTGACGACGATCAGCTTCGCATAGGCGGCATCGAGAAAGCGGGCGCGGGCGATCGCGCCATGATAGTCGAACAGCCCCGCCCCGATCCCGGCCAGCACGGCGGCCGAGAGCAGCATCGCCGGCAGCCTGAAGTCGATGCCGGCCGCGACGGCGGCGACGAGCAGCGCGGCCGTCGAGATGCTGATGCCGGCGACCAGCAGGTCGAGCGTGGCGCGGATCTCGGGCTGGGTCGCGCGCGTCGTCAGCGAATAGAAGCGCAACGCCGAGAGCCTGACCCAGTCGAGCAGCGCCGTATTGACCAGCACGATGATCGCCGCGCCTATGGCGTAGCGGCCGAACTCGGCCGGCCCGAGACAATAGGCGATGAGCAGTCCGAGGACGAAATTCAGCCCGGCATTGATGACGAAGGGCACGAGGACGGTCATGTCGGCTCGGTCGCGGCGGGGCGGCGGAGGCCTCGCGACTCAGGCGGATGCCGGAGACGGGGCCGGAAATTGGCGTAACCACATGACGCCTGTTTTCCAAGCGCCGAGCTGATGCCGACCGATCCGTTGTTCTATCTCGTCGGCTGGACGACGATCCTCGTCATCGCCGTCGGCAAGAGCGCCTTCGGCGGCGGGCTCGCCATTCTCGGCATCCCGCTGCTCGCCTTCGTGGTGAAGCCGCTCGACGCCGCCATCATCGTCGCCATGCTGGTGTCGCTGATGGACCTCATCGCGCTGCGGCGCTTCGGCGCCGAGACCCGCTCGAAGCCCGATCTGGTCTGGCTCCTGCCCGGGCTCGTGGTCGGCATCGGCATCGGCTATCTCGTCTTCGTCCATGTCGATCCGCGCATCGTCACGCTGGTCATCGGCCTGACCACGCTCGCCTTCACGCTGCAATGGTTCCTGACGGGCCGGCTTGCCGCGCCGGCGCAGCGGCCGGTCTCGCCTCCGCTCGCGCTTCTGGCCGGCACGGCGTCGGGCTTCACCACCTTCGTCGCCCATGCCGGCGGACCGCCCGTGGCGATATACCTGCTCGGGCGCGGCCTGCCCAAGAGCCTGCTGGTCGGCACCACGATCGCGCTGTTCACGCTCGCCAACTGGCTGAAGCTGCCGCCCTATCTCCTGCTCGGGCTGAAGAACCCGGACGCGCTCCGGGGCGCGCTGGCCCTGGCGCCCGCCGTGCCGTTCGGCATCTGGCTCGGCCGCATCGCGCATGACCGGCTCGACCAGAAGACGCTGTTCCTCTGGTGCTACGGGATGCTGTTCGTGGCGGCGCTGAAGCTGACGGCGGATGCGGGACTGGCGCTGTGGGATTGAGGTCGTCAGGCCGGTCCTGACTCCAGCTCAAGACGGATCGCCGCCATCACCGCCTGCAAGCGCGGGAGATCGTCTTTGACCACGCTCCAGATGATCTCGTCCGAAATGCCTTGATGCTCATGACGCAGCACATTTCCGACAGCCCGAACCTTAGGCCAGGGGATTTCGGAATGACGCGTCAGATATCCGGTGGGAGATGGCGCGCCGCTTCCGAGATGATCTCGACGCCGCGCTAACGCCATGACGAAGCACCCAACTCGAGCGGAATTCGTCCAGCGTCTTGCCGTTCGTTGCCTAGATGATGCCCCTCAATCGCCGCTTCGATGTCGAAGACGAAGACGGTCGCGCCTCATCGGAACAACCCTAACCGCGTCCTGCTGAATGCGCGCGCTTAGCAAAGGATAGAGGCTGTCGCGTGTCGTCAAGTCGATGGGGATGAGCAATTCGTCTTCGAGGTAGAGTTTGATCCCCACGAGATCGAGCAACAAAAAACGGCTCTCCCGATCATAGTCGATAAACAAGTCGATATCGCTACCGTCGGCGGCCTCGTCGCGAACCGTCGAGCCGAACGAGTAAAGCGATGTCGCGCCCATCGCCCTGAGGGCATCGGCTCGCTGGTTCAGCTCCCGCAGGGCGATCTCGCGTTTCATCATGCGCAGTATGGCGCAAAGGGCGATGACAGGGAACGCGGGCAGCCGCCAAGCCTCGGCATGCGTCAGCCGAATAGGACTGCCCTGCCCGCCCCCTGTCGTGGGCGAGGCGCTATCGTTATGCCGGAGACATGACCACCGCCCTGCCGCCGATCCGCGACGCCCGCGACAGCGATTCCGAACCGCTGGCCGCGCTGATCGCGGCGAGCTTCGCCGAATATCCGAACTGCCTGTTCGAGTGGCCGGAGTTTCCCGAGCTGCGGGCGCCTGCTAGCCACTTCGCGGCGAAGGGCGGACGGCTCTGGGTGGCGGATGCGCCGGGTGGCGGCATCGCCGGCTCGCTCGGCGTCGTGCCGCTGCCGGAGCAGAACGCGGCCGAGATCGTCAAGGTCTATGCCGATCCGGCCTTTCGCGGCTCCGGGCTGGCGCAGGCGTTGTTTTCCCGCGCGCTCGCCTTCGCCGAGGCCGGAGGCTTTTCCGAGCTGATGCTGTGGTCCGACAGCCGCTTCGCGCGCGGCCACCGTTTCTACGAAAAGCTCGGCTTCGTGCGCTGGCCGGGCGAGCGCTATCTCGCCGACGTCTCGGCGACCTGGGAATACCACTTCCGCAAACCTCTCGCCGGCCCCGCGCCATGAATCCGACGACGGCGCTGCGCGCCATGCTCGGCATCGCGCTACTGACCGCGATGGACGCGGTCATCAAAGGGCAGATGCGCGAGCATCCCTTCATCGTGGCGGTGTTCATGCGCTTCGCCATGGGCGGGCTCTGCTCGCTCGCCGTGCTGGCGCTGGTGCGCCCGGCCTTCCCGACGCGCGCGAGCCTGATCGGCAACGCCATCCGCGTGCCGGTGGTCGTGGTCACGGCCGGCAGCTTCTTCTATTCGATCTCGGTGCTGCCGCTGGCGGAAGCGCTGACGCTCTCGTTTCTCGCGCCGGTCTTCGTCGCCCTGCTCGGCGGCCTGCTGCTGAAGGAAAAGCTCGACAGCCGCATCTTCACCGCGCTCGGCTTCGGCGTCGTCGGCATGCTGGTGATGGTCTGGCCGCGGCTGCAGGGGAACATGCCGAGCGCCGAGCTCGGCGTCGCGGCCGCGCTGTTCTCGGCCGTGGCCTACGCCTTCAACCTCGTCCTGCTGCGCCGCATCGCGCTGAAGGAGCATCCCGCCGTCATCGTGGTCTTCCAGAACTGCGGGCCGGCCCTGTGCCTCGCCGTTCCGGCGGCGCTCGCCTTCGTGCCGATGACGCTGGCCGATCTCGCCGCTTACGCGCTCGCCGGCGCGCTCGCCGTCGGCGGGCACCTGTCGCTGACCTCGGCCTTCGCCCGGGCCGAGGCCTCGCGGCTGGCGCCGATCGAATACACGGCGCTGATCTGGGCGAGCCTGCTCGGCTACCTGATGTTCGGCGAGATACCGCTGATCACGACCTATGCCGGGGCGCTGCTGATCGTGGCGGGGGCGGTCGCGGTGAGCCGGCGATAGGTTCAGCTTTTCGCCTTCGCCGAGAAGACAAGGCAGGTTTCCGCGCCATGCGCGAGCAGCCTGCCGCGCTCGTCGACCAGCCGCCCCTCGGTGGTGATAACCGTCCCGCCGCGATGGATCAGCCTGCCCTCGCAGCGCACCGGCCCGCTCTCGGGCATCACCGCGCGGACATAGTTCAGCTTCATCTCCAGCGTGGTGTAGCCCTCGCCCGCCTTCAACGTCGAATGCGCCGCGCAGGCCATGGCGGAATCGAGGATCGTCGCGGTCCAGCCGCCATGGATCGTGCCGAGCGGGTTGAAGAAGCGGGCCGAGGGCCTGCCGGTGAAGACGACGCGGCCTTCCTCGACCTCGGCCAATTCAAAGTCCATCTCGGCCGCGAAGGGCGCGCCGGGATGGCGGCCTTCCAGCATGCCGCGCAGGAAGGCGACGCCGCCCCCCGCCAGCAGAACCTCGCGTGAGACGACCCCGATTTGCCGCGCCATGTCTGCTCCATCCATGTCCGCTCATCTATTGTGTAGATACACTATAGGCAGCGGACGCCGGGCGGGTCAAGCCGCTCTCGATCACGTCGTCAGGCCGGCTGGCGCGCGATCCGGCGCAGCGCCTTCAGTCCTTCGCGGGTCTCGCCCCAGCGCGTTTCGCCGAGCCCGCTCTCGATCCGGTCCTGCGCCGCCCGCCAATACGGGATCGCGGCCTCGATCGCCGCCCTGCCCTGGTCGGTGACGGCATAGATCGAGGCGCGGCCCTTGCAGATCACGGGTTCCACCAGCCCTTCCGCCGCCAGAAGCTGGAGATTGCGGGTGAGCGAGGTCCGCTCCAGCGCGAAGCGTTCGGCCAGCTCCGTGACCGACTTCCACTGCCCGGTGCTCAGCGCCGAGAGCAGCACGAACTGGGTGATCTTGAGCCCGCTCGGGCGCATCGCCTCGTCATAGGCCCGCGTCACGGCGCGCGCCGTCATGCGCACGTGCAGCGCGACGCAGGAGCGGGCGATGTCGTCGAGCCTGGGATCAGGACGAGGGTGGGAAGAAGGCGTCGTCATCCCGCCATGCTAGCGTGTTCGTATCGGATTTGGCAGCGGACCGTTCCGGCCCTGGTGTCGCGCGCGGAATTCACCTTCCGCCGCATGCTTCCTTGACTCGGGCGAGGCCCGCGCCTATCTCCGCGCCATCCCTTAGCACTCTCCTTGCGTGACTGCTAACGGATGCCCCGTCGCGGGCGCCGTTCGGGCGGCCCGCAGCAAAATTCGATTCGAGAGGAAGACAGAACCATGAAGTTCCGTCCTTTGCATGACCGCGTCGTGGTCCGTCGCCTGGATGGCGAGGAGAAGACCAAGGGTGGCATCATCATCCCCGACACCGCCAAGGAAAAGCCCCAGGAGGGCGAGGTCATCGCCGTCGGCCCGGGCGGCCGCGACGAGGCCGGCAAGCTGACCCCGCTCGACGTCAAGAAGGGCGACCGCGTCCTCTTCGGCAAGTGGTCGGGCACCGAGGTCAAGATCGATGGCCAGGACCTCCTGATCATGAAGGAATCCGACATCATGGGCGTGATCGGCTGACCGGCCTGCGACCGCCTTTCCCCAAATTCCACAAGGAGTTGCTCTCATGGCAGCCAAAGACGTCAAGTTCTCCACCGATGCCCGCGACCGGATGCTGCGCGGCGTCGAAATCCTCAACAACGCCGTCAAGGTGACGCTCGGTCCCAAGGGCCGCAACGTCGTGATCGACAAGTCGTTCGGCGCGCCGCGCATCACCAAGGACGGCGTCACCGTCGCCAAGGAGATCGAGCTCTCCGACAAGTTCGAGAACATGGGCGCGCAGATGGTGCGCGAAGTCGCCTCGAAGCAGAACGACGCCGCCGGCGACGGCACCACGACCGCGACCGTTCTCGCCGCCGCCATCATGCGCGAAGGCCTGAAGTCGGTGGCCGCCGGCATGAACCCGATGGATCTGAAGCGCGGCATCGACCTCGCGGTCGATGCGATCGTCTCCGACCTGAAGAAGAACTCCAAGAAGGTCACGACCAACGCGGAAGTCGCGCAGGTCGGCACCATCTCGGCGAACGGCGACGAGTCGGTCGGCAAGATGATCGCGACCGCCATGCAGAAGGTCGGCAACGAGGGCGTCATCACCGTCGAGGAGGCCAAGACCGCCGAGACCGAACTCGACGTCGTCGAGGGCATGCAGTTCGACCGCGGCTATCTCTCGCCCTACTTCATCACCAATGCCGAGAAGATGGTCGCCGAGCTGGAAGACCCCTACATCCTCGTCTTCGAGAAGAAGCTCTCCTCGCTCCAGGCGATGCTGCCGATCCTCGAGGCCGTCGTGCAGACCGGCAAGCCGCTGCTCATCATCGCCGAGGACGTCGAGGGCGAGGCCCTGGCCACGCTCGTCGTCAACAAGCTCCGCGGCGGCCTGAAGGTCGCGGCCGTCAAGGCGCCGGGCTTCGGCGACCGCCGCAAGGCCATGCTCGAGGACATCTCGATCCTGACCGCCGGCCAGATGATCTCGGAAGACCTCGGCATCAAGCTCGAGACCGTGACGCTCGCCATGCTCGGCCGCGCCAAGAAGGTGCGCATCGAGAAGGAGAACACCACGATCATCGACGGCGCCGGCAAGAAGAAGGACATCGAGGGCCGCGTCGCGCAGATCAAGGCGCAGATCGAGGAGACCACCTCGGACTACGACCGCGAGAAGCTCCAGGAGCGCCTGGCCAAGCTCGCCGGCGGCGTCGCCGTCATCCGCGTCGGCGGCGCGACCGAGGTCGAGGTCAAGGAGAAGAAGGACCGCGTCGACGACGCCCTCAACGCGACCCGCGCGGCTGTCGAGGAAGGCGTCCTGCCGGGCGGCGGCGTCGCCCTCCTGCGCGCGCTCTCGACCGTCAAGTCGATCAAGACCCAGAACGACGACCAGAAGACCGGCGTCGAGATCGTCCGCAAGGCGATCATGGCCCCGGCCAGGCAGATCGTCGACAACGCCGGCGACGACGGCGCGGTCGTGGTCGGCAAGCTGCTCGAGTCGAAGGAATACGCCTACGGCTACAACGCCCAGACCGGCGTGTATGGCGACCTGGTCAAGGCCGGCATCATCGATCCGACCAAGGTCGTGCGCACGGCGATCCAGGACGCGGCTTCGATCGCCGGCCTGCTGATCACCACCGAGGCGATGATCGCCGAGGCGCCGAAGAAGGACTCGCCGATGCCCCCGATGGGCGGCGGCGGCGGCATGGGCGGCATGGATTTCTGATCGAAATCCAAACGCCCATCTCCTTGGAGCTCTGGAACCGGGCAAGCCCGGTTCCAGTGGCGGCATGGATTTCTGATCGAAATCCAAACGCCCACCTCCTTGGATCTCTGGAACCGGGCAAGCCCGGTTCCAGTGGCGGCATGGATTTCCGATCCAGCCATCCGGCCCAGACAGACGAGGCCCGGCGCAAGCCGGGCCTTTTCATTTATCAATCTTGAGTTGCACAATCCCGGAGCAGGCGTTGAAAGGCCGTTCGGACGTGCCGCCTTCATTGCTCTACAAAAAACGAAATTTTAGGCGGAAACATGGTCATTTTCCGCAAATAGACGCTGAATCTTCACAGTTCCTCAACCATTCCGAGCGATTTTACAGATAGAGACTACTTACCTCAGGTTGCAGGCCCGCGACACGCATCCGCTCCCGCCTGGCGAAGGAACAGACGAGCCATGTTCTCCCGATCCCGGAAATCGCCACCCGTCGATCTGGCGCGGCGCGAACTGGAAGCCAAGGTCGCGGCGATCAGCCGGTCGCAGGCCGTGATCGAGTTCGATCTCGACGGCCGCATCCTCGATGCGAACGCCAATTTCCTGAACGCGATGCGATACGCCCGGGACGAGGTCGTGGGCCAGCACCACAGCATCTTCGTCACGGCGGAAGAGCGCGCGTCGGAGGCCTATCGGCAATTCTGGAAAAGGCTCCGCAGCGGCGAGTTCGAAACCGCCGAATACATGCGCATCCGCAAGGACGGCAGCGAGATCTGGATCCAGGCAACCTACAACCCGATGCTCGATGGCGACGGCAAGCCCTACAAGGTCGTCAAATTCGCGACCGACATCACCGACAGCAAAATCCGCAGCGCCGATCATTCCGGCCAGATCGAGGCGATCGGCCGGTCCCAGGCGGTGATCTCGTTCAACCTCGACGGCGTCATCCTCGCGGCGAACGCCAATTTCCTCGCTCTGATGGAGTATGGACTGCCCGAGGTCGAGGGCCGTCACCACCAGATGTTCGTGACCCCGGCCGAGCGCGCCAGCGACGGCTATCGCGAGTTCTGGAACCGCCTGCGCAAGGGCGAGTTCTTCAGCGCCGAGTTCAAGCGCCTGACCAAGAGCGGCCGCGAGGTCTGGATCCAGGCGTCCTACAACCCGATCTTCGACCTCAACGGCAAGCCGTTCAAGGTCGTCAAATTCGCCAGCGACGTCACCGCCACCAAGCTGAAGCTGGTCGACTATTCCGGCCAGGTCGCGGCGATCGGGCGATCGCAGGCCGTGATCGAGTTCGATCTGCGCGGCACGATCCTCAACGCCAACGAGAACTTCCTCAAGACGGTCGGCTATGGCGCCGCCGAGGTCATCGGCCAGCATCACAGCATCTTCATGCCGCCCCCGGAAGCGCAGAGCGCGGCCTATCGGGACTTCTGGGCGGCGCTGGGACGCGGCGATTATGTCGCGGGGGAGTTCCGCCGGCGCGGCAAGGGCGGACGCGAGGTCTGGATCCAGGCGTCCTACAATCCGATCTTCGACCTCAACGGCATGCCCTTCAAGGTGGTCAAATACGCCACCGACATCACAGCCGAGATCGAGCGGCGCGCCATCATGAACCAGTTGTCGCTGGTCGCGAACGGCACCGACAATTCGGTCATCATCACCGATGCGCAGCGCCGGATCGAATACGTCAACAGCGGCTTCGAGCGACTGAGCGGCTTCAAGGCGGCCGACGTCATGGGCAAGAGCCCCGGCAAGGTTCTGCAGGGCGCCCATACCGATCCCGAGACGGTCAAGCGCATCCGCTGCAAGCTCGATCGCGGCGAAGCGTTCTACGAGGAAATCCTGAACTACACCCGCGATGGCCAACCCTACTGGATCAGCCTGGCGATCAATCCCGTGCTGGGCGCCGATGGCCGGGTCGAACGGTTCATCTCGATCCAGGCGAATGTGACCGACACCAAGCAGCGTGCGTTGGAGTTCACGACCAAACTGGAAACGATCGGCGAGACCAACGCTCTTGCCGAGTGGAAGTTCGACGGCGCGATCTCGGCGGCGAACGCCGCATTGCTGAAATGGGAGGCGCAGACCGAGGGCGCGGCCGTCAGCCTCGACCGCCTGCTGCCGATCGCGGACTGCGCGCAATTGCGGGCCGGCGAGAGCATTCGCCGGGAAGTGACATGGCCGACGAAGAGTGGACATCGTTCGCTCGACGCCGTGTTCTCGGGCATGCGCGACATTCAGGGCAATGTCGCCAATGTCCTGATGTGCGGGATCGACGTCTCGGACCGACGCCGCGCCGTCGACGAGACCAGCGTGGCGATGAAGGACGTGCTGCAATCGAGCCAGCGCATCGCAGACATCGTGTCCTATATCGACAACATCGCCTTCCAGACGAATATTCTGGCGCTGAACGCCGCGGTCGAGGCCGCGCGGGCGGGGGACGCCGGGAAGGGCTTCGCCGTCGTCGCGGCCGAGGTGCGCTCGCTCGCGCACCAGTCGGCCGAGTCCGCGCGCGACATCTCGCGTCTGGTGACCGAAAGCCGGGAGCGCATGGCGACGCTGGCGGAATCGCTCGCCCGGCTCGACAAGGCTGACGTGGCCCGGGACGGCGAGGCCGCGAGCCGCCAGGCCGCCTGAACCCGGCTGCGCATCCCGCGCGGTTCACCACGCCTGCATGATCTGTCGACAGTCGCCGCGACAGGCTCGCCCCGCGCCTCCCGCCTTCTCCTATGCGTCGGAAGCGCAAGCGCTTTTCGTCCTCTGTCGATGAAGATGGCAGAGGCTTGCCGCGCACGGCCGGGGCCATGCCCGCAGCGCGGGCAAAGCAGGCGTCGCATCATGGTTCGGCGCTCTGCCGTGGTCGTCGGCATCCATGCCGTCATTGCCTTGATTGCGGTCGCGGCGGCGCTGGCGAGCGGATGGTGTGCCTTCGAGGAAATGCCGCCGGTCACCCTTGCGGTGGCTGCCGGCGGCCAGGGCGGCAATGTCGACCAGTTGATCGGAGAGGTCCGCGACCTCGTCGCCAGCCAATCGAAGACGCCGCGGCCGACGCTGGTGCTGCGAGCCTCGATCGCGGAGGCTATCGGCGAGGTCCGCGCGGCCGGACAGCATTCGGGCCGGGCGGCGGCCTGCGGCACATCACAAATCGCTGAGCGAGGGAGCCTGCGCCTTGAGCCTGGCTTTCTTGTCTGTTGCGCTGCGGTGGATCATGGTCCGAATCGCGGCGTCCGCCGCGAGCCTTCCCAATCAGGATAGCGCCGATGCGTCCGTTGAGCTTTGCCGTCGCCATCCTGGCCGTAATCGCGCTCGCCATCGGCATCCAGGCCGGCAACGCCGGGGTGATCGGGATGGGCGTGGTCGGCCTCCTGCTGGCGGCGGCCGTGTTCCGCGCGACCGGCATCGCCTACTTCCTGAAGATCTTCTCGGCGATCTTCGGCACGGAATATGTCGCCTTCGGCGCGGGCGCCGTGCTGGCCCAGCTCGGCTTCTGGCCGCAGAACTGGACGGCGGTCGCGCCGCCGCCGAGCCTGCCGACCACGGTCGCGGTCTTCGGCATCCTGATCTACCTGATCTCCTTCGCGCCGGTGGTGCAGCGCATCGCGCGCATCGCCTCGCCCTATTTCCTCGCCGATCAGCGTTCGACGCTGAATTTCGGACCGCTCGGCAAGGTCAGCATCAGCCTCGGCCATTCGGCCGTCGCGCTGCTCGTCTTCCTGATCGTGCTCAACCAGGCGCAGGTCGGCATCTCGCTCAGGCTGAACTTCTTCTACCGCGACTTCTACAACGCGCTGCAGAACTACGACGTCTCGGCGTTCTGGTATCAGTTGATCTGGGTCTTCGGCGTCTGGGCGACGATTTCCGTCGTGACCAACCTGATCGAGATCGTCGCCAACAGCGTCCTGCTGATCCGCTGGCGCGAATATATGGCCGACGATTACAACCGGCGCTGGCTCTCGGCCGGCGCGCATTATCGCATGTCGCTCGCCGGCACGGCGGACAACCCGGACCAGCGCATCGCCGAGGACACGCGTTCCTTCCTGAACCAGACCTACGCCTTCTCGCTGACGCTGCTGACGCAGATCTCCACTCTGGTCTCGTTCTCGATCATACTCTGGTCGCTGCCGGTGACGATCAAAGTGCCGGGCACCGAGATCGTCATCCCCGGCTTCATCTTCTGGGCGACGTTTCTCTATGCGGCGCTGGCGACCTGGATCACCCATCTGATCGGGCGCTACCTGATCCCGCTCGAATTCGAGCAGGAGCGGCGCGAGGCGAATTTCCGCTTCTCGATGGCGCGCCTGCGCGAATATTCCGAGCAGATCGCCTCGATGCGCGGCGAGAAGGCCGAGCTGACGCATCTCCGCCACCGCTTCCGCGACATCGTGCGGAACTTCTACGAATTGATGTGGCGCAAGCTGAAGCTCACCAGCTTCACCCTGTCCTACAACCAGGCGAACGTCATCATTCCTTTCCTGCTGCTGGCGCCCGGCTACTTCGCCAAGGAGTTCCAGCTCGGCACGCTGACGCAGACCTCCTCGGCCTTCGGGCGCGTCGAGACGGCCCTGTCCTTCATCATCAACAGCTACCAGTCGATTGCCTCCTATCTCGCCTCGATCAACCGCCTGACCTCGTTCGAGGCGGCGATCCGGCAGGCGCAGGAATCGCAGGAGGGCGGCGTCGATCGCACCCGCCAGCCGGGCGCGAGCCTCACCGTCGACGGCGCGACGCTGACGCTGCCCAACGGCAAGCCGATCGTGCGCGCGGACGGGCTCTCGCTCGGCGGAACCCGCACGACGCTGCTGGTCGGCCCCTCGGGCTCGGGCAAATCGACCCTGTTCCGCGCCATAGCGGGGATCTGGCCCTTCGGCGACGGCAAGGTCGGCATCCCCGAAGGGGCCGAGGTCATGCTGCTGCCGCAGCGGCCCTATCTGCCGCAGGGTTCCCTGCGCGCGGCGCTGGCCTATCCGGCGCAGGAGAACGCCTTCGACGACGCGGCCCTTCGCGATGCGATGGACAAGGTCAAGCTCGCCCATCTGGCCGAGCGGCTCGACGAGGTCGATCTCTGGGGCCAGCGTCTGTCGGGCGGCGAGCAGCAGAGGCTGGCCGTGGCGCGGGCGCTGCTGGCGAAACCCGACTGGCTCCTGCTCGACGAGGCGACCGCCTCGCTCGACGAGAAGCTGGAAGGCGAGATCTACGAGACGATCCGGACCGGGCTGCCCGAGACGAGGATCGTCTCGATCGGCCATCGCTCGACGCTGCGCGAGATGCACGACGCGATCGTCACGATGGAGCCGAACCCGGACGGCACCTTCAGCCCGAAGGCGGCAGCGCTGGCGCCGGCCTGACCGGAGACGCTGTCAGAGCGCGCGTTCGAAGACGAGATCGCCGCCGGCGGTCGAAAGCACCAGCCGGCCCTGCACCAGATCCCATTTGCGGGCGCCGCGCAGCGCCAGGAGATAGCTGCGCTCGAAATCAGACACGCCCTTGTCGCAGGCGCGCTTGGTCAGGGCGAGCGGGCCGACGGCGAAGCCCTGCTGGCGCAGCGGATAGGCGGCGGCCGAGAAGGTGTTGCAGCCGCCGAAGCCGGTGCCGCGCAGATTGGAGTCGACCAGCAGCGTCGCGCGCATGCTGGCGATCGGCTTGCCGTTCATCGTCGAGGCGCTCCAGGCCGCACCGAACGGAAAGATCTTTTCCTGCGGCGCCATCGGCATCGGCGCGGGCTTGCCGAGTTCCTCTCGCGAAGGCATCGGCATGCGGCCCTGCGCACAGGCCTCGGAGACGGCAAGCGTCATGACGGCAAGAGTGGCGAAGGCGGCGGCGAGGCCGGGGCGTCGGTTCATCATCATCTCAACCTGCACTCATCGAGAAAAGCGGTCGCGCTGCTGTCTTCAACAGACAGCGCGTAGAGCGCTATCGTTAACGGATCAACCCTGAACGCAAGCCATCGGCCGGATTCCCCGGAGAGATGACGAAAGCAGGGCGCTGTCGAAGCGGGGAAAAGGTCCGACGCAAGAAATTCGCGGCGTCCGCATCCGCCCGCGAGGGGTGGCGCGTAGCATGTACATGTCGGGATCACGGGTTCGGCGACCTGCCATTCCCCCCTTTGACAGGTCGCGCCATGCGAGGCTGCTCCCCCCGGAGCGGCCCCGTTTTGATCAGCCCGCGCTGCCGATCCGGGCCAGCAGCCTGGCCAGCAAGGGGTTCTCGCGCCGGAAGACATAGGCCGGCGCGGAGACCGTGACATCCTCGGCCCCGGCCTCGGCCAGCCGCGCGACCAGCGCGAAGACGGCTTTCTCAGGACAGTGGATCGTCGCGGGCGCGCCCGCCACGGCCGGCCCGAAGGGCAGGCGCGCGCCGAGGCCGGCGACGATATCGGCGAGCTGACCCGTTTCGCCCAGATTGGCGCGGACCTCCCGCACCGTGCGCGCCTCTTCCTCGGCGGCGATGCGCGAGAGGATGGCGTGGGCCGCCCTGCGCGCGGCCGCGTTCCAGTTGGCGTTGACCGAGGCGACGAGGTTGGCTTCCGAGGCCAGCATCACGCCGTCGTCGAGCACCTTCAGCGCGTTGGCCGCGAGCGTCGAGCCCGTCGTCGTGATGTCGACGACGATGTCGGCCGTTCCGGCCGCGGGCGCGCCCTCGGTCGCGCCCAGGCTCTCGACGATGCGGTAGTCGTTGAGCCCGTGGCCGGCGAAGAAGCGCCGCGTCAGGTTGACGTATTTGGTCGCGACGCGGAGCTTGCGGCCTTGCCGCGCGCGCATCAGCGAGGCGACGTCGTCGAGATCGGCCATGGTCGCGACGTCGATCCAGGCCTGCGGCACCGCGACGACGACATTGGCCTGGCCGAAGCCGAGCGGCGTCAGCATCTCGACGGCGTTGTCGGCGTCGGCGACCTGCTCGCGCACCAGATCCTCGCCGGTGACGCCGAGATGGGCCTTGCCCGAGGCGAGTTGCGCCACGATCTCGGAGGCCGAGAGGAAGGCGACCTCGGCGCCCTCCACGCCGGCGATCGCGCCGCGATACTCGCGCGCGCCGCGCGACTGCACGAATTTCAGCCCGGCGCGGCCGAAGAAGGCGGTGGCGTTCTCCTGAAGCCGGCCCTTGGACGGAACGGCGATGACGAGCGGTGCATCATGGACGAGCGGCGCATCGTTCGAAGCGGTCATGAGGCGGCTCCCGGCAGCCGGTCGAGCCAGAGCGAGGCGCCGACCGCAGGCGTCGGCTTCGCGGCGCCGAGCCGGCCGAGCACGCCGTCATAGCGCCCGCCGCCGGCGACGGGCTTGCCGTCGCCGCGGCCTGCGTCGTGCAGCTCGAAGATGAAGCCGCTGTAGTAGTCGAGATTGCGGGCGAAGCCGGCCGAGAACGCGATTGAGCCCACATCGACGCCGCGCACGGCGAGGAAGCCGGTGCGCTCGTCGAAGGCGTCGAGCTCGCGGGCGAGATCGAGCGAGGCGGTGTCGGCGAGCGCGCGCAGGCGCGCGGAGGCCGTATCGGGATCGCCAGCCACGGCGAGAATCTCGGCCAGCAGCGCGCGCGTCCCGGCATTGACCGGGTTCTCGCGCTCGGCGGCGCGGGCCAGGAAGCGCTCGGCGATGTCGCCGGGGCTGCGCCCGCCGACCGCCGCGATGCCGGCGATCGAGAGCACGTCCTCGACGAAAGCCTTGGCCGCCTTGGGATCCTGCCCTTCCAGCGCCTTGAGCAGGCCGGCATGCGCCGCCTCGCCCTCGGCCGCGACCGGGGCGAGCGCCTCGACGGCGTCAGCCCCCCTGCCCTGCACCACCGCGCGCATCAGCCGGCGGCGCGCGCCATGGGGCACGGCAAGCGCGTCGAGCACCGCGTTCAGGATCGCGACGTCGCCCATGACGATGCGCGGCGTGACCAGCCCGAGCGCGGCCGCCGCCTCGATGGTCAGCGCCATGATCTCGGCGTCGCTGGCCGAGAGATCGTCGCGGCCGAAGGATTCAAGCCCTGCCTGGACGAATTCGCCGGGCTCGCCCGAGCGCATGCGGAAGACCGGGCCGCAATAGCAATAGGCGGCGGGCTCGGTCGCGCCCGAGGCGATATGGGCGAGCGCGACGGGGATGGTGTATTCCGGCCTGAGGCACCAGTCTCTGCCCTCGGCGTCCTGCGTCATGAAGATGCGCCGGCGGATATCCTCGCCCGACAGGTCGAGAAAGACATCGGCCGGCTGCAGGATCGCGGGCTCGGCCAGGCCATAGCCCTCGCCTGCGAGCAGCGCGGTCACGGTCTCGATGCTGGCGCGCGATGCGGGCAAGGGCGTTCGTCCTGTTGAGCGCGCTGTCCTAGCAGCGGTGCCGGGGATTTTCGACGGTTTTTAGGGAATTGGGTGAATGGGAACTGGCGCGAGGGAAGCACCGCCGCTTTCTTCCCTTCTCCCGGATGGGAGAAGGTGGCCCGGAGGGCCGGATGAGGGCCTGCCGTTGCCGCATGAAGTGCACCGGCTCCGTCTCACTTCAATCACGAGCGGCGGGCCCTCATCCCTGCCCTTCTCCCTCCGGGAGAAGGGTTCCCCGCGCTCTATGAGTAGCGTGCGAGCACTTTTCTGACGCCCTCCACCAACTCCTCCATCGGCACCGCGAACTGCGCCTGCGCCTGCCGCTCCTTGTGCTCGGCGGAATCCTTGACCTCGCGCCCGGCGGCGGCTAGCTCCGCGCCCATGATCAGATCCTTGACGATCGCTGTCCCCGCCTCGCGTTCGGACGAGCCCTGGATCACCGCGCAGACCGCATTGCGCCGGTCGGCATACTTCATCTGGGCGTTGAAGCCCGAAGAGCCGAGATAGAGATCGGCGCGCAGCAGCGGTTTTCCGGCGTCGTCGGTCGCCTTGCGCAGCTCGGAGACCATCGCCTGATAGGCAGGCATGTGCTCGGGCGTCTTGTTGTCCATCGCGGTGACGACCACGAGCGGCAGCTCCGCCTTGGAATCGACGATCGGCGACTTCACCGCCTTCAGCGCGGAGTAGAGCCGCGAGACACCGATCGAGAAGCCCGTCGCCGGCACGGGCTCCGGCCGGAAGCGGCCGACCAACCCGTCATAACGCCCGCCGCCCGCGACCGAGCCGAAGCGCACGACCTGGCCGTCCTCGTTGGTCACCGGAAAGGTCAGTTCGACCTCGTAGACCGGGCCGGTGTAGTATTCGAGGCCGCGGACGACGGAGGGGTCGATGCGGATGCGGTCATCTTCATAGCCGCTAGCGTGGAGAAGAGCTTTCATATCGGACAGTTCGACCACGCCTTGTCCGAATGTCATGTTAGCAGTTTTGCTGAAGAGCTCATTCAGAGGAAACCGCTTGTCAGGAGTGAACGCTGCTGCGCCTCCATAGGCTTCTCCACCTCCAGCCTTGCCCTGAATAGCTATGGTGGCATGTATGATTGCAAGAACGAGGTCAGCCTGCTCTTCGCTCAGCCCCGCCCCCTTCGTAAAATCCCCGCTCTCGTCCTTGCGCCCCTCGCCCAGCAGCAGCCGCACGCCCTCCGGACCGAACTTGTCGAGCTTGTCGATCGCCCGCAGCACTGTCAGCCGCCGCCCGGCGTTCTCCTCGCCGCCGAGCCCTATCGCCTCCATCACCCCGTCCAACACCTTGCGATTGTTGACCTTGACGACGTAGTCGCCGCGCCTGATCCCCAGCGCCTCCATCGTGTCGGCCGCGAGCATGCAGATCTCGGCGTCGGCCGCGACCGAGCCCGCGCCGACGATATCGGCGTCGAACTGCATGAACTGCCTGAACCGCCCCGGGCCCGGCTTCTCGTTGCGGAAGACGTAGCCGGCGCGGTAGCTGCGATAGGGCTTCGGCAGCGCATCGAAATTCTCGGCGACGTAGCGGGCGAGCGGCGCGGTCAGGTCGTAGCGCAGCGAGAGCCACTGCTCGTCGTCGTCCTGGAAGGAGAATACGCCCTCGTTCGGCCGGTCCTGATCCGGCAGGAACTTTCCGAGCGCATCGGAGAACTCGACGAACGGCGTTTCCACCGGCTCGAAGCCGTAGCGCGAAAAGCTCTCGCGGATGACGCCGAGCATGCGCTCGGTCGCGGCGACGTCGGCCGGCCCGCGATCGACGAAACCGCGCGGCTGGCGGGCTTTCAGCTTGGTGGGGGTGGACATGGGCGTTTCGTTGACTTGAGACAATGGTTGCGGAGGCGGGTTAGACCGCGCCGGGCCGGCCGGCAAGCGGCGCGCGACGATGCCTGCGCGCAATTGCTCTCAGCGTGGATTTCGATATCCTATGAGATATGCTGCGCTGGGTTTTTGACACGTCGGTGATCGTCTCCGGCCTTCGCAGCAGCAGAGGGGCGAGCTTCGTGTTGCTCGAGGCTATCGCGCGCGGCACGCTTCGTCCGCTGATCACGACAGCATTGCTGCTGGAATACGAGGATGTTCTCAAGCGAGCGTCGCAGGCCGCTATACATGGTTTTGCAGAAGCCGAGATCGACGCCTATCTGCGGCAGTTCGCGCTCCTCTGCGATCCGGTCGAGATCAGGTTTCGTTGGCGTCCGCAACTCCGTGACGCGGCCGACGAACTGGTTCTGGAAGCCGCGATCAACGGGGGCGCTACGGCGATCGTGACGCATAACGTCCGCGATTTCGGTCCAGCGGCGGCGTTCGGGATTGCGACCATCAAGCCTTCGGAGGCCTTGCAGGAGATTTCATGAGCAAAAGCTCCTATCCCCTCAAACTACCCGCTTCGCTCAAGCGCGAGGCGCAGCGCCTCGCCAAGGACGACGGCGTTTCGCTCAATCAGTGGATTTCGATCGCCGTTGCCCAACAGATCACGGCGCAGGAGACGACCGCTGCGTTTTTGCGGCGCTTTGCCGGGGATGCCCGGCCGGAGGAGATGCTGGCGCTGCTCGCCAAGGTCCCTGACGTAGACCCGCTTCCCGACGACGAGCTGCCCGAAAGTCGGCAGCGCCGACAGAAGGTGTCTGACGCAGATGGATGAGAGTTAGCTTTCGATGCCGGAAAGTTGTCTTTCGAGGGAAAGGTCCATGTCGATCCGACTCCGAAGCGCCCTGGTCTGCCTTGCCTTGAGCGTCGCGCTCGCCGCCTGCGGGCCGAGCGAGCCTGACCAGCGCAAGGCCTTCATCGCCTTCCTGCAGACCGAGGTGCTGCCGCGGCCCGGCGCGCGCGTGCCGCGACCGGATGCCGAGAAGCAGAAGACGTTCGGCGACTATGCCGGGCATTATGCCGTGATCACCCGCTTCCACGAGCGCATGAACGCGTCGGTCGCCACGCCGATGCAGCAGGCGATGACGAACGGCGTGCCGCGCTCTATCGAGGAGGTCGTCACCCGCAAGGCCGATCTCGCGGCGGTGCGCGCCGGTTTCAAGACGATGCGGACGGCGCTCGACGAGGCGGCCGCCGCGACCGAGGCCGAGCGCGCCGCGCTGAAGCAGCCCGACGACCTGCACGCCGTCTATGCAAGCGTCTACGACAAGCTGGTCACCCAGCCGGTGACGGCCTTCCGCGAGATCTTCCCGCCGACCGACGAGGCCTTCGGCTCCGTCCTGGCCATGGCGGAGCTGGTCGAGGGCAACCGGGAGGCGATCAAGCTCAATGGCTCGCAGCTCGAGGTCACGAACCCGGCCCTGCGCGCGAAGGTGCAGGCCGCGCTGGAGGGCATGGCGAGCAAGCAGCGCTCGATGACCGAGGCGCAGCAGAAGATGCGCCGGGTGCTCTACGGAAGCTAGCCGCCCGGCCGCGTCGCCCCGTTCGCGTGCGTCATGATCGCGTAGAGCGAGGTCGTGCCGCAGATGAAGAGGCGGTTCAGCTTCGGGCCGCCCCAGCAGACATTGGCGACGATCTCGGGGATCGCGACCTTGCCGATCAGCGCGCCGTCCGGGTGATGGATGTGGACGCCGTCGGCGGCGGAGGTCCAGATCCGCCCCTCCGCATCGAGCCGGAAGCCGTCGAACAGCCCGGCCGTGCAGGTGGCGAAGACGGTCGAGCCGCCCAGCGCCGCGCCCTCTACCGCGCAGGCGCGGATGTGGCGCGGGCCGTGCTCGGGATCGTGGCTCGCGCCGGTGTCGGCGATGTAGAGGATGCTCTCGTCGGGCGAGAAGGCGAGCCCGTTGGGCTTGACGAAGTCGTCGGCGACGACGGTCAGCGCGCCGGTCGCGCCGTCGATGCGGTAGACGTTGCAGCGGCCGATCTCGCCCGCGCTCTTGTCGCCCTCATAGTCGCTGAGAATGCCGTAGTCGGGATCGGTGAACCAGATCGAGCCGTCCGACTTGACCACGACGTCGTTGGGCGAATTCAGGCGCTTGCCCTCGTAGTGGCTCGCCAGCACGGTGATGCGGCCATCGTGCTCGGTGCGCGTCACCCGCCGCCCGCCATGCTCGCAGGTGACGAGCCTTCCCTCGCGGTCGACGGTGTTGCCGTTGGAGTTCCGCGCAGGCTGGCGGAAGACGGCGGTGTGGCCGGAGAGCGCATCGTAGCGCAGCATCCGGTCATTGGGGATGTCGGACCAGACCAGCGTGTTATGCGCCGGAAACCAGGCCGGCCCCTCGGCCCAGCGCGAGCCGGTCCAGAGCCGCTCGACGCGGGCGGAGCCCGGCACGATGCGATGGAAGCGCGGATCGAGGACGCTGACCCCGGTGCCTTCGAGAACGCCGAACATGAATCGCGATCAGGCCGCCCCACGTCGCCTCGACGACCGAATGTCGACGGTGGTCTTCTCGGGACGACCGAGTGCCTCACGCACCCGCGGGTCCTCCAGCAGACGCCGAGTCGTCGCCTCGATGCGCTCCTTGGGGGTCAGCATCAGATGCTCGCGCAGCGCAGGGTCCTCAAGCGATGAGCGCGTCTTCGCCGAATTCATGTTCTTCGCTCCACCCACCCGATGCCGCAACCAAAATGGCGATACACTTTCGTCACGACGTAGCCGTGCTTCTGCAAGGCAGCCAATAAGCGATCATACTTTCGCAACGCACGTTCAGGCAAATCCGCCCGGCAGGTCGTGAAGGTCAACACGTTTGGCGCGGCCTCGGCCACCAACAACGCAACAAGCTGGCATATGGCGTCGAGGATCGCGGCTCGATCACGCGCCAATGGAACAATCCGTTGGGTTTCAAGACCGTCAAAAAGCGCTGTTCGACGTTCCCATCCCACAGCGACAAAGCGAAGACCAGCTCGAACTCTCCCGGCCAAGCGCCGGGAAATTGAGACAGCGCAGCAAAGGCATCCAGACTGCCGACGGCGCCTGGCCAAGCGGCACGGTGCAGATCCACTCCCCATCGACAAACTGGGGCTGGCCAGGCGCATGCGGCAAGATCGCGATGGGGCGGCCTTTTCGCTCACAAGGCCAGCCCCTCGTCCCAATACGGCGTCGCGCCATAAAGCTCGGCCAGATAATCGACGAACACCCGGACCTTCTGCTCCATGTGCCTCCGGCTGGGATAGACCGCGTGAACCGCGACACGCTTGCCGACCGAGTACTCCGGCAGCACCCGCAGCAGCGCGCCTGATTTCAGCTCCGGTCCGACATCCCAGGTCGAGCGCAGCGCGATGCCGACGCCGGCCAGCAGCGCCTCGCGCACGACCTCGCTCGAATTGGTGCGCAGCGGGCCGCTCACCCGCACGTTGACCGGCCCGCCCGGCCCGTCGAGCCGCCACTGGTCGGCGTTGTGGGCGATCAGGGTGTGGCGCGACAGCGCTTCGATCGTCTCGGGCGCGCCGTGCGCGGAGAGATAACCGGGCGTCGCGCAGAGCACGCGGTGGTTCGGGGCGAGCCGCTTGGCGACGAGCGAGGAATCCTGCAGATCGGCGATGCGGACCGCGAGGTCGAAGCCCTCGCCGATGATGTCGACGAACGCGTCAGTCAGGATCAGGTCGACGCTGACCAGCGGGTTGGCGTCGAGGAAGGGCTTGAGATGCGGAGCGATGTGCATGCGCCCGAACGAGGTCGGCGCGGAGACCCTGAGCGTGCCGCGCGCCTGGCCGGCTCCGCTCGCGACCCAGGCCTCGGCATCCTCGATCGAGGACAGGATCGAGACGACGCGCTCGTAGAAGCCCTGCCCCGCCTCGGTCAGCGAGAGCTGGCGCGTCGTGCGCTGGAGCAGGCGCACGCCGAGCCGCTCCTCGAGCCGCCGGATGCGCTTGGAGATCACCGCCGGCGACAGCTTGAGCTGCCGGCCGGCCGCCGACATGCTTTTGGCCGTCACCACATGGGCGAAGACGTCGAGATCGCCGAACCTGTCCATGCGCCACGCTACCTCCGCGCGATCTTTTCCGAAATGGAAATAATCATGGACGTCGGTCGCACTGCAAGGTGGTTGGAATTGGTCTAGGGTCTGGACGAGTGGAGAATAACGCATGTCCGCCATCGCATTCCCCGCGCCCGACCAGAGCATCCTCGCCCGCCGCGACGCCATCGTCGCGGGGCTCGCACAACTCGTCGCGCCCGAGGCTTTGATCACAAGCGCGGACGAGCGCCGGCCTTATGAAACGGACGCTCTGACCGCCTATCGCCGGCTGCCGCTCGCCGTGGTGCTGCCCTCGACGACGCAGGAGGTCGCGGCGGTGCTGAAATATTGCAGCGCGCAGGGCGTGCCGGTGGTCCCGCGCGGGGCCGGCACCTCGCTCTGCGGCGGCGCGATTCCGCAGGAGGACGCGGTCGTGATCGGCGTCTCCAAGATGAACCGCATCCTCGAGATCGACTACGCCAACCGGATCGCCAAGGTGCAGGCCGGCGTCACCAACCTCGCCGTCACCGGCGCGGTCTCGGAACAAGGCTTCTTCTACGCGCCAGACCCGTCCTCGCAGCTCGCCTGCTCGATCGGCGGCAATATCGGCATGAACTCCGGCGGGGCGCATTGCCTGAAATACGGCGTCACCACCAACAACGTGCTCGGCGTCACGCTCGTCATGCTCGACGGCGCGATCTGCGAGATCGGCGGCGGCCATCTCGACGCGCCCGGCTACGACCTGCTCGGTCTCGTCGTGGGCTCGGAAGGCCAGCTCGGCATCGTCACGGAAGCGACGGTGCGCATCCTGCGTTCGGCCGAGGGGGCGCGCCCCGTCCTGTTCGGCTTTCCGACCAGCGAGCAGGCCGGCGCGGCCGTAGCGGCGATCATCGGGGCGGGCATCATCCCGGTCGCGATGGAGTTCATGGACAAGCCTGCGATCGAGATCTGCGAGGCCTTCGCCAAGGCCGGCTATCCGATGGATGTCGAGGCCCTCTTGATCATCGAGGTCGAGGGCTCGGACGCGGAGATGGACGCGCAGCTTTCCCGCATCGTCGCGATCGCCCGGGAGCACGGCGTCAAGACGGTGAAGGAAAGCCAGTCGGCGATGGAATCGGCCGCGATCTGGAAGGGCCGGAAGTCGGCTTTCGGCGCCACCGGGCGCATCGCCGACTATATCTGCATGGACGGCACCATCCCGACCGGGCAGTTGCCGCATGTGCTGCGGCGCATGGACGAGATCGTGAAGGGCTACGGCTTGCGCGTCGCCAACGTCTTCCATGCCGGCGACGGCAACCTCCATCCGCTGATCCTCTACAACTGCAACGACCCGGTCGAGGCGCGGAAGGCCGAGGCTGCCGGCATGGACATCCTCAGGCTCTGCGTCGAGGTGGGGGGATGCCTCACCGGCGAGCACGGCGTCGGCATCGAGAAGCGCGATTTGATGACGTTCCAGTTCAACGAGGCCGACCTGCGCCAGCAGATGCGGGTGCGCGCGGTGTTCGACGGGCAGTGGCTGCTGAACCCGGCAAAAGTGTTTCCGCTGGAAGGGCGGGTGGCGGCGTGACCCTGCACACCCCCTCCTCCGAGGCCGACGCCCGCGCCTTCGTCGCCTCCGCCATCGCCGCCCGCACGCCGCTCGCCATCGTCGGCGGCGGCACGCGGGCCGGGCTCGGGCGGCCGACGCAGACCGAGGCCACGCTCTCCAGCGCCGGCCTGAGCGGCATCACGCTCTACGAGCCGGCCGAGATGGTGATCGGCGCGCGGGCGGGAACGCCGCTGTCGCACATCCAGAAGACGCTCGCCGATCGCGGACAGATGCTGCCCTTCGAGCCGATGGACCATCGCGCGCTCTACGGCACGAGCGGCGAGCCGACGATCGGCGCGGTCGCGGCCGGCAACATCTCCGGCCCGCGCCGGATCAATGCCGGGGCGGCGCGCGATTCCCTGATCGGCATCCGCCTCGTCAACGGGAAGGCCGAGGCGATCAAGTCCGGCGGGCGCGTGATGAAGAACGTCACCGGGCTCGACCTGGTCAAGCTCGTCAGCGGCAGTTCCGGCACGCTCGGCTTCCTGACCGAGGTGACCTTCCGCGTTCTGCCGATGCCGGAGCGCGTCGTCACGCTCGCCTGGCGCGGCCTGTCGGACGAGGCCGGCGTGGCGCTGCTCTCGGCGGCGCTCGGCTCGCCCTTCGAGCCCTTCGCGGCGGCGCATCTGCCGGCCGGCATCGGCGCGGAGCAGGCCCGCACGCTGCTGCGGCTGGAGAATTTTTGCGACTCGATCGACTATCGCAAGGCCGAGCTCGCCTCCCTGCTGGGCGCGCATGGCCAGCCGGAGCTGATCGAGGGCGAAGCGTCGACGGCGCTCTGGGAGCGGATACGGGACGCGCGCTTCTTCGCCGAAACGGACGAGGCGGTCTGGCGGCTTTCGCTTGCGCCGGGCGACGGGCCGAAGGCGACGGCCGCGCTGGCCGGCGTCCTGCCCGGCGCGCGCCGGTTCTACGACTGGGGCGGCGGGCTGGTCTGGCTCGGCGTGCCGCCGGAGGGCGACGCGGGCGCGAGCGCGATCCGCGCGGCGATCAGGCCGCGCGGCGGTCACGCGACGCTGGTGCGCGCGCCGGACGCGATCCGCGCCAGCGTGCCGGTGTTCGAGCCGCTCGGCGAGCCGCTGATGCGGGTGACGGCCGGCATCAAGGCGAGCTTCGATCCGGCCGGGGTGTTCGAGCCCGGGCGGATGTATGCGGGGGTCTGACCGCCTCCATCGTCATGGTCGGGCTTGTCCCGACCATCCACGTCTTCTTTCAGCCGCGTCGCAAGACGTGGATGCTCGGCACAAGTCCGGGCATGACGGCGAGTGATCATGCAGACCAACTTCACCCCGGACCATCTCGCCTCCGACCCGCGCCTGCCGGCGTCGGAGAAGATCCTGCGGACCTGCGTGCATTGCGGCTTCTGCACCGCGACCTGTCCGACCTATCTGCTGCTCGGCGACGAACTCGATTCGCCGCGCGGGCGCATCTACCTGATCAAGGACATGCTCGAGAACGGCAAGCCGGCCACGCCTGAGGTGGTCAGGCATGTCGACCGCTGCCTCTCCTGCCTGTCCTGCATGACGACCTGCCCCTCGGGCGTGCACTACATGCACCTCGTTGACCATGCCCGCGCCCATATCGAGGAGACCTACACCCGCTCCTGGCACGACAGGGCGCTGCGGCGCGTGTTGGCGGCCGTGCTGCCCTATCCGGAGCGCTTCCGGCTCGCCATGACGGCCGCGCGGCTTGGAAAACCCTTCGCCGGCCTGCTCGGCGGCCTGCCTGTGGTCGGCGCGCGGCTGAAGGCGATGCTGGAGCTTGCTCCGCCGAGCCTGCCGACGCGCTCGACCATGGAAGGCCCGCGGAGCTTCGCCGCGGCCGGCCCGCGCCTCAAGCGCGTCGCCATGCTGTCGGGCTGCGCCCAGCCCGTGCTCGATCCCCGCATCAACGAGGCGGCGATCCGGCTGCTGACCCGCCATGGCGTCGAGGTCGTCTTGCCGAAGGGCGAAGGCTGCTGCGGCGCGCTCGTTCACCATATGGGCCAGGAGCACGATGCGCTCGCCTTCGCCCGCCGCGACATCGACGCCTGGACGGCCGAGACCGAGGGCGCGGGACTGGACGCGATCGTGATCACGGCCTCGGGCTGCGGCACCACGATCAAGGATTACGGCTTCATGTTCCGCAACGAGCCGGCCTATGCGGAAAAGGCGGCGCGTGTTTCGGCGCTGGCCAGGGACGTGACCGAGGTGCTGGAGACGCTGGACATCGCGCCGACGCGCGACGTCGCGATGCCGATCGCCTATCACTCGGCCTGCTCGATGCAGCATGGCCAGCAGCTGAAGGACGGCCCCAGGCGCCTGCTCTCGGCAGCCGGCTTCCGGGTCAGGGAGGCGGCCGAGAGCCATATCTGCTGCGGCTCGGCCGGCGTCTACAACATCCTCCAGCCGGAAATCGCCGGCCAGCTCCGCGCCCGCAAGGTCGGCCATATCGAGCGGACGAAGCCGAGGCTGGTCGCGACCGGCAATATCGGCTGCATGACCCAGCTGGCGAAGGGCTTTTCCGACAAGGGCGCGACCACGCCGGTCGTCCACACCGTCGAACTGCTCGACTGGGCGACCGGCGGGCCGCTGCCGGCGAAGCTCGCCGAGGCGGGCTTCACCGAAGGCGGGCCGCCTCCCGCCGCGAAGCCGCTGCCGAGCGCCTGAGCCGGCGAAGGCTCACTCCTTCGGCGTCTCCGCCTTCAGCCGCGCCACGATCAGCGGCATCGCCAGTCCGATCGCGAAGAAGCGCGCGAGATGGTGCGCGCCGACATAGAGCGGATCGAGACCCATCGAGAAGGCGAGCATCGCCATCGCCTCCAGCCCGCCCGGCGCGAAGGCCGCCATCGCGGAGGCGTAGGGCACGCCGGCCGCCAGCGCCGCCGGCCAGGCGAAGGCCAGCGCCACCGCCATCGAGACGAAGAAGCCGCCGATCGCGAGCGGAAACAGCATCATCAGCTCGCCGCGCTTCACATTGGAGACGCGCCCGCCCATCACCGCGCCGAGCATGACGAGCGCGACCGTCTGGATGTCCATCGGCAGCACGCCCTCGACCCAGCCTCCGCCATGCAGCACCGCGCTGGCGAGCGTCGCGCCGAGGATGAGCGGCGCGGTGACGCCGAGCCGCTCGAAGAACAGGCCGCAGACGAGCGCCGCCGCCATCAGCACGATCAGCCCGCCGAGATCGACGACATGCGCCGGCGGCGGCAGGCCGAGGCCGCCGCCCGCGCTCGCCTGCATGACGCTCGGCAGAAGCGCGACCAGGACGAGGATGCGGAAAAGCTGGACGGCGGCGATCTTGCCGATGTTCGCGCCCTTGGCCTGCGCCACGGCGATCACCGCCGAGAGCGCGCCCGGCGCCGCCGCCAGCAGCGAGTCGATCCAGGACCAGCGCGCGACGTAGCGGAGATAGGCCCCGGTCGCGAGCATGATCGCGGCAAGGCCGACGAACATGATCGCCAGCGAGCCGGGATAGCGCGAGGCGGCCGACAGCGCCTCCGGCGTCGCGGCCGAGCCGATCAGGACGCCGGAGACCAGCATCGTCGCGTCGAACCAGGGCTGGCGCAGGATCGGCAGCGGCCGGAAGACGCCGACGACCGCGACCGTCAGCATCGCGCCGGACAGCCAGGCCGCCGGCACGCCGAGCAAGGCGAACGCGCCGCCGCCCGCCGCCGCAAGCGCGATGACGGCGGCTTCGCCGGCCCAGATCTTCAATCGTCGGGAAGGGTACCGCGCCGGATTCATGGCTCGCTGGATCGCCTGCGCGGAGAGGTCCGCGCCGAGGCGTTCAATGCCCGCCCGCGACGGCCGGCGCAAACCGCCTGCGCGCAGGGCAGACCCGCTTGCGCGGCGTCGCGCGCCGGGTCAGGGCGAGAGCGCCCGCTGCAGCCGCGTCACCACCTCATGCAGATCGGACGCCTGGCGCGCGAAGCACAGGCGCAGGCCCGTCTCGCCGCCCGGCCCGAAGGCTGTGCCCGGAGCCAGGCCGACATTGGCGTCGTCGACCAGCTCGATCGCGAGCGCGCGCGAATCCTCGCGGCCGTCGACCGAGAAGAACTGGTAGAACGCCCCGTCCGGCGCGGCCAGCGAGACGCGATTGGTGGCTTTCAGCCCCTCCGCGATGATCCTGCGGCCCTCGGCGGCACGCGCGATCTGCTCGATCACGAAGGGCTCGCCCTCCTCGAGCGCGGCGACGGCGGCGCGCTGGACGAAGACCGGCGAGCCCGAGGTCGAGTACTGGATCAGGTTCTCGATGATCTGGCCGAAGGCGGCGGGCGCCTCGATCCAGCCGATGCGCCAGCCGGTCATGGCCCAGTTCTTTGAGAAGGTCTGGACGAAGAGGATGCGGTCCTCGGGATCCATAACATCGTGGAAGGAGGCGGCGCGGGGCTTTCCGTCATAGACGAAGCGGCCGTAGATCTCGTCGGCGACGATCCAGAGGCCGTGTTTGCGGGCGAGCGCCAGCAGCCCGGTCAGCTCGGTCTTCGTCGCGGTCCAGCCGGTCGGGTTCGCCGGGGAGTTGATGACGATCGCCCGGCTCCTCGGCGTGATCGCGGCCTCGAGCTTTTCGAGATCGAGCGAGAAGCGGCCCTGCGCCAGATCCATCGGCACGCACACGGCCTTCGCGCCGGCGATGCCGATCGCGGCGGCGAAGTTCGGCCAGGCCGGCGTCGGGATGACGAGTTCGTCGCCGGGACCCGCGATCAGCCTGACCGCGATCTGGACCGACTGCATGCCGGAGCCGGTGACGAAGAAGCGGTCGGACGGGAGCGGCTGGCCGTAGAGCGTCGTATGATAGCGCGCCAGCGCCTCGCGCAGCTCGGGAACGCCGCGCTGCCAGGTGTAGAACGTCTCGCCGTCGGCCAGCGACCTGTTCGCGGCGCGGACGATGAAGTCGGGCGTCGGCAGATCGCCCTCGCCGACCCAGAGCGGGATCAGACCGGGCTTGAGCCGGCCGTGATTGACGACCTCGACGATGCCGCTTTCGGGCGCGTTGCGCGCCTCGGGCCGCAGATCCGGGATCAGCCTCGCGCCGGGCAGGGTCGTCGTGGTCATGCGCTCGTCCTCGCGAAACTCATGCCGGGCTTCTAGCCGATCCAGGCTGCCGCCGGCATGAAATCGCGAGATCGGGTCGATCGTTCGCGGTGATGAATCGGCCTTGGCCTCGCTCCAGTTCAATTCATTTGAACAGTTGTGAGTGGGTTCCGATTGCGACGAACGTGATCACCTCGTCCGAACCCCGGGCATCGACCCTGTGATCAGGAGAAAATCGCCGCCGATATGGCATTCCCTATGGCCAGCCCATTCGCCCTTCAAAGGATGATCGAGCCATTCCGCCGATAACGGGGCGTCGTTGGCGATCAACGCCATCATCACCTCTTTCGCGTGAACCATATCGTAGCGGCCAGACCGCGACAGAGTGGTCCATTCGCCATGAAAGCGCTTTGTGTAACGCGCTTCGCGCGGCAGCGTCGCTCGCTTGCTACTCGCCGGCTTTGTCAAGCGCATCGAACAGAGCCGCAGCGGTCTTGTAGGTCGGGGCGTTCGAACGCACCATCTCGTCCGCATCGGCCATTGCAGCGCGGGTCTCAGCGTTCGGTACGCGGATGTCGAAAGGGATCTCCTTCTCCGCAGCGACGCGTCGCAGAAAAATCTTCACCGCCGCAGAAACGGTGAGTCCCATCGCGGCAAGTGCCTCGCTCGCCTGTTCCTTGACCTCTTCATCCACCCGGACATGGACCATGGTCGTCGTGGCCATCGGCTGACCTCCTTTGATCGACGTGAGATACATTGTATCTCACGTCGACGACGTCAAGCCTCGTCTTGATGGTAAGCTCAGACCGTCTTCTGCTTCAGCAGATCGCGGATTTCGCCGAGCAGGACGACGTCCTCGGGCGTCTTGGCCGGCGCGGGCGCCGTCTCTTCCTTCCGCTTGAGCCGGTTGATCCCTTGAACCACGAGGAACAGGACGAAGGCGATGATCAGGAAGTTCAGCGCCACGGTGACGAAATTGCCATAGGCCAGCACGGCGCCCTGCTTCTTGGCGTCGACCAGCACGGGCGATGTCACGGCGCGGTTGAGACCGATGAAATAGTTCGAGAAGTCGACGCCGCCGAGCGCGCCGATGAACGGCATGATGATGTCGCTGACGAGCGAATCGACGATCTTGCCGAACGCCGCGCCGATGATCACGCCGATCGCCAGGTCGACGACATTGCCCCTGAGGGCGAATTTCTTGAACTCATCGAGCATTTTTAGGCCCTTTCCTGACGATGCCAGCTAGTATGAGACGAAAGGCTAGCGGCTTTGCGGCGCGGTTAGAAGCCCCCGGTTCCGACTGTCCCCAAAGCGCTCTGGCGGGCCGGCAACGCGCCGGATAGGCTCTGCCGGCCGCACGCTCATCGGAGACACGTCCGCAGCATGATCCCTGCCTGGTCCGTGATCCTGGTGGCCTTGGCCTATCTGTGCGGGCTGTTCGCGGTCGCGCACATGGCCGACACCTCGGGCCGCCGGATGATGATGGCGGGGCGCGCCCGCACCACGATCTACGCGCTGGCGCTCGGGGTCTACTGCACCTCCTGGACCTTCTACGGCTCGGTCGGCTTCGCCAGCCGGGCCGGCTTCGACTTCCTCGGAATCTATGTCGGGCCGATCCTGGTGATCGGTTTCGGGCACCGCTTCGTCGCCCGCATCGTCACCATCGCCAAGTCGCAGAACATCACCTCGATCGCCGATTTCGTCGGCGCGCGCTACGGCAAGAGCGAGCGCGTCGCGGCCTTGGTCTGCCTCGTCGCTGTGATCGGCGCCCTGCCCTATATCGCGCTGCAGCTGAAGGCGCTCGCCAACTCGCTCTCGGTCTTCCTGACCGCCACCGGCGGCCAGGCGCTGACGCCGGACGTGCCGGTGCTGAGCGACCTCGCCTTCCTCGTCGCGATGGTGCTGGCGGGCTTCGCCTGCGCCTTCGGCACCCGCCATATCGACGCGACCGAGCATCAGGACGGGCTCGTGCTGGCGATCGCGGTCGAATCGCTGATCAAGCTCGTCGCCTTCCTCGTGCTCGGCGTCTTCGTCGTCTACGGGCTGTTCGACGGCGCCGGCGACCTACTCGCCAAGGCCGCGAACCCGCCGAGCGGCGCCCCGCCGATCTGGGAGCGGACCTCGAACTGGCCGACCTTCCTGACGCTGACGCTGCTCTCCTCCTGCGCCGCGCTGCTGCTGGCGCGTCAGTTCCACATGACGATCGTCGAGAACCGCGACGCGCGCGATGTCCGCCGCGCCGCCTGGATGTTCCCGCTCTACCTGATCCTGATCAACCTGTTCGTGCTGCCTCTGGCGATGGCCGGCGAACTGCTGCTGCCGGGACCGGGCGTCGACCGCGACATGACCGTGCTGCTGCTGCCGCTGGAGCGCCAGGCCGGCCTGCTCGCGCTCTTCGTCTTCGTCGGCGGCCTGTCGGCGGCGACCGCGATGGTGATCGTCGCCTCGGTCGCGCTCGCGATCATGATCTCGAACCATCTCGTCATGCCGCTGCTGCTGCGCGGCCGGCGCGGCCTGACCGATCCGAACCGCGCCTCGCCGCCCGACTCCGACAACGGCACCAGCGGCGGCGATCTCGGCTCGCAGGTGGTGATCATCCGGCGGGTCGCGATCCTGGTCGTGATCCTGCTCGGCTATGCCTATTACCGGGCGGCGGGCGAGGCGGCGCTGGTCTCGATCGGCCTGCTCTCCTTCGCGGCGACGGCGCAGATCGCGCCGGCCTTCTTCGGCGGCCTGCTCTGGCGACGCGGCACGGCGCTCGGCGCGGCCGCGGGCCTGAGCATCGGCATCGCGGTCTGGGCCTATACGCTGCTGCTGCCGAGCCTGGTCCATGCCGGCAGCCAGTGGGCGAGCCTGGTTTCGCTCGGCCCGCTCGGGATCGCCGCGCTCAGGCCGGAGGCGTTGTTCGGGGTCGACCTGCTGCCGCTGCCGCATGGCGTATTCTGGAGCCTCAGCCTGAACGTGCTGGCCTATGTCAGCTTCTCGCTGCTGCGCCCGGCCACGGCGATGGAGCGGCTGCAAGCCAACGCCTTCGTCGAGTCCGGAACCGCCACCATGGCGCAGTCCTTCTCGCTCTGGCGCTCCAGCGTCACCGAGGCCGAGCTGCAGTCGACGATCGGGCGCTATCTCGGCCAGGAACGGACGCAGCGCGCCTTCGAGAGCTTCGCCAGCGGGCGCGGCGAGGCGCACAACGTCAACCGCGAGGCGGATATCCATCTGCTGCGCTTCGGCGAGCACCTGCTCTCCTCGGCGATCGGCGCGGCCTCCTCGCGACTGGTGCTGTCGCTCCTGCTGCGCCGGCGCAACCTCTCGACCGAGGCCGCCTTCAAGCTGCTCGACGACGCCTCGGCCGCGCTGCAATACAACCGCGACATCCTCCAGCACGGGCTCGACCATGCCGGCCAGGGCATCACCGTGCTCGACCGGGATCTGCGCCTGCTCGCCTGGAACCAGGCCTTCATCCAGCTCTACGACCTGCCGCCCTCGCTGGTGCGCTTCGGCACCGGGCTCGACGAGGTCGTGCGCTACAATGCGGCGCGCGGGGCCTATGGCGACGGCCAGCTCGACGAGCTGATGGCGGCCCGGCTGGAGAGCTTCGTGCGCGACCGCGAGCCGGTGCGCCTCAAGCTCTATCCGTCGAAGAAGGTGATCGAGATCCGCTCCAACCCGCTGCCCGATGGCGGCCTCGTCACGACCTACACCGACATCACCGAGGCCGTCGCGGCGCAGGAGGAGCTGGAACGCACCAACGAGACGCTGGAGGGCCGCGTCGTCGAACGCACCGAGGAGATCCTGCGCGTCAACACCGAACTCCAGCGGGCCAAGGCCGCCGCCGACGACGCCAACGCCTCGAAGACGCGCTTCCTCGCCGCCGCCAGCCACGATATCCTGCAGCCGCTCAATGCGGCGCGGCTCTACGCCACCTCGCTGGTCGAGCGAGACCGGAGCAGCGGCCAGCCCGACCTCGCCGAGAACATCGACGCCTCCCTCGACGCGGTCGAGGAGATCCTGACCGCGCTCCTGGAAATCTCGCGGCTCGACGGCGGCGCATTGAAGCCCGAGCTGACCGCCTTCCGCCTCGACGAACTGCTGCGCCAGCTCCAGCGCGAGTTCGAGCCGAGCGCCCAGGAAAAAGGCCTCAAGCTCGTCTTCATGCCGAGCAGCATCGCGCTCCGCTCCGACCGCCGCCTGATCCGCCGGCTGCTGCAGAACCTGATTTCGAACGCGATCAAGTACACGCCGAGCGGCAAGGTGCTGGTCGGCTGCCGGCGGCGCGGCGCGCAGGTCTCGGTCGAGGTGCTGGATACAGGCCTCGGCATTCCGCCCAGCAAGCAGAAGACCGTGTTCCGCGAGTTCCAGCGCCTCGACCAGGGCGCCAAGGTCGCGCGCGGGCTGGGTCTCGGCCTGTCGATCGTCCAGCGCATCGCGCAGGCGCTCGACCACAGGCTGACGCTCGATTCCGTACCGGGACGCGGCACGCGCTTCGCGATCCTGGCCCCGCGCGCAGCCCCGCTGCCGGCGATGGCGACGAGCGCGGCGCCGCGCCAGTCGCCAGCCGGCCAGTTGGCGGGCCTGCGCCTGCTCGTCATCGACAACGAGCCGACGATCCTCGACGGCATGCGCCGCCTGCTCGAGGGCTGGGGCTGCCAGGTCTCGACCGCGGCCGGGCTCGACGAGGCGCTGGCGGCCATGAAGCCGCGAAACGAACCCGATGTCGTGATCGCCGATTATCATCTCGACCACGGCAACGGCCTGACCGCGATCAGCGCGCTGCGCGAGCGGACCAGCAGGCGGGCGCCGGCGATCCTGCTGACGGCCGACCGCTCGCCGCAGGTGCGCGAGGCGGCGGCCGCGCTCGACGTGCATCTCCTCAACAAGCCGCTCAAGCCCGGCGCGCTCCGCGCCCTGCTGGCTCAGTGGCGCGCGACGCGGCTGGCGGCGGAGTAGCGCCTCAGCCGGCCGAGGCCCCGGCCGCGCGCAACGCCTCTTCCGCTGCCAGGAAGGCCGCGATTTCGGGCGCGGGTTCGGGGCTCGCAGCGGTGATACCGATCTCGGCCATCAGCCGCGCGACCGGGACATAGCCCCTCGCCGCCTTGTCGTAGAGCGCGGCGCGCACCAATGCGACCGCCGACACGATCTCGGCTCCGTCGCGGCCCCTCGTCAGGACGCGGTGTTGCATCACCAGCCAGTTCTCGCTCCAGCACAGGATCGTGGTCTCCAGCCGGAGCGGCCGAAACAGCCTGACCTCGCGCCGGAAGCGGATCGTGCCGGCATTGACCACCGGAACCCAGCGATGCCGCAGCACGGCGCGCCACAGGCCCATGCGCAGCATCAGGTCGGTGCGGCCCAGATCCATCAGCGTCCAGTAGCGCCCGTTGTTCATGTGCAGGCTGGTGTCGAGGTCGTGCGGCCAGACCCGGAAAGGCAGCACGGACGCCTCAAACGGCGGCTTGAGGCGCGGCCGGAAGGCCGTGGTCAGCAGGAGCCAGAGCAGGCGGAGCCAGAGATTCATCGCGGTGTCATGTCCGGAAGCGTGGCGTGTCGGAGCGGGTTCTAGCCGGAAGCGCGGCCCTGTCGATATCCTTGTCATCGCGGCCCGCTTGGCCGCATGTCCGGACGGCATCGATTCGACAGGACGATCTCCATGCCCACCCTGCACGTCTCGTCGCTTGCCAGGCTGCACGATACGGTCGCGGCGGTGCGGGCGAGCCATCTCGTCACGCTGATCAACGTCGCGACCAGGGTCGAGCGGCCGGCAAGCATCATCGAGAGCCGGCATCTCTTCCTCGGCATGTCCGACATCGCCGCCCCGATGGACGGCCATGTCGTCCCGGCGGAAGAGCATGTCGAGCGCTTCCTGCGCTTCGTGCGCGGCTGGGACCGCGCGGCTCCGATGGTGATCCATTGCTGGGCCGGGATCAGCCGGTCGACGGCCGCCGCCTACGTCGCCGCCTGCGCGCTGGCGCCGACGCGCGACGAGGACGAGATCGCCGGCGCCTTGCGCACCGCGTCGCCCTCCGCGACGCCCAATCCGAGGCTGATCGCGCTGGCCGATGCGAGCCTTGGCCGCGACGGCCGGATGAGCCGCGCCATCGCCCGCATCGGGCGTGGCGCGGACGTCTTCGAGGGCGCGCCGTTCCGGCTCGATCTGGCCTGACAAGACCGGGATTGCGCGCAGCATCGTGCGGACTTTTGCCGGCGCCGCGTCGATTTCGGCGTTTGCTGTCCAAATCGGTGCAGAAAATTGCTTGCCTTCGGCAATCTTTGCGACGAAGCATCACGGCAGCAAATCCTGGCTGACCGCATGACGATCGAACTCGATTCCCGCGACCGCTCGATCCTGCGCATCCTGCAGGCGGATGGGCGCATCACCAATTCGGACCTCGCCGAGAAGGTGCATCTCTCGCCCTCGGCCTGCCTCAGGCGCGTGCGCCAGCTCGAGGAGAGCGGGCTGATCCGGGGCTATGCGATGATGCTCGACGACAGGATCGCCGGCTTTCCCGGCACGGCCTTCGTCTTCGTCACGCTCGATCAGCAGGGCCGCGCCTCGCTGGAGGGTTTCGAGCAGGCGGTGAAGACGCTGCCCGAGATCCTCGAATGCCATCTGCTCGCCGGCGCGCATGACTATCTGATGCGGGTGATCTATCGCGACAGCGCCGATTTCGAGCGCATCCACACCGATATCCTGACGCAGCTTCCCGGCGTCACCCGCGTCCAGTCGACCCTGACGCTGCGCACGATCAAGAAGACCTCCGCCCTGCCGGTGTGACGATGGCGGCCTCACGCGCTTTGCGGTTGCGACGCGCAGCGCGCGGGCTGATAGACTGCGCCCAAACAGGAATCACGCCGTGACCGAAACGAAAACCGCTGCCGCCGCCAACGCCGACGTCGCCGCCCTGCCCTTCGAGGCGGCGCTGAAGGAACTCGAGACGATCGTCGCCAAACTCGAACGCGGCGACGTCGCGCTCGAGGAATCGATCGACATCTACACGCGCGGCGAGGCGCTGAAGGCCCGTTGCGACGCCCTGCTCAAGCAGGCCGAGGCTCGCATCGAGAAGATCACGCTCGGCGCGGACGGCAGGCCGACCGGGGCCGCGCCGCTGGACGTGGACAAGTAGGAGCCTGCTTCGCGCGGCGGGATTGCGCAGTCGCCGCGCTTGAATAACCCAACAGATCGGTTATTCTCCACCATGGTCGTCATCCATCGGTCCCATGGCTTCAGGTTCGTGATCTACACACAGGATCACCAACCCGCGCATGTCCATATCACTGGGCCCGGACAGGCGAAGATAGACCTTGTCGGACGCGATGGCGAGATGAGACTGGTCTACAGCATCGGCATCAAGCGCGCCGATATGCGCAGATTGCTGGCGGAGACACGTCTCAACCGTGACGCGTTTTTGCAGGAATGAGCGCATCCATGGCCGATCCGAGCGATGACGAACTATCCGCCGCCGAGAAGCGCGGCGAAACGATCCTGAGCCAGGGACCGCGCGCTTTGACGGCGCGCTACGACGAAGCGACGGGCCGCATTCTCGTCGAACTCGCCGATGGCTGCGTCTATGGCTTTCCGCCGTGGCGCATCGAGGATCTGCAGGGCGCGGACGTCGGTGCGCTCGCCGAGATCGAGGTCGACGGGTTCGGGCTCAACCTGCATTGGCCACGCCTCGACGTCGATCTGTTCGTTCCTGCGCTGGTCGCCGGCGTCACCGGAACGAAAGCCTGGATGACTCGCGAACTGGCGCGCGTCGCAGGGCGCGCGACATCCCCGGCCAAGGCGGCCGCGGCCCGCGCCAACGGCGCCAAGGGCGGCAGACCCCGCAAGCTCGCGCAACGCTGAGATCGCGATAGAGGCAGCAGGAGAGCGACGATGTCCCAGCTTCCCGCCGAAGACCCGATTCTCGGCGACGCCCTGTCCTGCCAGGCGATCGAGCAGGTCATCGTGCCGCGTGCGCGCGACCTCGGCGGGTTTTCCGTCCGCCGCGCCCTGCCCTCGGTCGGCCGCAAGATGGTCGGTCCCTTCATCTTCTTCGACCAGATGGGGCCGGCCGAGTTCCTGCTCGGCGAGGGACTGGACGTGCGCCCGCATCCGCATATCGGGCTTTCGACCGTGACCTGGCTGTTCGACGGCGAGATCATGCACCGGGATTCGCTCGGCACCGCGCTGGCGATCCGGCCGGGCGCGGTCAACCTGATGACGGCGGGGCGCGGCATCGTGCATTCCGAGCGCACCGGCGCGGAGGAGCGGCTGAAGGCGCCGAAGCTCTACGGCATCCAGGCCTGGCTCGCTCTGCCGAAGTCGCATGAGGAGAACGCGCCGGAATTCGTCCACCACGCCGCGCCGGACCTGCCCCGGATCGTCGAGGGCGGCAAGCGCATCAGCCTGATCATGGGCCAGGCCTATGGCCAGAGCTCTCCGGTCAGGTTCCCCTGGGACGTGCTCTACGCCGAGGCGGTGCTGTCGCCGGGCGCGATCCTGCCGCTCGACGCCGATCATGAGGAGCGCGCGGTCTATATCGTCTCCGGCAAGATCGACATCGCCGGCGACGAATTCGGCGCGGGACGGTTGCTGGTCTTCAAGCCGGGCGACCGCATCTCGATCCTGGCGCTCGACCAGAGCCGGCTGATGCTGGTCGGCGGCGAGCCGATGGACGGCCCCCGCCACATCTGGTGGAACTTCGTCTCCTCCTCGGAGGAGCGCATCGACCAGGCCAGGGCGGAATGGAAGGCCGGCCGCTTCGACACGGTGCCGGGAGACGAGGCGGAGTTCATCCCGCTGCCGGAGGGGTGACTTATTCGGCAGCTTGCCGTCGCATCAGCGACGAGTTGTGAGCATACGTGTCCCAGTTCGGCTCATAACCATCGTGCGCTTGGTTACCCCAATACGTCCAACCGGGTCGAGTTCCACGTGCAAACATCTCAAGATATGGCCCCGGCGAGCAAGCCTCAATGATTCGATACTGCTCTTCCGGCTTTCGGCTATGTTCCTGTTTGCGCGATGATAGATAGTTTACTTGCCTGCGACCGGCCACTTCTGTGCGAGCATTTTTTCCTCGGGTTCCAAACAAAATGATCTCTGTTACGTTTCTAAAATAAAACCCAACCCCTCGACCGTCTGAACCGCCGTCCTTCCTTATCTTGTGCCAAACAAGATTCGCTTTATAGGTAAAACCCCAAGCCTCCATTACTTTCAGCCCATCAGGCAGGAGCGCATTTGGCACCCACAAATAGAGATGGGCCGTACTGGTTAGAACCTCGCTCACCGGCAATGCGCAGATGGCTTTAGTGTCCATAGTGCTGTAGCGCGCCAACCTGCGATGCTCAGGAGCGACCTTGCCGGTTCGGTTGATAAATCGCCAAGGCGGATCGGCCATCACCGTCCTAAACTTTCGCCCGCGCATGTGGGACGCAAAGTCCAGCATCGTATCAAGCGATTGGTCGGTCATCAGTATAGGCCTCTGGCTTGATCGAGAATACGAGAACCGGGCATCCGCCCGCGCCGCCCCCAAAGATCCGGGGATAAAGTTTATTTGAGTGGGTCGTGGATGAGCCGTATGTCCCAGGCTGCTTGCCAAGCTCGCGGTGATTCGCGTGCAACCAACTTTGGAGTGCGCTAGTCCTTGTCACAATGACGCCAACATCAATGACACCCAACTCATAAAGCAGCCGAAAATTATTTAAATCCCGGTCGAAGAACGGATCTTTGTTATTCCATTCCACTTCAAGTGCCACTTTACCCTTGTAGCAGTCAACTTCGTGTGTTGGAGTTTCACGTTCGTGATCGTCCACCACAATTTTTGTACGAAATTTCTTTTCGACCCAACCACAGCGGTAGAGGCCCGAGTCGAGAATGCCTGCCATTTCGCTCTTATTTCCCTTGCCTTTCATCGAGACGGCTGACCAACGTAACTCGAATTTGCAGAGAACGTCTGCGATTTCGTTCCATTCTTGCGGATGGACAGTCTGCAAAATAGCCAACGCGTTTCGCCAATCGAAAACCTCAAACTTTGACGGGATGAGCGGCGGCATGGAATCGATCGGAAGCATGCCTGCAGCGTAGCCGCCATCAGAGTTATCTCCAACCATCATCCGCACATCGGCGGCGCCATCTTCCCCTCCGGCATCGTCTTCAGCTTCGGCATCGCCGAGGCCAGGATCGCCAGCGTCGAGAGAGCGAAAAGGCCGATCGGCAGCCAGATCGCCGCCTGCAGGCCGAACCCTTCGCCGGCGAAGCCGCCAGCCAGCGCGCCCAGCGGCCGCATGCCGTACATGGCCGTCGTCAGGGTCGCGCTGACGCGGCCGAGCAAGGCCGGCGGGGTCACGGCCTGACGCAGGCTGGTCTGGGTGATGAACCATAGGATCGGGCCGAAGCCGAGCAGCAGGAAGGCGAAGCCCAGCGCCGCGACGCCGAGCGCCGGCGGAGCGAGCGCCAGCGCGCCGACGCCCATAAGCGAGACCGCCGGGCCGAAGATCAGCAGAGCACCGGTCGGCAGCCGCGCGATCAGCGTCGGCCCGGCCAGCGCGGCGAGGATCGAGCCGATGCCGGCGATCGAGGAGGCGAGCCCGATCATCGCCGGCTCCAGCAGCAGCACGCGGGCCGCATAGGGCGCGAACAGCGCGAGGAAAGCGAAGAAGGCGAGGTTCCAGGCCACGGCGCAAAGCGCGATCGGCCTCAGATAGGGATGATGCGCGACGAAGGCCCCGCCCTCCACGATGGCGCGATGCAAGGCGAGGCGCGGCTGGGGCGGCGGCGCATCGCCCGGCAAACGACCGGCGGCGATCAGGATGGCCACTCCGACGACGGCGCAGATGACGAGGCCGAGCGGGCCAGCGCCCCGCGCCACCGCCCAGCCGGCGATCAGCGGCGAGACGAGGCTCAGCAGCGCGCGGCCGAGTTCCATGCGGCCATTGGCGCGCGGCAGTTCGGCGACGGCGACCATGCGCGGCAACAGGACGAAGATCGAGAGCGCGATCACGACCGGCCCGGCCGCCGCGAGGAAGGTCGAGAGCGCCAGCGCGAAGCCGATCTGGCCGAGACCGAGCAGGCCGGAGCCGATGGCCGAACCAGCCAGCATCAGCCCGCCGCCGAGCCTGATCAGAGCGCGCGGTGCGATGCGGTCGGCGAAGACGCCGGCCGGCAGCGAGATCAGCAGCCACGCCGCCGATTGCGCCGCGACCAGCAGGCCTACGAGGCGCGGACTGGCTCCGGCCTGCGTCGCCGCGAGCGAGATCGTGTCGAGCGCCAGCTTGTCGGCGAATTGCGCCAGGACGCCGGTGACGAGCAGAGCGAGGGGGAGCGGAGCCGACATGGGAAAGGTTCCTGCTTGCGTGGCCCGCAAGCTCTCCCATCAGCGTTGTTCCGAACCACCCGTTTCCTGTGCGCGATCACGCCACCATCGGCGGCAGGCACAGGTGATGATCGCTCGCCTGCTGCAAGGCGTAGCCGATCCGCAGCGCCGTCGCCTCCTGATAGCCGGCGCAGTTGATCTGCAGCGAGAGCGGCAGGCCCGTCGCCGCAAATCCGTTGGGCAGGGAGAGCGCGCACATCTCGAGGAAATTGGCCAAGCGGGTGAAGCGCGAGGGGAAGACGAGCTGGTCGACCTCGGCCAGCCTGATCGCCGGCGTCGGCGTGGTCGGCGTCAGGAGCGCGTCGATGCCCTCCATGGCGTGGGCCATGAGCAGCTTGTCCTCGACCTGCCGGCGCTTGGTGGCGAGGTAGTCCTGCGCGCTGATCCCCGCTCCCGCCAGCACGCGCGGCCGCACCGCCTCGTCGAGCCGGGCTTCCGGATCGTCGACCAGCGCGCGGTTGAAGAAATAGGCCTCCGACGCCGTGACCGCCTGCGCGCCGACGAAGTCACCGAACAGGAAGGGCAGCCTGATCTCGACGATCTCGGCCCCGAGATCGTCGAGCAGATGGAGCGAGCGGTCGTAAGCCGCGAGCACCTCGGCGTCGCAGCCGGCGCGCTCGGTGTCGGGCATCCGAGCCAGCCGCAGGCCGCGCACGCCGCGCCGCATCATCGGCAGGGGATCCTCCGGCGCGATGCCGCGCGTATTGGGATCGAGCGGGTCCGGCCCCTGCAGCACATTGTAGAGCAGCGCCACGTCCTCGACGTCGCGCGCCATCGGGCCCGGCGTATCGAGCGTGGTCGAGAGCGGCAGGATGCCGGAGGTCGGGATGCGGCCGATCGTGACCTTGAGGCCGGTCAGGCCGCAATAGGAGGCCGGCAGCCTGACCGAGCCGCCGGTGTCGGTGCCAATCGCCCACGGAGCCAGCCGTGCCGCGACCGCGACGCCCGAGCCGCTGCTGGAGCCGCCGGGCGTGCGCGGATCGGTTGCGTCCCACGGATTCCAGGGCGTGCCCATGTGCTGGTTGGTGCCCCAGCCGCCATAGGCGAACTCGACGGTATGGGTCTTGCCGAGCACGATCATGCCCTGCGAGATCATCCGGCGCGCGATCGTGGCGGTCACGGTCGAGCGGCGCTGGCGCGACATCGCCGAACCGCCGGTGGTGATGCGGCCTTCGAGCTCGATCAGGTCCTTCAGCGCCACCGGCACGCCATGGAGCGGACCGACCGCGTGGCCGGAGCGGATCGCCTTGTCGGCGCCCTCGGCCGCGAGCCTGGCGTCCATGCCGTAGACGGCCACGAACGCCTGGAGCTTCGGCTCGTATCTGTCGATGCGCCCGAGCAGCGCGTCGACGATGTCGACCGGCGAGACGCGCCTGGCAGCGATCTCCCGGGCCAGAACATGGGCGGGCAGGAAGGCGAGATCGGACGGCATCGGCGAGGCGCCGTTCATGGCGTCATCGCAGGCTTACAAGGGTCAGGTCGACGAACCAGGATTGCGGCGAGACGAAACCCTTGACCCTGGACGACATGGCGCGCGGGTTCAGGTCGTGGACGACATAGAGCCAGGGCGGATTGTCGACCATGCGCTCATGGGCGATGGCCGTCTGCTCGGCGATGACCTTCGGGTCGGTCGCGCTCGCCAGCCTGGCGAAGGCCGCCTCGAAGGCGTCGTCCTTCCATTGAGGGAAGTTGAAGCCGTTGGGCGGCATTCCCGCGGCGGCGAAATACCGCGCCATCTGGCTCGGATCGGTCGAGGCCGAGCTGATGTTGAGCGACATCGACCCGCCCAGCGCCGGCGCATCCGGCAGGGAGCGCATGTTGTTGAGCAACACCTGCCATTCGGTGACGTTGAACTCGACATTGACGCCGCAGGCTTCCTTCAGGTTGGCCTGCAGGAACTCGTTCATCGGCAAGGGCGCCATCTGGCCGGAGCCCGAGGTCGAGATCATCACCTTGAAGGAGAGCGGCTTGGCGGCCGTGAACCCCGCCTGCGCCAGCAGCGCCTTGCCCCTGGCCGGATCGAACCCGTAGCGGTTGGCCGGCTTGCCGAAATCGGGGTCGCTCGCCTTCAGCCAGCCGAAGGCGGGCTCCGCCGTGCCGTTGAGCAGCTCGACGATGCCGGCGCGGTCGACGCAGTAGTTCAGCGCCTGGCGCACGCGCACGTCCTTGAACGGGCTGCCCGTCGCGCCGATGTTGAAGAACCACGGCCAGACATGCGGATAGGAGCCCGTCGTGATCTGAAACCCGGCCTGCCTCAGCGAAGGCAGGCTGTCGGCCGGCGGCGCCTCGATCCAGTCGACCTGGCCGGTGCGGAGCGCGGCGAGGCGCGCATTCGCCTCCGGGATCGGCAGCAGCACGACCTTGTCGACTTTTGCGCGTTTCGCGGCGTCCCAGTAGCTGTCGTTGCGGGCGAGCTCGACCCGTTCGCGCGGCACGACGCTCGTGATCCTGAAGGGGCCGGTGCCGGCCGACGGCAACATCGCCGTTCTGGCCCAGTCCCGTCCCGCCTTCTCGAAGGAGGCGGGCGACGAGAACGGGATCAGCGCGGCGATGTATGGGAAGTAGGAGGCGGTCTCCGACGTGGTGAGCGCGATCCGCCCGGCGTCGAGCTTGCGATAGCCGGTCATGATCGACGCGCGCGCCCGGACGATGCCGGCGGCCGGCGGCTCGAACTGCGGCGCATCCCTGTTGAAATAGCGCTCGAGGTTCCAGATCACGGCATCGGCGTCGAAGGCGGCGCCGTCATGGAACGTCACGCCCTTGCGCAGGTGGAAGATCCAGGTCTTCGGATCGTCTGCGGCCTGCTCCCAGCGCTCGGCGAGGCCGGGCCGCACCGGCGCGAGCCGGTCGGTCGTCGTCAGGTCCCAGAGCACGAGGCTCTCGAACACGGGATAGCCGAGGAAGCGCATGCCCTCGTAGCCGTTGTTCGGCAGACCCGTCGTGGTCGGGATATCCGACGCCGTCATGCCGATCCTCAGGGTCTGCGCGCCGGCCTGCAGCGGCGCCAGCAGCGCGCCGGCGAGCGGCAGCGACATGACGAGCCGGCCCAAAAGGGCGCGGCGGCGGGATTGGCTCGGCATCATTCGCTCCAGCTCGACCATCGGGGGATTTGGCCCGACCCAGCAAGTCCCGGGTCAGATTCGGTTCGCAACCTGGAGGCGAGCCCAGCCTTGCGGCTGCGTCAAGAGGCGTAAGCCCCATGGCCTTGTGCCTGACCTCGCCGATGGGATAGACCGGCGCCGTGACGATGCGACAACAGACCCCTCTGCTCGACACAATCCGCACGCCGGAGGCACTGCGCCAGCTCCCGGACAGCGATCTGCGCCAGCTCGCCGACGAGCTGAGGCTGGAGACGATCGACGCGGTCTCGGTCACCGGCGGCCATCTCGGCGCCGGGCTCGGCGTCGTCGAGCTGACGGTGGCGCTGCACCATGTCTTCGAGACCCCGCGCGACCGGCTGGTCTGGGATGTCGGCCATCAGGCCTATCCGCACAAGATCCTGACGGGGCGGCGCGACCGCATCCGCACGCTCCGGCAGGGCGGCGGGCTTTCCGGCTTCACGCGACGCTCCGAAAGCGAATACGACCCCTTCGGCGCGGCGCATTCCTCGACCTCGATCTCGGCCGGGCTCGGCATGGCCGTGGCGCGCGATCTGGCGCGCACGCCCAACAACGTCGTCGCGGTGATCGGCGACGGCGCGATGTCGGCCGGAATGGCCTATGAGGCGATGAACAATGCCGGCGCGCTCGGCTCGCGGCTGATCGTGATCCTGAACGACAACGACATGTCGATCGCCCCGCCGGTGGGCGCGATGTCGGCCTATCTGGCAAGGCTGGTCTCTGGCCGGACCTACCGTTCGATCCGCGAGATCGGCAAGCATCTCGCCGAGAAGCTGCCGCGCTTCTTCCATGACAAGGCCAAGCGCACCGAGGAATACGCGCGCGGCTTCTGGACCGGCGGCACCCTGTTCGAGGAGCTCGGCTTCTACTATGTCGGGCCGATCGACGGGCATAATCTCGACCATCTGCTGCCGGTGCTGCGCAATGTCCGCGACGCCGGAAACGGGCCGATCCTCGTCCATGTCGTGACGCAGAAGGGCAAGGGCTATGCGCCGGCCGAGGCGACGGCCGACAAATACCACGCGGTCGTCAAGTTCGACCCCGTCACCGGCCTTCAGGCCAAGACCCCGGCCAATGCGCCGAGCTACACCGGCGTCTTCGCCAGCGCGCTGATCAAGGAGGCGCGCAAGGACGACAGGATCGTCGCCGTCACGGCCGCCATGCCGTCCGGCACCGGGCTCGACGCCTTCGGCAAGGAGTTTCCGACCCGCACCTTCGATGTCGGGATCGCCGAGCAGCATGCCGTGACCTTCGCCGCCGGCCTCGCGGCGGAAGGCTTCAAGCCGTTCTGCGCGATCTACTCGACCTTTCTGCAGCGCGCCTACGACCAGGTCGTCCACGACGTGGCGATCCAGAAGCTGCCGGTGCGCTTCGCGCTCGACCGGGCCGGGCTCGTCGGCGCCGACGGCGCCACGCATGCGGGCGCCTTCGACGTCGCCTATCTCGCCTGCCTGCCGGACATGGTTGTGATGGCCGCCGCCGACGAAGCCGAGCTGACCCATATGGTCGCGACCGCCGCCAGCTTCGACGACGGGCCGATCTCCTTCCGTTATCCGCGCGGCGAGGGCGTCGGCGTCGAGCTGCCGCAAGCCGGGACGCCGCTCGATATCGGCCGGGGCCGCATCGTCAGGGAAGGGACGCGGGTGGCGCTGCTCTCGCTCGGCACGCGGCTCGCCGAGTGCCTGGCCGCGGCCGAACTGCTCGGCCAGCGCGGGCTGCCGACGACAGTCGCTGATGCGCGTTTCGCCAAGCCCCTCGACGAGGCGCTGATCCTGCGCCTCGCCCGCGAACACGAGATCCTGCTCACGGTCGAGGAAGGCTCGATCGGCGGCTTCGGCAGCCACGTGCTGCATCTGCTGGCGCGCAACGGCCTGCTCGACGGCGGGCTGAAGGTCCGCACGCTGACGCTGCCGGACTTCTTCCAGGAACACGACAAGCCCGACGCGATGTACGCCAAGGCCGGCCTCGACGCCGCCGGCATCGTGCGCACCGTCGAGACGGCGCTCGGCGCGCCGAACGCGATCAGGCGGGCCTGAGCCGCGACGAAGCGGAACCAGCGATGAAGAGCCGGGCCGACCAGTTGCTCGTCGAGCTCGGCCTGTTCGAGAGCCGGGCGCGGGCGCAGGCCGCGATCGCGGCCGGGCTCGTCAGCGCCGATGGCGTCGCCGTGCGCAAGGCCTCCGAGATGGTGGCGCGCAACGCCGCGATCACGGCGCGGCCGCCGCATCCTTACGTCTCGCGCGGCGGACTCAAGCTGAAAGCGGCGCTCGACGCCTTCGGCATCGATCCGGCCGGGCAGCTCTGCCTCGATGTCGGAGCCTCGACCGGCGGCTTCACCGACGTCCTGCTCGGCTGCGGCGCGACGCAGGTCGCAGCCGTCGATGTCGGCCGCGACCAGTTGCACGCCAGCCTGCGCGGCGACAGGCGGGTGCTGAGCCTGGAGGCGCAGGACATCCGCACGCTGTCGCCCGATGCTCTGCCCGGCCGGCCCGGTTTCGCCTGCATCGATGTCAGCTTCATCTCGCTGAAGCTCGTGCTGCCGGCGGTGGCCGCGCTGCTTGCGCCCGGGGCCGCGCTGGTCGCGCTGGTCAAGCCGCAGTTCGAGGCCGGTCGCGCCGCGCTGAAGAAGGGCGTGGTCCGCGACGCCGCGATCCATGAGGCGGTCTGCGCCGAGATCGTCGCGGTTCTGGCGGGGCTCGGCTTTGCGACGCGGGGGCCGATCCCCTCCCCGATCGAGGGCGGCGACGGCAATCGCGAATTCCTGATCGGCGGGCGGTCGGGCGAGGCTCAGCCGCGAAAAAACGCGTCGATCTCGTCCTGAAGGCCATGGCCCAGGAGCCCCTCGATGTCGATGCGCCCATTAGCATTGATGAACTGGGTGGCGCGGCCGATCTGAAAGCGCAACGTCGCGCAACTGTCGTCGATGAATTCATTGGCTTCGTCGGCGGCCGGCAGTTGCGCCAGCACTCCCGCCGCCGTCAGGATCAGATTGTCCATCGTGCCGCACAGGACCTCGAAGGCGCCGCGGCGGTCGGCCGACAGCGCGTCGTAGGCCGCGATCGCCGAGTTCCGGCAGCGCAATTGCGAGACTTCGAAATGGGCCCGGTACCCAAGCGGACGCCAGGCCGTGAGATCCGCGACGGCGTCGCGATCGACGCAGGCCATCTCGATCAGCATCAGCGCTTCGCCGTAGCGATTGAGATAGTCGGTCGAGAGCTGCGGCGTCCGCCCGCCGCCAGGAGCGTCGTCCGCGGCAATGGTCGTCGCTCTCATCGCCGAGACGGTCATCGTGAACCCCGAAAAACGCGGCCACTATGCGTGCCGAAACGCAAAGAAAGTGTTGATCGGACCTGTCCGCGCCGCCATATCCGCAGGCATGTGCGGCCGCTACGCCATCACCCTTCCGCCCGAGGCGATGCGCGCGCTCTTCGCCTATCGCGAGCAGCCGAACTTTCCGCCGCGCTACAACATCGCGCCGACGCAGCCGGCGCCGGTGGTGCGGCTCGACAGGGGCGAACGGCAGTTCGTCCTGATGCGCTGGGGCTTCATTCCCGGCTGGGTCAAGGACCCCAATGACTTTCCGCTGGTGATCAACATCCGGGGCGAGAGCGCGGCCGAGAAGCCGTCCTTCCGGGCCGCGCTGACGCGGCGGCGCTGCCTGATGCCGGCCGACGGCTTCTACGAATGGCACAGGGTCGGCGCCGGCCGGCAGAGCGAGAACCGCGCCTACCTGTTCCGCCGGCCCGATCGCGGCCCGTTCGCGTTCGCGGCGCTGTGGGAGACCTGGCACGCGCGGGACGGCTCGGAGATCGACACGGTCGCGCTCGTCAACGGCCCGGCCAACGGCCTGATGGCGGCCATCCACGAGCGCTGCCCGGTGATCGTCGATCCGAAGGACCTTGACGCCTGGCTCGATCCGGACGCCGATGCGAAGCATGTCGCGCCCCTGCTCCGGCCGCCGCCGGACGATCTGCTGGAAATGGTCCGCATCGGCAGCGCCGTGAACAAGGTCGCCAATGACGGACCGGAGGTTCAGGCGCCGTTCGACGGGGCGGAGGAGAAGCCGCCCCTTTCGGTGCGCGCGACCCGCCGGCCGCCGGGCGGCGACGGCCAGGGCAGCCTGTTCTGAGGCGCTGTCAGGTGTCCGCCTGGGCGATGCCGAACTTCTGCCTGAGCTGGCTGCGATCCATGCAGCTGACGTCGTAGCTGACCTGCCGGCCCTTGAAGTCCTCGCGCTTGCCGAATTCCCTGGTCATCGCGGCGGTGATGTCGTCGATGCGGGCCTCGCAGGCTTCCACCGTGGTGAAGGCGAGTTCGCTGACATGGGCGGCCGTGCAACGCGGCTCGCCGGCGACGCAGGCGACGATGACCATGGTGAATGCATCCATCAGGCGGCTCCCGTGCTTCGCAATCCGTGTGCACAGGCTCGGCCGATATGGTTAACCGAGCCCTAAAGCGCGCCCCGATCGCTACGAGCAGGATCGAAGCCAGCCGCGCGGGGCGCGCGCAGCCGAGACCCACCATGCAAGAACGGCACCCCGCGCCGGCGCGAATGGCGGGCAAGCGCGCCTGCCCGCTCCGACGATCTGTGCTCTGATCGCGGCCGACCAGACCGCAAGCCCTGAAGGACGAACGCGATGCATGGCCGCCGCCCGACGATGACTTCCCGCCACGGCATGGTCGCCGCCGCCCATCCGCTCGCGGCGCAGGCCGGCGCGCGGATGCTGGCGCAGGGCGGCAACGCGTTCGATGCGGCGGCGGCGACGGCGGCGGCGCTCAACGTCGTCGAGCCGTTCATGTCGAGCCTCGCGGGCATGGGCTCGGCGACGCTGTGGGTCGCGGCCGAGAGCCGGGTCCGCGTGCTCGATTTCGTGCCGCCGGTCCCGGCGAGCTTCCAGCCCGAGCGCTTCAGCAGGCGCTCCGATCTCGAACGCGGCGCGCTCGCCGTCGCCGCGCCGGGCAATCTCGCCGGCTGGTGCGAGATCGCGAAGACCCATGGCCGCACGCCTCTGGCCGACATCCTCGCGCCGGCGATCGCGCTGGCGCGGGACGGGTTCGCGCTGGCCGAGTTCGGCGTCGCCGAGTTCAACGAGCAGGCGCCGCTGCTCGAAGCCCATGCCGAGCTCTACCCTGCTTTCGCCGCCGTCTACCTGCCCGATGGCGGGCCGGTGCGGCTCGGCCAGCCGCTGCGCCAGCCGGACCTGGCGCGGACGCTGTCCGAGATCGCCGCGAACGGTCCCGACCATCTCTATCGCGGCGCGCTCGGCCAGCGCATCGTCGACCATCTCGCCGCGCTCGGCGGCACGATGACGATGGCCGACCTCGCCGCCGTCCAGCCGCGCTGGCGCGAGCCGCTGGCGGCGTCCTATCGCGGCCGGACCATCCATGTGCCGCCGCCGGCCTGCGAGGCGTTCCAGTTCCTGCTCTCGCTGCGCATCCTCGACGGCGTCGATCTCGGCGGGCTGACCCGGGACGGGCCGGACCATCTCGACCTGGTCTACCGCGCCATCCGCCTGGCGGCGGGCGTGCGCATCGCCCACAACAATCCCTCGCCGGACAAGCTCGCGGAAATCCTGTCCGAACCCTTCGTCGAGGGGCTGCGCGCCCGCCTCCGCGACGGCAAGCCGATCACCGGCCCGACCGAGCAGTGGACGCCGCGGGAGGGCGAGGACCCGGCCCACACCACCTCGCTCTCGATCGGCGATGGCGAGGGCAACCTGATCTGCCTCACCAACAGCATCGGCAGCCCCTTCGGCAGCGGCGTCGTCGTGCCGGGCACGGGGCTTTGCCTGAACAACTTCCTGTACTGGGCCGATGTCCAGCCGGAGAGCCCGAACCGCTCGAAGGCCGGCTCCGAACTGCCGATGTGCATGTCGCCGAGCCTCTCGACGATCGACGGCGAGCCGGTGCTCGCGCTCGGCACGCCCGGCTCCTACGGCATCCTGCAGACGCAGGTGCAGGCGATGGTGCAGCACCTCGATTTCGGCCTGCCCCTGCAGGAGGCGATCGAGGCGCCGCGCGCGCGGCTCTGGGACGGGCGCTCCATCCAGGCCGAGAACCGGATCGCGCCGGAGACGATCGCGGAGCTCGTTCGGCGCGGCCACGGGATCGAGGCCTTCGACACCGGCTGGACGATGAAGTGCGGCGGCATGCAGGCGGTGGCGCGCGACCCGGCCAGCGGCGTGATGACCGGAGCGGCCGATCCGAGACGGGACGGCTATGTCGTGGCGGTGTGAGAGGCAGGCCGCGACTGCTCTTCCCGGAGAATAACTTACCCCGTATGAGCATCGGCGTAGAACGTTGTTCTAGACCGCCGATGCTGCCCGCGCGAGCCAAAGCGATAATGACGATGACCAAGCCCGATTTCGACCTGCCGATCGACCGCCGCGGCACGCATTCGGCCAAATGGGACATGATGGAGGCAATTTACGGGGTCCCGGCCATGGACGGCATCTCGATGTGGGTGGCCGACATGGATTTCCGGCCGCCGGCTTGCGTCCAGGCGGCGCTCGAGCACATGGCCAGGCACGGCGTCTACGGCTATTTCGGCGACGACAGGGCGAACCGCGACGCCATCCGCTGGTGGATGAAGACCCGCCATGGCTGGGAGGTCGAGCCGGCCGCGATCTTCACCACGCATGGGCTGGTCAACGGCACGGCGCTCTGCGTCGAGGCCTATACCCAGCCGGGCGACGGCGTCGTGCTGATGACGCCGGTCTATCACGCCTTCGCGCGGATCGTGAAAGCGGCCGGCCGGCAGGTGGTGGAATGTCCGCTCGCGCTCGAAGACGGCCGCTATGTCCTCGACATCGCCGGCTGGGACGCGGCGATGACGGGCAGGGAGCGGATGCTGATCCTGTGCTCTCCGCATAATCCCGGCGGCCGGGTCTGGACCCGCGAGGAGTTGCGCGCGATCGCCGATTTCTGTGTGCGCCACGATCTCGTGCTGGTCTCGGACGAGATCCATCACGACCTGCTGATGCCGGGCCAGAAGCACATCGCCATGCCGCTCGCCGCGCCCGACATCCTCGACCGGCTGGTGATGATGACGGCCACGACCAAGACCTTCAACATCGCAGGCTGCCATATCGGCAACGTCATCATTCCGAGCGAGGGGCTGCGCGCGCCGTTCCAGGCCCGGATGAACGCGCTCGGCATCTCGCCGAATTCGTTCGGCATGATGATGGCGACGGCGGCCTACAGCGAGGGCGGCGCGGCCTGGGTCGACGCGCTTTCGGTTTATCTCGACGGCAACCGCCGCCTCTTCGACGAAGCCATGCACGCCATACCGGGCGTCCGCTCGATGCCGCTGGAAGCGACCTATCTCGCCTGGGTCGACTTCGCCGGGACGGGCATGACGGCGCGCGAGTTCACCGACCGCGTCGAGAAGCAGGCGCGGATCGCGGTCAATCACGGCCCGAGCTTCGGCCTGGGCGGCGAGAGCTTCCTGCGCTTCAACCTCGCGACGCCGCGTCCCGTCCTGGTCGAGGCGACCGCGCGGCTGCGGCAGGCCTTCGCCGACCTGCAATAGCGTCGGGCAGGAGGCCTATTCAGATCACCGCGCCGGGGTTGAGGATACCTTTCGGATCGAGCGTCGCCTTGAGCGTCTTCATCAAGGCGAGCTCGACCGGATCCTTCACGCCCGGCAGGAGATCGCGCTTGAGCCGGCCGATGCCGTGCTCGGCCGAGATCGAGCCGTGCAGTTCCGCGACGATGGCGTGCACGGCAGCGTTCATCTCGCCCCAGCGGGCGATGTAGCCGGCCTTGTCGGCGCCGACCGGCTGGCTGACGTTGAAATGGATGTTGCCGTCGCCCATGTGGCCGAAGGGCACGGGCCGGCAGCCCGGCACCATCGCCTCGACCGTCGCGATGGCGCGCTCCAGGAACTCCGGCACGGCATGGAGCGGCACCGAGACGTCGTGCTTGATCGATCCGCCCTCATGCGTCTGCACCTCCGACAGCATCTCGCGCAGCTTCCAGAAATCGGCGCGTTGGGCGAGCGAGCCGGCGAGCGCGGCGTCGGTGACCAGACCCTGCTCCAGCGCCTCGCCCAGAAAGGCCTCGGCCGCCTCGTCCAGCCCCGTCGGCGACTGCGACGACAGTTCCATCAGCACGTACCAGGGCGAGGGCTCCGACAGCGGATCGCGCGTGCCGGAGGCGTGGCGCAGGACGATGTCGAGGCAGAAGCGCGACATCAGCTCGAAGGTCGTCACCGTGCCGCCGGCGCCCGCCTTGGCGGCGTTGAGCAGTTCCAGCGCCGCGACGGGACTCGGCACCGCCAGAAAGGCGGTGGCGCGCGCGGCGGGTCGCGGAAAGAGCTTGAGCACGGCGGCGGTGATGATGCCGAGCGTGCCTTCCGCGCCGATGAAGAGGTTCTTCAGATCGTAGCCGGTGTTGTCCTTGCGGAGCTGGCGCAGCCCGTTCCAGATCCGGCCGTCGGCCAGCACCACCTCCAGCCCCATGCAGAGCTCGCGGGCGTTGCCATAGGCCAGCACCGCGGTGCCGCCGGCATTGGTCGAGAGATTGCCGCCGATGGTGCAGGAGCCTTCCGAAGCGAGCGAGAGCGGGAACAGCCGCCCCGCCGCCTCGGCCGCGTCCTGCGCCCGCCGCAGCGTGACGCCGGCCTCGAGCGTCATCGTGTCGCTGTCGGCATCGACCGAGCGGACCTTGTCGAGCCGCTGCAGCGACAGGATGGTCTCGCGCCCCTCGGCGATCGGGATCTGGCCGCCGACGAGGCCGGTATTGCCGCCCTGCGGCACCAGCGTCGTAGCCGTCGCGGCCGCGAGCTTCACCAGCGCCGCGACCTCCGCCGTCGAGCCCGGCCGGACCACGGCGCGGGCCGTGCCGCGAAACAGGTCGCGCCATTCCTTGAGATAGGGGACCATGGCGTCGGCCTCGGTCACGACGTTCTTCGCGCCGACGATGGCTGCCATCTGCTCGAGGATATCGCTGCTCATCGGTCCTCCATGCGTCAACGCCTGGCCCCGCGCCTGAGGACGCCGACGAGCTCGATATGGGCGGAATAGCGGAACTGGTCGACCGGCGTGACGCCGTCCAGCGCATAGCCGCCCGCGATCAGGATCGCGGCGTCGCGGGCAAAGCTGCCGACGTCGCAGGAGACGTAGATCACCGTGCCGACGGTCGAGGCGGCGAGCCGGCGGGCCTGCGCCTCCGCGCCGGCGCGCGGCGGATCAAGCACCACCGCGTCGAACGGCTTCAGCTCATGCTCCAGCAGCGGCCGGCGGAACAGGTCACGGGTTTCCGTCGCGGTGGGCTTCAGCCCCTGCGCCGTGCCCGCCGCCCGCGTCAGCGCCAGCACGGCCGCCTTGTCGCTCTCGACCGCATGGACCTGCACGCGCTCGGCGAGACGAAAGGCGATCGGCCCGCAGCCGGAAAACAGGTCGGCGGCGCGCTTGGCCCGCTTCGGCAAGGCCGCCAGCACCAGCGCCGCGATCGCCTCCTCGCCTGTCGCCGTCGCCTGCAGGAAGCCTCCCGGCGCGGGCGCGACCATCGCCTTGCCCATGCGCTGCCGGGGCGGGCGGCGCTCGACCATGATCTCGCCATGCATCGACAGCCGCGCCAGATCGAGCCGTTCGGCGGCCTCGGTCAGGGACAGCCTGAGCTTGTCGCCGGCCGGGCCATGGCCGCGGATATCGACGTCGAGACCGGCATCCGAGGCCGTGATCTGGATGTCGAGCGGCTTGTTCGAGCCGCCGAGCCGATTGGCGAGGAGCTGGGCCGCGGCCGGGGCGCGGGCGAGACCGGGAGCCAGCACCGGGCAGGCCTCGACGGCGACGAGGTCGTGCGTCCGGGCCGCCATGAAGCCGACCGTCATCCCCAAACCCTCGCGGCGCGCATGGAAGGTGACGCGGCGGCGGCCGGCGCCATGGGCATCGACGATCTCGGCGACCGGAGCCTCGATGCCGGCGCGCTCAAGCGCCGTGACGACTTGGCTGCGCTTCCAGGCGCGGTAGAGCTCCTCCTCCATGTGCTGGGCGGCGCAGCCGCCGCAGCGGGTGAAGAGCGGGCAGATCGCGGCGATGCGCGAGGAAGCCGGCGCGATGATCTCGACGAGCTGGCCGCGCTCGCCGTCGCGCACGACGCGGACGGTCTCGCCGGGCAGAGTGTAGGGCACGAAGACCTGGCCATAGTCGGCCTCGGCGATGCCGTCGCCGCGCTGGCCGAGGCGGGCGATCGTCAGCGTCTCGTTCATCGCGAGCCGGCGTTCGGGCGCTGGTTTTTCGGCAAGGGGCATGCGCGGGCCGACTGGTGATTTTTCGGAGGCTTTCGCCTATCAGGTCAGAGCCAAACAGGGAAATTTCGACATGACCATCCGCGACGGCGTCATCGAGGCGATCGGCAACACGCCCCTGATCAAGCTCAGCCAAGCCTCGGCCGAGACCGGCTGCACCATCCTCGGCAAGGCCGAGTTCATGAACCCCGGCCAGTCGGTCAAGGACCGCGCCGCGCTCGCCATCATCCGCGACGCCGAGCGCAGCGGCGCCTTGCGGCCCGGCGGCGTCATCGTCGAGGGCACGGCCGGCAATACCGGCATCGGCATCGCGCTGGTCGGCAATGCGCTGGGTTACCGCTCGGTGATCGTGATCCCGGAGACCCAGAGCCAGGAAAAGAAGGACATGCTGCGGCTGGCGGGCGCGACGCTGGTCGAGGTGCCGGCCGTCGGCTACGTCAACCCGAACAACTATGTGAAGGTTTCCGGCCGCCTCGCCGAGGAACTGGCGAAGAGCGAACCGAACGGCGCGATCTGGGCCAACCAGTTCGACAACACCGCCAACCGGCAGGGCCATTTCGAGACGACAGGGCCGGAAATCTGGGAGCAGACGGACGGCAAGGTCGACGGCTTCATCTGCGCGGTCGGCTCGGGCGGCACGCTGGCAGGGGTCGGCATGGCGCTCAAGGCACGCAACCCCAAGGTCACGATCGGCCTCGCCGACCCGATGGGAGCGGCTCTGCATTCCTTCTACACCACCGGCGAGCTCAAGTCGGAAGGCTCCTCGATCACCGAGGGCATCGGCCAGGGCCGGATCACGAAGAACCTGGAGGGCGCGCCGGTCGACGTCTCCTTCCGGATTCCAGACGCGGACGCCGTGCAGATCGTCTTCCACCTGCTGGAGCAGGAGGGGCTGTGCCTCGGCGGCTCGTCGGGCATCAACGTCGCCGGCGCGATCCGGCTGGCGAAGCAGCTCGGGCCGGGCCACACCATCGTGACGATCCTTTGCGACTACGGCACGCGCTATCAGTCGAAGCTGTTCAATCCGGAGTTCCTGCGCTCGAAGGACCTGCCGGTGCCCGGCTGGCTGGAGCGGGACGCGGGCGGGCTGAAGGATGCGATGGCGCGGGTGCTGGGCTGAGAAAGCCGCCGCCCTAAAGCCACTTCTTCCACCTGAAGAACAGATACGGCAGGATTGCGAACATCAGCATCATACCGAGCGCCATCGGATAGCCGAACTGCCATTCCAGCTCCGGCATCGCCTTGAAGTTCATGCCGTAGACCGAGGCGATCAGCGTCGGCGGCATCAGCACCACCGAGACGACCGAGAACAGCTTGATGATCTTGTTCTGCTCCAGCCCGACGAGGCCGAGCGTCGCCTGCAGCATGAAGGAGAGCTTGCTGGAGATGAAGGTCGCGTGCTCCTCGATCGCCTGGACGTCGCGCACCGCGGTGCGCCATTCCGGCGCGAAGCCGCTCGCGACCTTGGTCGGCCGCTTGAAATTGGTCGACAGGAACAGCAGCACGCGCTCGACCGAGACCATGCTTTCGCGCACGTTGGAGATGATGTGCTCGTATTGGCCGATGTTCTTGATGATCGCCTGATAGGCGTTGTTCTGCTCCACGGCCGAACTCTTGCCCTCGAAGACCTGGCGCGAGGCCTCGTCGATCTTGTCGCCGACGCCGCGCAGCACCTCCGCCGCGCGGTCGACGATCGCCTCGATCAGCCCCTCGATCACGGCGGCCGGCTGCATGCCGCAGCCGCCGGGCTTGCCGACGCGGTTGAGGAAGATGCCGAAGGCGCCCGGCTCGTCGTAGCGCACGGTGACCAGCGCCTTCTCCGTCAGGATGAAGGTCACGTCGGCGAGCTTGGGCACCTGCGTCTCGGACTGGCAGATGATCCGCGCCGTCATGTAATGCGCGCCGTTCTCGGTATAGATGATTTCCGACGGTTCGAGATCGTGCATCTCCTCGCGCGTCGGGATCGAGATGCCGAGATGGGTCTCGATCTTCTTGTCCTCGCCGGGCGTCGGGTTGAGCAGGTCGATCCAGACCGAGCCGGCCGGAATCTCCTCGTCGACCAGCAGGGTGCGGTGGATCAGGCGGTCGCCGGTGTCGGGGCAGATGCCGTGGGTCTGAATCATGGCAGGGCACTCTGGGAGGCAACGAAGCAGGCTTATGCTGCGCTGCAAGAACTCCCATCGCGCAACGATGTCAAACGGATGACGGCGGCGGGGCGATACGGGTATCGCATCCGCATTTCCGAGCCTTCGTCCCGAGGAGCCGCAAGGCTGCGTCCCGAAGGATGCTACAGTCCGCTCAGTCAGCGTGTCGCTGGAGCATCCTTCGAGGACGCGATCCCTATGGGATCGCTCCTCGGTATGAGGGCTGTAGGATCCGATGCGACAGGCGCACCATCCTACATCCCGCCCTTGACGCCCCGCGGCGGCTTGTCGTCGGCCGGCACGAAGAAGTCCGGCATCAGCGGCACCGACGGATCGACGCGATAGGGCGTGAAATCCGTGACGCCTTCGCCCGCCATGAAGCTGTCGTCGATCAGGAAGCGGCCGGAGAATTCGCGCGAGGGCTTGCTGAAGATCATATGGGCCGCGTCGGCCAGGATCGCCGGCGTGCGGCTGGCCTGCACCATCTTGTCGCCGCCGAGCAGGTTCTGGACTGCCGCCGTGGCGATCGTGGTGCGCGGCCAGAGCGCGTTGACCGCGATGCCCTTGCCGGACAGTTCACCGGCCAAGCCGAGCACGCACAGGCTCATCCCGTATTTCGCGATCGAATAGGCGAGGTGCGGCGCGAACCAGCGCGTCGACATGTCGAGCGGCGGCGACAGCATCAGGATATGCGGGTTCCGCGCCTTCTCCAGATAGGGAATCGCGTATTTCGAGACCATGAAGGCGCCGCGCGTGTTGATCTGGTTCATCAGGTCGTAGCGCTTCATGTCGGTCATCCGCGTGTTCGTCAGCGAGATCGCGCTGGCGTTGTTCACGACGATGTCGATGCCGCCGAAGGTCTCGGCCGTCCTCGCGATCGCGCCCGCCACGCTCGCCTCGTCGCGGACATCGACCATCAGCGGCAGGCATTTGCCGCCGGCCGCCTCGATCTCGGCCGCGGCGGTGTGGATCGTGCCCTCGAGTTTGGGATGCGGCTCGGCCGTCTTCGCGGCGATGGTGACGTTCGCGCCGTCGCGCGCGGCCCTGAGCGCGATGGCGAGCCCGATGCCGCGCGAGCCGCCGGTGATGAAAAGCGTCTTGTCCTTGAGCGACATCGTCGCCTCCCCTGTTATCCCGAGATGCTGAAACGGGCCGGCTGCGCGCCGTCCCGGTCGGTGAATCCGTAGGTTCGCGCGAGGTCGGCGACATGCAGGATCTCTCCGGCATGGCGCGCCACGTCCGGATCGGCGAGCAGCGCCGCGACCGCGCGGCCGGCATAGAGCGGGCTTTCGGTCGTCGCGGCGGCGAGGCCCGCATCCGCGACGCGCTCGGTCAGGACATGGCCGGGCGAGAGGCCGAGCGCGGTGACGCCGAACGGTTTCAGTTCGTGCGCCATCGCCAGCGTCAGCCGGTTCATCGAGGCCTTGGCGAGATCGTAGACGACGTCGCCGAGATAGCCCGCGGCCGTATCGAACGAGACCGTGACGATCAGCCCCTTGCGCGCCTGAACCATGGCCGGCGCGACGGCGCGGGCCAGCAGCAATTGCGCGTAGACGCCGCTCTCGAAGCTCCGGGCCAGCCGCGCCACCGGCCTGCGCCAGAACGGCGCGCCATAGGCCGAACCGTCGGGGTAGCGCTCGCCGTCATAACCCTCATTGCCGCCCCAGACCGCATCGACGACGCAGTCGAGCCTTCCGAAACGGCGCAGGCTCCATGAGACGAGCTGGTCGACCTCGCGCTCCTGGGTGTGCTCGCAGCGATAGGGATGGCCCTTGCCGCCGGCGGCCTCGACCTCGCGCGCGGTATCCTCGAACGTCTCGGACCGGTGGTCGGTGCGCGGGCCGGCCTCGCTGGAGCGGCCGGTGACGATGACCGTCGCCCCGGCCTCGCCCAGGGCCTTGGCGACGCCGCGCCCGACTCCGCGCGACGCGCCCGCGACGAGGCAGATCTGGCCGGCGAGCGGGCGGAGCGCCTCGCTCACGCCGCGAAGACCGCGTCCGAATCCGCGACCGCGCCGGCGCCTTCCGTGACCGCCAGCTCCAGCGCCGGGGCCTCGGTGGCGAGGTGCTCGGCGAAGAAGCGGCAGGTCGCGAGGTGGCCCTGGCCGCCCTCCTCGCCGCTCTGCGCGAGCGCCTTTTTGGCAAGCCCGGCGCCGCCCTGGGCGAGCGCGAAGAGCTTGAGATAGGGCGTCGCTCCCGCCAGCGCCTCGCCTTGGCTCGCGCCCATCGTCGCCAGCATCCACTCGGTGGCGCGCTCCAGCGCATCGACCGCCGCCTTCAGCCGCGCCGCGCCGCGCCCAAAACCCGGCGTGTTGGCGGCCTCGACCTCGGCGACGACGCCGCGCATCTCGGCGATCAGCGCCCTGACCGCCTCGCCGCCCGAGAGCGGCAGCTTGCGCAAAGCGAGATCGATCGCCTGGATGCCGTTGGTGCCCTCGTAGATCGTCAGGATGCGGGCGTCGCGCAGATGCTGGGCCGCGCCGGTCTCCTCGACGAAGCCCATGCCGCCATGGACCTGAACGCCGGTCGAGGCGACCTCGATGCCGATATCGGTGGCGTAGGCCTTCGCGACGGGGGTGAGGATCGCGGCGCGCTCGGCGGCGGCCCTGGCGCGGGCGGGATCGGTCTCGCGCCTGGCCCTGTCGAGGCTGGCGGCGAGCAGGTAGCTGATGGCGCGTGCGGCTTGCGTCTTGGCGCGCATCTCCATCAGCATGCGGCGGATGTCGGGATGGACGATGATCGGGCTCATCGCGGCCCCCTTGGGCGCGTCCAGGCCTGAGCCCTGCCGGCGCTCCCTCGCGAAATTCAGCGCCTGCTGATAGGCCCGCTCGGCGATGGCGACGCCCTGGATGGCGACGTTGAGGCGGGCGTTGTTCATCATCGTGAACATGCAGGCGAGGCCGCGGTTCTCCTCGCCGATCAGCCAGCCGATCGCGCCGCCCTTGTCGCCGAAGGCCATGGAGCAGGTCGGCGAGGCGTGGATGCCGAGCTTGTGCTCGATGCCGGAGCAGCGCAGATCGTTGTGCTCGCCGAGCGAGCCGTCGGCGTTGACGAGGTATTTCGGCACGAGAAAGAGCGAGATGCCGCGCGTGCCGGGAGGCGCATCGGGCAGGCGGGCCAGCACGAGGTGGACGATGTTCTCGGTCAACCCGTGCTCGCCATAGGTGATGAAGATCTTCTGGCCCGTGATGCGGTATGTGCCGTCACTGAGCCGCTCGGCCCTGGAGCGCAGCGCGTTCAAATCCGAGCCTGCCTGCGGCTCGGTCAGGTTCATCGTGCCCATCCACTCGCCCGAGACGAGCTTGTCGAGATAGGTCGCCTTGAGATGCTCCGAACCATGGGCGTGCAGCGCCTCGATCGCGCCGACGGTCAGCAGCGGGCCGAGCGCGAAGGCGAGCGCGGCCGAGTTCCACATCTCGGTGCAGGCCGATTGCAGCAGCGCCGGCAGGCCCTGTCCGCCATGCTCTTCCGGCCCCGGCAGCGCGTTCCAGCCGGCGGCGGCCCAGGCGGTGTAGGCCTCCTTCCAGCCCGGCGGCGTGGTGACGACGCCGTCCCTCAGCGTCGAGCCGTGCTTGTCGCCGATACGGTTCAGCGGCGCGATCACCTCGGCGGCGAACTTCGCCGCCTCGTCGAGCACGGCCTCCGCCACGCCGCCCTCGAGCTCCGGCGCGAGACCCTCCGCGATCAGCGCCTCCAACCCCGCGACATGGCGCATGGTGGCGAGGATATCGTCGACCGGGGCGCGGTAGCTCATGATCGTCTCCCTCGAGCCTGGCGAACCTTCGCCTTGCGGCCGATCGCGTCTTTGATTTTGGCGTTGCCGCAATGTTAGCGAGGAACTATCCCCGACGCCACGCGGACAAGCGCGCTCTCGCGGTATAGTTTATATATAAACCATCTCAGGTCAATCGTGCAGCGGCAGCGCATCATCCGCCATCTGGACGCCAGCGAGACCGGCATCGCGGAAGCCGCCACGCTGCTGCGCGAAGGCGGGCTCGTGGCGCTGCCGACCGAGACCGTCTACGGGCTCGCGGCCGACGCGACCTCCGGGGCCGCCGTCGCCGGCATCTACGCCGCCAAGGAGCGGCCGAGCTTCAACCCGCTGATCGCGCATCTGCCGGATCCGGCGGCGGCGCAACGGCAGGGGCTGTTCGACGCCGACGCGCTGGCGCTGGCGCGCGTCTTCTGGCCGGGCCCCCTGACGCTGGTCGTGCCGGTCTCGAAGGGTTGCACGGTCTGCGATCTGGCGCGGGCCGGACTCGAGACCGTTGCTCTGCGCGTGCCGTCGCATCGGGTCGCACAGGCCGTTCTGGCGCAGGCCGGCCGGCCGGTCGCCGCGCCCTCGGCAAACCGCTCCGGCCGCGTCAGCGCGACCAGCGCCGCCCATGTGCTGGCCGATCTCGACGGCCGCATCGACGCCGTGCTCGACGCCGGCCCGACCGAGGTCGGCGTCGAATCGACCATTATCGCCTGCCTCGACGGCGCGCCGCGCCTGCTGCGGCCGGGCGGCATCCCGCGCGCCGCGATCGAGGGCGTGATCGGGCGCGCACTGGTTCTGGCCGGCGCAACCGGCACCGCGCCGATCGCGCCCGGCCTGCTCGCCTCGCATTATGCGCCCTCGGCACAAGTCAGGCTTGCCGCCGACGGGCCGCGGGCCGGCGAGGCCTGGCTCGGCTTCGGGCCGGAGCCGGACGGCGCGCCGCTGGCGACCCTGGCGCTCAACCTCAGCCCGTCAGGCGATCTCAACGAGGCGGCGGCGAACCTGTTCGGCCATCTGCGCCGGCTCGACGCCGCTGTCCCGGCCCGTATCGCGGTCGCGCCGATCCCCGGTCACGGTCTCGGCGAGGCGATCAACGATCGGCTGAGACGCGCCGCCGCGCCGCGCTGAGATCCCACCATCTTGCAAACATGCAAGATATCGGCTTGGATTCCCGTATCGTCAGGAGCCCGAGCCGTGAAGTGTCCGCGATGAACTCCAATCTCGCCTGGGACGATTTCCGCCTGATCAAGGCGATCGCCGACCATGACGGGCTGACCGGCGCGGCCACCGCGATCAACGTCAACCACTCGACCGTGTTCCGCCGACTCGGGCAGATCGAGGAGCAGCTCGGCCTGCCCCTGTTCGAGCGCCGCAAGACCGGCTACGTCGCGACCGTCGCCGGGGCCGAGATGGCGGCGCTGGCCGGCCGCATGGAGGAGGACGTCACCGCCTTCGGGCGCAGGCTCGCCGGGCGCGACGTCGCGCCGTCCGGCGAGGTCCGCGTCACCACCACCGACACGCTCTATCTGAATGTGCTGCTGCCGATCTTCGCCGCCTTCCGGCTGGCGCATCCGGCGATCCGGCTCGACGTCGTGGTCGGCAACCAGACGCTGAACCTGTCGAGGCGCGATGCCGACGTCGCGATCCGCGCCAGCGACACGCCGGGCGAGACGCTGGTCGGACGCCGGCTCGCGACGCTGACCTGGGCGATCTACGGCCGGGCGCAGGACGGGCCGACCCCTGAGGAAAGCGCCGATCCCGGCCTGCTCTTCCAGCGCGACTGGGTCACGCTCGGCGACCAGCTCGGCTACGTGAAGGCGGCGCGCTATGTCCGCGACCGCGTCGCCCCCGAGAGGATCGCGCTGAAGAGCTCGGCCGTGCTCGGGCTGACGGAGGCCGTCGAGCAGGGGCTCGGCATCGGCCCCCTGCCCTGCTTCATCGCCGACCAGCGGCCGGGGCTTGTCCGGCTGCAGCCGCCGGATCCCGATTTCTCGACGGGCCTGTGGATCCTGACCCATCCCGACATCAGGAATGCGCCGAGGGTCAGGGCCTTCATGGAGTTCGTCGGCGGAGAACTGGCGAAGAGGCGCGGGCTGATCGAGGGGGCGGGGTAGGCTGGTTAGAGCTTGATGCCGGTGTAGTCTTCGACCTGCTTTTTTAACAGTCCTCTGGCCAAGTCACGCAATAATTCGACTGTGAAACCACCGGCTGCTGCTGCGCCCTTTTTTGTTTTCTTCCAGACCTCGGGATCACGAACAGAGTCGATAAAGTCGTGCCCTTCCCAGGTCAGACAGCGAAACGAAACGCCTGTGATGGGGTTGGCGTTTACCCCGTCGATGAAGCCAGCTTTCTTTATCATATCCAAGTGGTACCCAATCTGATCGGCATCGTAGCCCTCAATTTGGATTTCCTCGTCATTAGCGGAGATAAAGGCGACAGCCCCATGCCGTAGCGGATATGCCTCTAGTTTGAGCAACAGCTCCCGAACGAGATCCATATCTCTCTTCATGTGGATGCTTTCATATTGACTAAGGCACTGAAGCTGTAACTGCATTTATCGCCGCCGCAAGCGGCAACGAAAGCCGACCTCGATTTTGGAAAAGCGAGAGCAAAGGAAACGTACCCATGACGAAATCATGGTACTGGGGCTCGTCCCTCGACGATTTCCTGAAAGAGGAAGGTGTCTATGAGGAGTTCACCGCCGCGGTCGATAAGGAAGTCATTGCCTGGCAATTTGCCGAGGCGATGAAAGCTCAGAACCTGACCAAGACCAAGATGGCGGCGCTGATGCAGACCAGCCGGACGCAGGTCGACAAGCTGCTCAATCCCAAGGATGGCAACGTGACGCTGGAGACGCTGCGCAAGGCTGCAGCCGTGCTCGGCAAGCGGTTCGAATTCAAGCTCGTCTGATCGCGGCAGGCCGCCTCACCCCACCTCCACCACGACCCGCCCCCTCACCTTCCCCTCGACGATCGCCTTGCCCGTCTCGACCACGCTCTCCAGCGGGATCGTCGTCGTCATCGCCGCGAGCTTGTCCTTGTCGAGGTCGGTCGCCAGCCTCGCCCACGCCTCGAGCCGGCGCGGCTTCGGGCACATCACTGAATCGACGCCCAGCAGCGAAACCCCGCGCAGGATGAAGGGCGCGACCGAAGCCGGCAGGTCCATACCCTGCGCCAGGCCGCAGGCGGCGACGGCGCCGCCATATCTCGTCATCGCCAGCAGATTGGCGAGCGTGTGCGAGCCGACCGCGTCGACGCCGGCGATCCAGCGCTCCTTGCCGAGCGGGCGGCCGGGCGCGGAGAGCTCGTTGCGGTCGATGATCTCGGCCGCGCCGAGGCCCTTAAGGTAGTCGGCCTCCTCCGGGCGGCCGGTCGAGGCGATGACATGCCAGCCGGCCTTGGCCAGCAGCACGGTCGCGACCGAGCCGACGCCGCCGGCCGCGCCGGTGACGACGACCGGGCCGTCGCCGGGCTTCAGGCCATGCTTTTCCAGCGCCAGCACGCAAAGCATCGCGGTGTAGCCGGCGGTGCCGATCGCCATCGCCTCGTCGGGGTTCATGCCGGGCGGCAGCGGCACCAGCCAGTCGCCCTTGACGCGCGACTTCTGGGCGTAGGCGCCCAGATGCGTCTCGCCCGTGCCCCAGCCGTTCAACACGACGAGGTCGCCCGGCTTGAAATCGGGATGCTCCGAGGTCTCGACGCGGCCGGAAAAATCGATGCCGGGGATCATCGGCCAGCGCCGCACCACCGGCGCCTTGCCGGTCAGCGCGAGCCCGTCCTTGTAGTTCACCGTCGAATGCGTGACCCGGACGGTGACGTCGCCCTCCATCAGGTCGGCTTCCGCGAAATCGGTCAGGCTGAGGTTCGTGCCGGTCTCGCCCTTGGTCGCGACGAGGGCCTTGAAGGTGGACATGGGCATCTCCTGAAGCTTTGCGCGCAGGAGATACGCGCAGCCTACGGCGCGCAACCCCGCGCGCCGTGCGTCTTTGCTCAGTTCCGGATCAGGCCGGCTGCGCCACCGGGCGCTCGACCGCCTTCTCGACGATCGGCAGGTTGATCAGCGCGGAGGCGATACCGAGCGCGATCGAGAGCCACCAGACGATCTGGTAGGAGCCGAAGGCCTCGTAGAGCACGCCGCCGAGCAGCACGCCGAGGAAGCCGCCGACCTGATGCGAGAAGAAGGCGAAGCCGTAGAGCATCGCCATGTATTTCGTGCCGAACATCAGCATGACGAGCGACGAGGTCGGCGGGATGGTCGAGAGCCAGAACAGGCCGATGACCGCCCCGAAGGCGATCGCGGTCGCCGGGCTCGGCGGCAGCAGGATGAAAGCGAGGATGGCGAGCGAGCGGCCGAGATAGATCAGCGCCAGCAGGTGGCGCTTCGGCATGCGCGAGGTCAGCCAGCCCGAGCCGAGCGAGCCCGCCGCGTTGAACAGACCGATGACCGCGAGCGTCCAGCCGCCGACCCAGGCCGCCATGCCGACATCCTTGAGATAGGCCGGCATATGCGCGGTGATGAACGCGAGCTGGAAGCCGCAGGTGAAGAAGCCGAGCACCAGCAGCACATAGGAACGGTGCTGGAAGGCTTCCGACAGGGCCTGCGCGATCGACTGGCCCGGCAGGTTCGCCGCCGCCGCCGTCTGGGCCGCGTCGAGCTTGCGGCTCGCCAGCACCACGGTCAGCGGCATCACCAGCAGCACCGAGGCGGCGAAGACATAGAGCGCCTGGTGCCAGCCGAGCTGCTCGATCAGCACGTTGCCGATCGGCGGATACAGGAACTGGCCGAAGGAGCCGGCCGCCGTGCCCGCGCCGAACGCCATCGGCCGCCAGCTCTCCGGCAGCAGCTTGCCGAAGGAGGCGAGCACGAGGTTGAAGGAGCAGGCCGAGAGGCCGAAGCCGATCAGCACGCCGGCGCTCATGTGCATGGCGAGCGGCGTCGTGGCCATGCCCATGCCGACGAGGCCGAGCGCATAGAGAACCGCGCCGAAGCAGAGCACGCGGATGGTGCCGAAGCGGTCGGCGATGGCGCCGGCGAAGGGCGCGCCGAGGCCCCAGAGCAGGTTCTGGACCGCGATGGCGAGGCTGAAGGTGTCGCGGCCCCAGCCGAATTCCAGCGTCATCGGAATCTGGAACAGGCCGGCGCTTGCGCGCGGGCCGAAGGTGATCAGCGCGATCAGGCAGCCGCCGGCGACGATGATCTCGGGAGCATGGCCGCGCGCGGGTTTTCCGCTGGTGACGGGCTCGGCGCTCATGGGGCGGGTCTCCGGCGGCATCTTCGTGTGTCTGCACGATACCCCGCCGCCGCGCGGCGCAACAACGCCTTTTCGTGACATCCCGCATCACGGGACTGCATGGCCCTGTCGATGGGACCGTATCCGTCGCGCTGCGTTAACCCCGCCTCAACCCTGTGCAGAGAACATCGCACTGTCGCAACCCTGCCACGCTGGCTGCTGCGATGCGCGCGGTCTTCAGCATGAGTGGGCGGTTTTGAGTCAGTTGCGGGTGCACAGGCGGACAAGGCGGAGCCGGTCGCTCAGGCTGCAATGGGCGCTAGCCACCGTCGCGCCCTGGGCGCTCTCGGTCGGACTGCTGGTCTCCTTCACCGCGTCGGCCGGCCAGGCCGACCACTCCGACGGGCTGCCCGCCTCGCTGATCCAGCGCGCCGCGCCCGCGCAGCAATCGGCGCTGGAGGAAGGGCCGTCGCTGCTGGTCGCGGCCAGCGCCTTTCGGCTGCCGGGCCTGTCGCTGTCCTCCAGCATCACCCAGGCGCATCTCTCCTTCGAGCAGCCGGAGCGCCGCGTCGCGATCGACCCGCGCCAGCCGCGCGAGGACATGAAGCGTTTCGCCAAGGACTTCCCCGAGATCGACCGCAGCGCCAAGGGCGATCCGCTGCCGGGCCTGCGGCCCAGCATCTCGACCAGGCCCGCTCCGCTGGACCTGGCGCGCGTCGTCTTCGGCGACACCCGGCCGGGGCTGATCTCGGGCGGCTTTTCGCTCGACGCGCTGCGCGAGGCGGAGGCCATCGACGGGCCGCAGACCGGCTTCGTGCCCTATGCCAACGAGGAAGGCCTGACCGACCCGGCGCTGTCGGACGCCTCGCCGAGTTCGCTGAAGCCCGCCATCGCCTCGCCGCGCGCCGCCGAGCAGCATCTTGAGAGCATCGACGGCTCGACGCCGCTATCGTCAGGCCGCGCCGCGATCACGGCCTCGACCACCCCCCCCGTCCGCCATGACGTCGTGACGCTGATCCCGGCCGCGCCGCCGGCCGTGCTGGTCGCGCTCCCGCGCGCTCCCGCGGCGGCCGGCCAATCGGGCGCGGCGACGGCGGTCGCCTCGGCCTCGGCCGGCCCGCGCGAGATCTATACGAACCTGATCGCGGAGGGCGACATGGCCCGCCAGCAGCGCTGCCTCGCTGAAGCGGTCTATTTCGAGGCGCGCTCGGAATCGGAGAAGGGCCGCGCCGCCGTGGCGCAGGTCGTGCTCAACCGGGTCAAGAGCGATCTCTACCCCAAGACGGTCTGCGGCGTGGTCTACCAGAACAGCGATCGCTACCTCGCCTGCCAGTTCACCTTCACCTGCGAGGGCAAATCGCTGCGCATCACCGAGCCGGAGCCCTGGCGCGCCGCGGTCCGGATCGCGCGCGAGGTCTATGAGGGCAAGACATACCTGGCGGAGGTGGGCGGCGCGACGCATTACCACGCGCAGTATGTCCGGCCATATTGGGCCAAGAAACTGAAGAAGATGGACACGATCGGCCAACACGTATTTTACATGCTGCGGCCGGGGCAGACATAGCGCAAATACAGCACGGCGCTCCAGGATGGATCCCGGGCCGGCCTGCGGCCGCCCGGGATGACGGGTGTGTTTTCGAGCCGACATGGACGAGACGGGCCATTGCCTCGCATTCGAGCGATCATGTTCAGCCTCGCGAAACAGGTCTGAATCTCCGCGTGACGGCGGCAATGGTTAATTTTACCTTGTTTGCGCGTTTACCTTGCGTTCATCACTCCAATCCGGCTTCCTGAACTCCACAAGCGGCGCGATGACGCCGGGGCGAGGGTTCAGACAGATGCGTGAGTTTATCGTCACTTCGGCGTTCGGCGCGGCTCTCCTGCTCGGCGCTTCCGGCGCGCAGGCCGGCGGCTGCGACGGCTCGTCCTGCCGTCCGGTCGCCAAGCCCTGCCAGGGCTCGTCCTGCTACAGCCTCGTGCAGACGCCGCCGGTCTACGGCTCGGTCGCGGAGACCTATCTCGCCCGCCCGGCGCAGACGCAGGCGCAGGTGATCCCGGCCGAATACGAGACCGTCAGCGAGACGGTTCTGATCCAGCCCGAGCGCCAGATCCCGCGTCATCGTCCGGCGCGCTACGAGACCGTCTCCGAAAAGGTCATGATCTCGCCCGGCGGCAAGCGCTGGGAGGTCACCACCGACGCCTATGGCCGCACCACCGGCTGCTGGGTCTACGACGAGCCGCGCTACGCCTATCAGCAGCGCACCGTCGAGGTCGAGCCGGCGAGCGTGTCCTACGAGACGATCCCCGCCGTCTATGGCGAGCGCCAGCGCAGCGTCATGACGCGCCCGACGCAGGTCGTGCGCCACACCATTCCCGCCGTCTACGAGACCCGCTACCGCCAGGTCATGATCAGCCCCGGCGGCCAGCGCTGGGCGCGCGGCGGCTACTGAGTTTTCCACGCCTACAGAGTATCGGACGACCCTTCACCACGGACAAGACCACTTCGAAGCCCCGGCTCCGCCGGGGTCTTTTTTTGGCCGGAGGGGTGCTGGCTGACATCCGCTGATGTCACCCGGCCCACGCCGTCATCTCGGACAAGCGGCGTCAGCCGCGTCGATGCGGGATGACGGCGTGTCGTGTGGGGGAGCAACTCAGAACCCGTCTCGAAACTCGCCGCGGCGAGTCGGCTGGCGTGGTTTTCGAGAACCGGAGCGGAGCGGACTTCTCGTCCGTGAGCACCGGAAGCGGAGAAAGCCGCGTCAGGCGGCCGGCGCGGTGGAGTTCGGGATGGGCTCTCAGGCCAGCTTGCCGGTCATCAGCAGCAGCACGCCGATGCCGAGCGCGAAGGCGGCGATCCTGGCCGGCATGGCGATCAGAGTGCCGGGCGCACGCCCCGTGGCGAAGCCGCCGACGATCTCGATCAGGGCGAGGCCGAGCAGCACGACGACGAAGGGCGGGAATGTCGCCATGGCGGCGAGCCAGCCGGCCTCGACCGCGAAACCTACAGCTGCGCCGAGCGCGCCGCCCGCGGCGATGAAGACCAGCTCGACCCGCGAGAGCGTCATCCGGGCCGCCTCAGCGCCGGCGGAAGTTCTGGTTGCGCGGCGGGCCGCCCGGCGCGGGGCCCGCGGTCTTCTGGCGGAAGTTGATGCGGCCGCGATCGAGATCGTAGGGCGACATCTCGACGACGACGCGGTCGCCGGCGATGGTGCGGATGCGGTTCTTCTTCATCTTGCCGGCCGCATAGGCCAGGATGACGTGCTCGTTGTCGAGCTTGACCCGGTAATTGCCGTCCGGCAGCACTTCGACCACCGTTCCGTCGAACTCGAGCAGTTCTTCTTTAGCCATTCTGTCGTCCTTCGTGTGCCCGTTGGCGCTGGGAGCGGCCCGCCCGTGTCGGACAGGCCGCGCCCGGTTCTCATGCGCCGCGCGTCAGTTCGCGCGACGCCGGGCGCCGTTGGTGCGTGGTTGCTGAGTTCTTTGCTGCAAGAACGCGACGCCGCCAAGCCCTTCCTTGGCGGAGCCCCCGTCTTTTCGCTGGGCCGGAGCCTCGCTGCGCTGCGGCGGCCTGTCGTTGCGGACGCCGTCGCGCTGGCCGCCGCCGGCATGGACAGGCTTGCCGCCATGCGAGGGCTTGGCGGAGTGCGCTGGTTTGCCTTGGCGCTGGCCCGAGGGCCGGCCATGGTCGCGGCCGCCGTTCTGCTGGCCGCGCCCGCCGCGGCCCTGATTCTGGGGCGGCTTCTTCGGGGTGCGGCCGTCCCAGTACGGAACCTCGCCGATCGGCGTGATCGCGACGCGGGTCAGCTTCTCGATGGCGGCGAGGTCGCCGCGCTCTTCCGGCGTGCAGAAGGCGATGGCGACGCCGGACGCTCCGGCGCGCGCGGTGCGGCCGATGCGGTGGACATAGGTCTCGGCGACGTTGGGCAGGTCGAACTGCACGACATGGCTGATGCCGTCGACATCGATGCCGCGCGCGGCGATGTCGGTCGCGACCAGGATGCGCAGATCGCCGTCGCGGAACGAGCCAAGCGCCCGCTCGCGCTGCCCCTGGCTCTTGTTGCCGTGGATCGCCGCCGATTTGATGCCGGCGATCTCGAGCTGGCGGACGACCTTGTCGGCGCCGTGCTTGGTGCGGGTGAAGACGATGGCGCGCTCCATCTCGGGAACGCTCAGCGTCTTGGCCAGCAGCGCCGGCTTCTGGCCGGCTTCCGTGAAGATGACGCGCTGGTCGATCTTCTCCGCCGTGGTCGCCACTGGCGCGACCGAGACCTCGGCCGGATCGGTCAGATAGGCCTGGGCGATCTCGCGGATGGGTTTGGGCATCGTCGCCGAGAACAGCAGCGTCTGGCGCTTGGCCGGGATCAGCGTGGCGATGCGGCGCAGCGCATGGATGAAGCCGAGATCGAGCATCTGGTCGGCTTCGTCGAGGACGAGATACTCGATCTCGCGCAGCGAGACGGCGCGCTGGTCGACGAGGTCGAGCAGGCGGCCGGGCGTGGCGACGAGGATGTCGACATGCTGGCCGAGCGCGCGGATCTGCTTGCCGACGGGCACGCCGCCGAAGACCACGGTCGACTTGATCGTGGTGAACTGGGCGTAGGCCCGGATCGAGGTCTCGATCTGGGCCGCGAGCTCGCGCGTCGGCGAGAGGATCAGAGCGCGCACGGAGCGCATCTGCATGCGACGCGGGTTGTTCAGCAGACGGTGCAGCAGCGGCAGTGCGAAGGCGGCCGTCTTGCCGGTGCCGGTCTGGGCGGCGCCGAGAAGGTCGCGGCCCTGCAGGATCGGCGGGATCGCCTGCGCCTGGATCGGGGTGGGCGTGGCGTAACCTTCGGAGGCAAGCGCCTTGAGCAGTTGCTCGGCCAAGCCGAGGTCGGTGAATCGAGTCAAAACAGGTCTTTCCGGACGCCGCGACGCAAGGGGCACATGTGGATATCGGCTGTGCCGCCGGATTGCGCCCGGCCATTTTTGGTATTTGCTCTTTCCCGCCGGCGAACCGCTAAGCCACAGCGCCGGAGGGTGTCGTCTTGCGGACCGGAACGGCGCGAACGCCGCCCCGGCCGCTTTGCCGGATCACCGCGCGTCCGATGGACGCGAAGTGCGATCCGACTTTTTGTCCAGCATTCGGATTAATCCCGAAAGGTGCATTCCACTTTTCGGTCCGATGCTCCAGTCTCAGGCGATGGCGAGGTTGCCGGCCGAGGACTTGCCGGTCTTGCGATCGGCGATCAGCTCGTAGGACACGACCTGACCCTCGACCAGCTCGCGCAGGCCGGCGCGCTCGACGGCGCTGATGTGGACGAAAACGTCCTGCCCGCCGCTAGACGGGGTGATGAAGCCATAGCCCTTGGTGGCGTTGAACCACTTGACGGTGCCCTTATCCATAATGGGATAGTCCTTACGTTTCAGATCCGCGTGTTCGATGAGGCCCGGGGCTCGACGCGCGGACGCCTCGCTCCGGTCTTGTAGTCGATGTGTGGTGGATCTGAATCGTGCCCGCCGACCGGACTTCAGCGCCCGCGCGGAGGAATGGCCAGAACCCGGCCGCATCTCGTCTTACATGGGGTGAGCTAGCATAATTTGCAACGGCGGTCCAGCGCGGGTAATTTTGCCCGGCGGTGTCGGCCAAGATACTCGATCTTCACCCGATCTCCCGCACCAACTCGTCCAACCCGCCCAGATCAGCCAGCTTGCGATACCGTCTCTCCCCCACCGGCTCCTTGGCATGCTCCAGCGCCCAGGTCAGCTCGTGCGGCACGTGCACCGCCCAGGCGCCGGCCTCCAGCGCCGGCAGGATGTCGGATTTCAGCGAGTTGCCGACCATCATGGCGCGCCCCGCGCCGTCGCCATGGCGGGCGAAGATGCGCTCATAGGTAGCGGCATTCTTGTCGCTGACGATCTCGACGGCGTCGAACAGTTCGCCGAGGCCCGAGGCCGCGAGCTTGCGCTCCTGGTCGAAGAGATCGCCCTTGGTGATCATGACCAGCCTGTAGTCGCCGGCCAGCGTTTGGAGCGTCTCGCGGACATGCGGCAGGGTCTCGACCGGGTGGGCGGCCATCTCGCGGCCGGCCGCGAGGATCTCGGCGATTACGGAGGCCTCGACCTCGCCTTTGGTGAGCTCGATCGCGGTCTCGATCATCGAGAGAACGAAGCCCTTGATGCCGAACCCGTAGAAGGCGAGGTTGCGGCGCTCCGCCTCCAGCAGCCTGCCGGAAATCTCCGCCGCCTCGCCATGCGCGCCGAGCAGCGCGACGAAGCGGTCCTCCGTCAGCCGGAAGAACTGTTCGTTCTGCCAGAGCGTGTCGTCGGCGTCGAAGCCGATGGTGGTGAGAAAGGGCATGGGAAGCCTTTTTTGGAGCGAAGCCGCTCGATCTTGAAGCATTATGGGATTGGACTAAGCTAAGCGGACTAAATCAAGCGGAGATCATGATGGAGATCGTGAACATCCACGAAGCCAAGACGCATCTGTCGCGCTTGGTCGACAAGGCGGCGAAAGGCGAGGGTTTCATCATAGCCAAGGCGGGCAAGGCCATGGTGAAGGTCGTTCCGATCGAAGCTCCGTCTCATGCGCAGATGCGTCGCATCGGCTTCATGAGCGGGCAGTTCGCCGTGCCGAACGACTTCGACCGCATGGACGAGGACGAGATCGTGCGCCTGTTCGCCGGCGATCCATGAAGCTGCTTCTGGATACGCATCTGTTGCTGTGGCTGTCCCTCGATGCCCCCGAGCTCCCGGCGCAGGCGAGGACGATCATCGAGGAACCGCGCAACGCGCTGTTCTTCAGCACCGCGAGTATCTGGGAAGTCGCCATCAAGCGCGGGCTCGGCCGCGACGATTTCACGGTCGATCCGCGGCTCCTGCGACGGGGACTTCTCGACAACGGCTATCAGGAAATCCCGATAGAGGGCCGTCACGCCGTCGTGACGCTCGATTTGCCGCTCCTGCACAAGGATCCGTTCGACCGCATCCTCATTGCCCAGGCGATGGTCGACGGACTGATGTTGGCGACCGTCGACGAGGCGGTCGCTCGGTATCCCGGGCCGATCATGAGGCTTTGAGGACTCACCCCTCCTTCTGCTTCACCGCGCCAAGCGCCGCCTGTGCCGCCGCCAGCCGCGCGATCGGCACGCGGAAGGGCGAGCAGGAGACGTAGTCGAGCCCGATGCTCTCGCAGAAGCCGATCGAGGCCGGGTCGCCGCCATGTTCGCCGCAGATGCCGAGCTTGATGTCGGGCCTCGCCTTGCGGCCGCGTTCGGCCGCGAGCCTGACCAGTTCGCCGACGCCTTCCTGGTCGATGGTGACGAAGGGGTCCTGCGCCAGGATGCCCTTCTGCGTATAGGGGCCGAGGAACGAGGCGGCGTCGTCGCGGCTGATGCCGAGCGTGGTCTGGGTCAGGTCGTTGGTGCCGAAGGAGAAGAACTCCGCGCTCTTGGCGATCTCCGCCGCCATCAGCGCGGCGCGCGGCAGTTCGATCATGGTGCCGACCTGATAGGTCAGATCGACCTTGCTCTCGGCGATCACCTCTTTCGCCATCGCGTCGATGCGGGCCTTGACCAAGTCGAGCTCGGCCACACCCATCACCAGCGGCACCATCACCTCCGGGATCACCGGCTTGGCCGTGTCCTTGGCCGCGATCACCGCCGCCTCGAAGATGGCGCGCGCCTGCATCTCGGCGATCTCGGGATAGGCGATGGCGAGGCGGCAGCCCCGGAAGCCGAGCATCGGGTTGAACTCGTGCAATTCGGCGGCGCGATGCTTCAGCGCGTCCGGCGTCACGCCGAGCGCCCTGGCGACGGCGGCGATCTCGGCCTCGCCATGCGGCAGGAACTCGTGCAGCGGCGGATCGAGCAGGCGGATCGTCACCGGCAGCCCCTTCATGATGGTGAAGAGCTGGACGAAGTCCTGGCGCTGCATCGGCAGGAGCTTGGCGAGCGCGGCGCGGCGGCCGGCGTCGTCATGGGCGAGGATCATCTCGCGCATCGGCTGGATGCGGTCCTCGTCGAAGAACATGTGCTCGGTGCGGCAGAGCCCGATGCCCTCCGCCCCGAACTCGCGCGCGGTGCGGGCGTCGTCCGGCGTCTCGGCGTTGGCGCGAACCCTGAGACGGCGGACCTTGTCGGCCCAGCCCATCAGCGTGCCGAACTCGCCGGAAAGCTCCGGCTGCTGCATCCTGATCTCGCCGAGCAGGACCTGACCGGCGCCGCCGTCGATCGTGATGAAATCGCCGGCCTTCAGCACGGTCGGCCCCACGCTCATCGTGCCTTTGGCGTAATCGACGCGGATCTGGCCCGCGCCCGAGACGCAGGGCTTGCCCATGCCGCGCGCCACCACGGCCGCATGCGAGGTCATGCCGCCGCGCGTGGTCAGGATGCCCTCGGCGGCGTGCATGCCGTGGATGTCCTCAGGGCTCGTCTCGACGCGGACGAGAATGACCTTCCGCCCCGCCTTCTTCGCGGCCTCCGCCTCGTCGGAATTGAACACGATCTCGCCGGCGGCCGCGCCGGGCGAGGCCGGCAGGCCGGTCGTCAGGACGCGACGCTCGGCCTTGGGGTCGATCGTCGGGTGCAGAAGCTGGTCGAGCGCGCCGGGCTCGACGCGGCCGACCGCCTCCTCCTCCGAAATCAGCCCTTCCTTGGCGAGCTCGACCGCGATGCGCAGCGCCGCCTTGGCGGTGCGCTTGCCGGACCGGGTCTGCAGCATCCAGAGCTTGCCCTCCTGGATGGTGAACTCCATGTCCTGCATGTCGCGGTAGTGCTTTTCGAGGATGCCGTAGATGCGGCGGAGCTCGGCATAGGCGTCGGGCATCACCCGTTCCATCGAGGGCTTGTCGGAGCCGGCCTCCTTCCTGGCGGCCTCGGTGATGTCCTGCGGCGTGCGGATGCCGGCGACGACGTCCTCGCCCTGGGCGTTGACCAGGAACTCGCCATAGAGCGCGTTCTCGCCGGTCGAGGGGTTGCGGGTGAAGGCGACGCCGGTCGCCGAGGTGTCGCCCATGTTGCCGAACACCATCGACTGCACGTTGACGGCGGTGCCCCAGGCGGCGGGTATGGCGTTGAGCTCGCGATACTTGATCGCGCGCGCGTTCATCCAGGAGGAGAACACGGCGCCGACCGCGCCCCAGAGCTGGGCCTGCGGTTCCTGCGGGAAGTCGGAGCCGAGCGCCTTCCTGACGATCTCCTTGTATTTCCCGACCAGCACCTTCCAGTCGTCGGCCGAGAGGTCGGTGTCGAGATTGAGGCCCTTGCGCTCCTTGTAGTCCTCCAGCGCCTCCTCGAAATCGCCGTGGTCGACATCGAGCACGACGCTGGAATACATCGTGATGAAGCGGCGATAGCTGTCCCAGGCGAAGCGGGGGTCGCCGGAGGCCTTGGCGACCGCCTCGACGGTGATGTCGTTCAGGCCGAGATTGAGCACCGTGTCCATCATGCCCGGCATCGAGGCGCGCGCGCCCGACCGCACCGACACCAGCAGCGGATTGGCCGGGTCGCCGAAGGTCTTGCCCGTGAGCCTCGCCATGCCGGCGAGCGCGGCCTGAGCCTGCGCCTCCAGCTCAGGCGGGAACGTCTTGCCGTTTTCGTAATACCGGGTGCAGACCTCGGTTGTGATGGTGAAGCCGGGCGGGACCGGCAGGCCGAGATTGCTCATCTCGGCGAGATTCGCGCCCTTGCCGCCGAGCAGGTTCTTCATCCCCGCCTCGCCCTCGGCCTTGCCGTCGCCAAAGGTGTAGACCCACTTGCCCGCCGCGGTCTCGTCGCCTGCCATCGTCAATGCCTCTCAAACCGTTAGCCGAGCGCAGGAACGCGGCGGCGAGCGCATGGTTGCGCAGGCGCAGCGCCCCGGCGGGGTGGCGTGGTCATGCCGAAAAGCGACCGAACAATCAATCGCGCCGCGAACGTCCGCCTGCGCGGCGGCGTTGCTCGATCATGGCGTGCCGGTCGCGGCGTTCGAGCGCTACGGCTTCTCGCCGAGGTCGCCGACCTGACCGAGAGCCGCGCCGGCGCGCGGGACGGACCTACCGCCGGGCCTTCGCCCCGCGCGGCCAGCGCAGCGGCCAGTCGACGATGCGCTCGGGCAGATCGTCCTCGGCGACGTCGTCCTCGCCGGCGAAGACGCGGCCTTTCACCGAGACGCCGGCCGCGACCACCGTCCCGGGGTCGCCCGAGACCAGCGGATGCCACCAGAGCAGGTCGCGCCCCTCGGCCACGAGCCGGTAGGCGCAGGTCGGCGGCAGCCAGCGCAGCTGGCGAACCGCCTCGGGCGTGAGCGTCACGCAATCGGGCACGCGTTGCGAGCGCTTCCCGTAGTCCGCGCAGCGGCATGAACCGGCGTCGAACAGCCGGCAGCCGACATCGGTGGCGAGGATGCGCCCGCTCTCCTCGTCCTCGAGCTTGACGAGGCAGCAGCGCCCGCAGCCGTCGCAGAGCGATTCCCACTCGGCGGCGCTCATCTCCTCCAGCGTCTTCGTCCGCCAGAAGGGCGCGGTCAGGGTCGGAGCATCGGCCATGGCCGCTTATGCCCGGCGCGGGGCGCGAAGGAAAGCCGCGCCTGGCGAGCGGCACGCCGGCAGCGCCCGGCGCCGTCCCGACTCATCTTTCTTTTGAAGGACTGAAATCTATGAAAATCGAGCCAATACTTCATCCCATCTATCAGGAACGCATATCCCGCCAGATCAAGAGTTTCCGATGCTGGCCGGACAACTGTTCATGCGCGCTGCACGACGCCCTGCGCCTTGCCTCCTCGACCCCTTCGCCCTGCTTGCGGCCAAGGGCTGACGCGCCGTTTGGCCGGCGTCCCGAGCGCGATTCAGCTTGACGCGGGATTGCGTGACGCACCCCCTTCCGTCCGGCCGCGCCAGCGCCTAATTTCGCCTCGTCGAGGCGGATGCCGGGCCTGCCGCGGCACAACGTGCCGCGCACCGGGTGTCGGGGTCGTCGAAAGCCGTGATGGAGTTCAGGAAGAGGCGATGGGCGACCCAGGCGAAGCGCTTCGCGCTCGCTTTCGACTCATGGGTCGACGCCGGGCTCTGGGGCGCCGGGCGCGGGCTCGGCGAGCGCTATGAGCGCTTCCGCAGCGTCATGGATCGCTTCACCGTCACCGGCGGCAAGCGGTGGGCGGCGGAGTTCGCCAGCGAGGGCCTGAACGTCGGCGTCGCGACCGCGTTCCTCATGCTGGCGCTCGCCATCCCGTCCTTTCAGGAAGGCCGCGAGGAAGCGCTGAAGAACCAGGTCTTCGCCGTGACCTTCCTCGACCGATACGGCTCGGAACTCGGCCGTCGCGGCGCGCGCCATGACGATTCGCTGAAGCTCGAGGAGATGCCGGACCACCTGATCAAGGCGGTGCTGGCGACGGAGGACCGGCGCTTCTACGATCATTTCGGGATCGACGTGTTCGGCACCTTCCGCGCGCTCAGCGTCAATGCGCGAGCCTCCGGCGTGGTGCAGGGCGGCTCGTCGCTGACGCAGCAGCTCGCCAAGAACCTGTTCCTGACCAACGAGCGCTCGCTCGACCGCAAGATCAAGGAGGCGTTCCTCTCGATCTGGCTGGAATACCGGCTGACCAAGAACGAGATCCTGAAGCTCTATCTCGACCGCGCCTATATGGGCGGCGGCACCTTCGGCGTGGCGGCGGCGGCGGAATATTATTTCGGCAAGTCGGTGAAGGACGTCACGGTGGCCGAGGCCGCGATGCTGGCCGGACTGTTCAAGGCGCCGACGAAATACGCGCCCCACGTCAACCTGCCGGCCGCCCGCGCCCGCGCCAACGACGTGCTCAACGCCATGGTCGACGCCGGCTTCATGACGGCGGGCCAGGTCGACAGCGCCAAGCGCAATCCGGCGACTCCGATCGACCGCAAGCGCGATTCGAGCCCCGACTACTATCTCGACTGGGCCTTCGACGAGATCAGGAAGCTCGCCGACGACGGCAAGCTCGGCCCCGAGCGCGTGCTGACGGTGAAGACGCCGCACGACCCGGCGATCCAGGAGCGCGCCGACGAGGCGGTCGAATCGATCCTGCGCCAGCACGGCCCCGGCTACAAGGCCAAGCAGGCCGCGACCGTGATCATGGACACCGACGGCGCGGTCCGCGCCATGGTCGGCGGCCGCGACTACGGCGCGAGCCAGTTCAACCGCGCGACGTCGAGCCTCCGCCAGCCCGGCTCCTCGTTCAAGCCCTATGTCTACGCGGCGGCGATGTCGGCGGGGCTCTACCAGCCCAGCACCATCGTCACAGACCGGCCGGTCTGCATCGGCAACTGGTGCCCGAACAATTACGGCCGCTCCTATGCCGGCTCGATGCCGCTGACGGTCGCGCTGGCGAAGTCGATCAACACGATCCCGGTGCAGATGTCGATCGCGATCGGCAAGGCGGCCGGCGAGACGCACGAGGCGCGCGCCGCCCGCATCGGTCGGATGAAGATCGTCGAGACCGGCCGCGCCATGGGCCTCAATACGCCGCTGACCGACACCGTCTCGCTGCCGATCGGCGCGGCCGAGGTCACCGTCATCGACCAGGCGGCCGCCTACGCCGTCTTCGCCAATGGCGGAAAGCGCGCCAAGCCCTATGCCGCGACCGAGATCCGCAACTCGCAGGGCGAGGTGATCTACCGGCACGACCGCGACGAGCCGGCCCCGAAGCAGGTGCTGAGCACGCAGGTCGCCAACGACATCAACTTCATGCTTTCCAAGGTGCCGACCGAGGGCACCGGCCGGCGCGCGGCGCTGGAGGGCGTGATCACCGCCGGCAAGACCGGCACGACCAATGGCTACAAGGATGCCTGGTATGTCGGCTATTCCGGCAACCTCGTCGGCGCGGTCTGGTTCGGCAACGACGATTCCTCCGAGACCAACAGCATGACCGGCGGCTCGCTGCCAGCCATGACCTGGAAGGAGATCATGCAGTTCGCCCATCAGGGCATGGAGCTGAAGCCGATCCCAGGCGTCGCGCCGCCGACCGTCGATCCGAAGGCCGCGGCCATCGCCAGGGCGACGACGCCGACGCCCGCGCAGCCGGCCGCGCCTGCCGGCCCCGGCGCCGGCCACATGCCGCGCCAGTCCTTCGAGGCGCTCTCGGCGGTCGGCTCGATGTTCAAGGCGGTGGAGCCGGCGCGGGTCGCGGGCGCGTCTGTGCAGGCGGGGATTCGCGAGATGAGCGGGACGCGGCTACGGTAGCGCAAGAGTTTCCGCCGACAGTCCCCCATTCGCGACATCTCCACCCCGCGCCGGCCGCACCCTCCGTCAGCTTGAAGCCGGTTCCATCCAGAACTAGGCTTGCTCCCAACGCACCGGCTGGAAGGGTGCGGCACATGGGAGTGGACTGATGAATCGGATGATCACGAGATTGGCGATGCTTGGCCTGCTGGCCGCGGCGAGCGCCTTATTCGCCGGCCCGGCCTCGGCGCAGGCGACGCTGGACGCGGTCAAGAAGCGCGGCAAGGTCTTGTGCGGCGTCTCGCCGAGTTCGGCCGGCTATTCCTACGCCGACGACAAGGGCGTCCGGAAAGGCTTCGATTCCGATGTCTGCCGGGCTGTGTCCTCGGCGGTGTTCGGCGCGCCCGACAAGGTCGAGTTCGTGCCGCTCAACACCAATATCCGCTTCCAGGCGCTGCAATCGGGCGAGATCGACGTGCTCTCGCGCCAGACCACGATGACCTTCTCGCGCGACAACTCGCTCGGCCTCGATTTCGGACCGGTGGTCTTCTATGACGGCCAGGGCCTGATGGTGAACGTCAAGCTCGGCGTGAAGAGCGCCAGCGAACTGTCGCAGGCCGCGATCTGCCTGCTGCCGGGCACGACGACGCTGCAGAACCTCGAGGACTACTTCCAGCCGCGCGGGATCAAATACGAATCGGTCGTGTTCGAGGACAACAACGAGTGGCGCAACGCCTTCTTCTCCGGCCGCTGCGACGTGATCACCACCGACCGCTCCGACCTCGCCTCCGTGCGCGCCGTCGCCAACGACCCCAAGCAGTTCGTCATCCTGCCGGAGACGATCTCGAAGGAGCCGCTCGCGCCCGTGGTGCGCCAGAACGACAGCAACTGGAAGGACATCGTCTCCTGGTCGGTCTACACGCTGATCGCGGCGGAGGAATACGGCATCACCCAGGCGAACGTCGACGAGAAGCTGCAGAGCAAGGAGCCCGAAGTCCAGCGCATGCTCGGCGTCAGCGGCGAACTCGGCAAGATGCTCAACCTCGACAACAAATGGGCCTACAACATCGTCAAGCAGAACGGCAATTACGGCGAGCTGTTCGAGCGCAGCCTCGGCGAGAAGACCCCGCTCGGCCTGACGCGCGGCCCGAACCAGCTCTGGACCAAGGGCGGGCTGATGTACTCGCCGCCGTTCCGGTGAGCCGCGCCACACTCTGACCCGCTCCTGGAATCGCCGGCGGCGCGCCTTGCGCCGCCGGCAGCGCTTTCTGCCGGGAACCGAGCATGCCTTCCCCAGCCTCCAGCCCGACGCGGCTGCTCTACGACGTGCGCGTGCGCGCCGTGCTCTATCAGGTCGTCGCCGTGGCGCTGGTCGTCGGCGTCGGCGTCTACCTGTTCGGCAACGTCTCGCGGAAGCTCGCCGAGCAGAACATCGCCACGGGCTTCGCCTATCTCGACAGGCCGGCGGGCTTCGTCATCAGCCAGTCCTTCATCGCCTACGATTCGAGCAACAGCTATGCGCGCGCGCTGCTGGTCGGCATCTTCAACACGATCTGGGTCTCGGTCTTCGCGGTCGTGCTGTCGACGACGATGGGCCTGATCGTCGGTATCGCGCGGCTCTCGCGCAACCCGATGCTGTCGTTTCTCGCGCTGATCTATGTCGAGGCGCTGCGCAACGTGCCGCTGCTGCTCTATCTCTTCCTCTGGTATGCGCTGATCGTCGCGGTCTTCCCGCCGGTGCGCGAGGCCTGGCAGCCCATCCCCGAAGTCTTTCTCAGCAATGGCGGGCTGATCGTGCCCTCGCTGCGCTGGTCGGGCGCGCACGGCGCCGTGCTGGCCGCCGCGATCGCCGGCGTGGTGCTGGCCTTCGTCGTCGCCGGCCTCTTCCGGCGCAGGCGCGTGGCGAGCGGCCAGTCGCGGACGGGTTGGCCCTTCGTGCTGGCGGCCCTCCTCGCCCCGCCCTTGCTGGCGGTGGTGGTGACGCAGCCGGACTTCGTGGTGAACTGGCCCGAGCGCGGCCGCTTCCGCATCACCGGCGGGGTGCAGGTCACGCCGGAGTTCACCGCGCTGCTGGTCGGGCTCGGGCTTTCGGCCTCGGCCGGCATCGCCGAGATCGTGCGCGCCGGCATCCTCTCGGTCAGTCGCGGGCAATGGGAGGCGTCGCGCTCCGTCGGCTTGCGCGACCGGCAGACCATGCGCCTCGTCGTGCTGCCGCAGGCGCTGCGCGTGATCGTGCCGCCTTTGACCAGTTCCTATCTCTCGACCTTCAAGAACTCGTCGCTGGCCATCGCCATCGGCTATCCCGACCTCGTCATGGTCTCGAACACGACGATGAACCAGACCGGACAGGCGATCGAGGGCATCGCCATCTTCATGCTGGTCTACCTGACCATGTCGATCGCGATCTCGCTGTTCATGAACTGGTACAATGCGCGCGTCGCGCTGGTGGAGCGCTGAGATGGCCACCGCCGCCGAGATGGACGCCCTCAACCTCGTGCGCGAGAACGCAGGGTTCAAGGACCGGCCGCCGCGCCGAGAGCGCAGCCCGGCCTCGCTCAAGCCCTATTTCGGCACGCCGCTCAACGCCGCGATCACGCTCGCCTGTCTCTGGCTGGTCTGGCGCGTCGCGACCGGCGCCTGGGGCTGGCTCGTCACCCGCGCCATCGTCGAGGGCGGGCCGCAGGCCTGCAAGGCCGGCGCGGGCGCGTGCTGGCCGTTCCTGGCGGCGAAGCTGCGCTTCATGCTGTTCGGCTTCTACCCTTACGACGAGCACTGGCGGCCGGCGCTGGCGGTCGCGCTGTTCCTGGCCGCGATCGTCGTCTCGATGATCCCACGCTTCTGGAGCCGCGCCCTGCTCTGGCTCTGGATCGCGGTTCCGCTGATCTGTGGCGTGCTGATGTATGGCGGGCTGCCCGGCCTGCCCGTCGTGACCACGACGAACTGGGGCGGGCTGCCGCTTTCCTTCATGCTCTCCTTCGTCGGGCTGACGCTCGGCTTCCCGCTCGGCGTCGTGCTGGCGCTGGCGCGGAGCTCGAAGCTGCCGGCGATCCAGGTCATCGCGATCGTCTTCATCGAGGTCGTACGCGGCGTGCCGCTGGTCTCGATCCTGTTCATGGCCTCGGTGATGCTGCCGCTGTTCATGCCGGACGGCGTCACGGTCGACAAACTGCTGCGCGCGCAGGTCGCGATCATCATCTTCGCCGGAGCCTATATCGCCGAGACGGTGCGCGGCGGCCTGCAGGCGGTGCCGAAGGGCCAGCACGAGGCGGCGGCCGCGCTCGGGCTCGGCTACTGGCTCGCGATGCGCAGGATCATCCTGCCGCAGGCGCTCAAGATCGTGATCCCGCCGCTGGTCAACATCTTCATCGGCTTCTTCCAGGACACGACGCTGGTCACGATCATCGGCCTGCTCGACTTCCTCGACACCGTGCGCGCCTCGCTGCGCGACCCGAACTGGCAGGGCATCGCGGTGATCGAGGGCTATGTCTTCGCGGCCTTCGTCTACGCCGTCTTCAGCTACAGCATCGGCTCCTACAGCCGCTTCCTGGAGCGCCGGCTGAAGACCGACCACGACCGAAGTCCGGGGCATTAAGGCAAGGCCCGTCACGATAACCGTTGACGCCGCAGCGCCGGCTGGCTCAACTCCCGCCGCTGGCCGCGTCGCCGGCCGAACCGGACAGCCCCGCCCCGTGCGCGTCGCCCATCTTTCCTATGTCATGCTGCTCGGCGCCGGTCTCGGGCTGGTCTCCGCGCATCTCGCCATCGCCGGACGGCCCATCGTCGGGCGGGTGCAGATCGGGCCCTGGGACGCCTGGCCGAAGGGTGGCGGACGCGACATCGACCCCTATCTGCGCGCCCATCTCGCGCGCGGCGTGCATCTGCCGCTCGGGGCCGGCGAAGGGCTCGAACTGATCGCCGAGCGCGACAGCGAGGGCGCGCGCCTCGACGGGCGCTGCCGCTATCTCGTCATCGGCGCGACGCCGACGACGCGGGGCTGGACGCTCAGTGTCGGGGACAATGCCGGCCGGCCCTTCCGCCTGCCGCTCGACCGCTCGGGCTTCAGCGACGCCGAGATCGTGCGCGACGAGAGCGGAGCGATGCGGATCACGGCCGCGGCGACCGCGCAGGCCGGCAACTGGCTGCCGCTGCCGTCGAGCGGCGGCTTCCAGTTCAGGCTTCGCCTCTACGACACGCCGATCTCGAGCCAGGCCGGCGAGCTCAGGCCCGAGATCCTGCCCGCGATCAGGCGGGGCGAATGCCGATGAGCGCGATCGGCGACGGCGCGGCGGTCGAGCCGCAAGCCGCGCCGAAGGCCACGCAATGGCGGCCGGCCCGGCGCAGGGGCTTCGCCGCCGGCCTCGGTCGGCTCGTCCTGCTGACGCTGGCCGGGCTCGTGCTCGCCGGCATCGTCCATATCGTCGCGATCCTGATGATCCCGGTCCTGTCCGAGCGCGACGCGACCAGCGCCTATCTCGGCCTCGGCCTCGGCGGCAAGGCCGAGCTCGTCTCCGGCCCGAACGCGGCCCCGGGCCTGCCGACGCCGCTGGAGGTCGACCCGGCCGTCGTCACCGCCGTTTGCGGCTATGATCTGTCATCGGGGCCGATGCGCGTCGTCGCCCGCACCGGCGCGCTGCCGCTCGGGCTGACGCTGCATCGGCGCGGCGGCGGCGTGATCTATGCGATCACGGACCGGGCCGCGATCCGCGGCGTCGTCGAATTCCTGGTGATGAGCGAGGCGCAGCTCGACGAGCGCGTCGCCCGGGACGAGGAGGGCCAGACCAGCCGGGAGCTGCGCATCGTTTCCGACACGGCGCAGGGCCTGATCGTCGCGCGGGTGCTCAGCCCGCTGCCTTCCGATCGCGGCGACGCCGAGGCGCTGGCGACCGGCGTCGCCTGCGGACTGGCGGATTAGCCCTTGTAGACGGCCGCGTCGCCCTGCCCGCGCTCGGCAGGGGGCTGCGGCGGCGCGGTGCTTTGGCCGCGTCCGAACACGCCGATCAGCGGCAATTTGCAGAGCGGGCCCGATTCGGCTTCCAGCGCCATGATGGCGCGCTCGGCCCTGATCGCCTCGCGCGAGGGCGTCTCGACCACGAGGTTGGCGAGCGCGTAGCGATAGCTCTCGATCCGGTATCCGACGCGTTCGCAGACCCAGAGGATCAGGCCCTCGTTCTCGACGACGCGGGCGAAGGCCGGATCCTGCTTCTCCGGCGGCACATAGGGCGAGCCTTCGGCCGCGCGCAGGCGGACCCGGTCGGCCGCCACGACGCGGGAGGCGTTGGCGCGGAACGGCGCCAGCAGCAGCCGGTCGGCATTGGCGTCCTCGGATAGCCGGTTGTAGCGCGAGGCCTGCGAGGCGTAGGAACCTCCGGTCAATGCGCGATGATAATCGGCGACGGCGAAGGACTGCGCCTCGACCGGCAGGATCCGGGCATGGGCCAGCGCGGAGACCTCGCGCGAAAAATAGCCGCGCTCCTGGGCGGGCATGACGAGCCGCCAGGCGCGGTCGCGCAGTTGGTTCTCGTCGTCGGTCATGCGGAAATACGAGGCGGCCTCGCCGCGAAAGGTCGCCGACCAGAAGCCGAGCTCGGGCGCGATCGCATCGCTCCAGAGACTGGGGCGCGGCCGGCCGAAATCGCCGGTGCAGGCAGACGCGAGCAGTCCCGCCAGCAGCACGGCCGCGAGGCTTCGCCGGAAAACGCCGGGCGGGGCCGCGGCCGGGGTCACACCGTCTGACCGGCCACCGCCGTGCGGGGCAGACGCTTTGCGCCGGCGCCGGCCCGGCGCTTGCGCGGCGCGAGGTCGATCGCGGGTTCCGGTTGGCGCTCGTAGCGCACGCCGGTGAAGAACAGGATTGCGGCGCTCTCGCGCGGCGCGCCGGCCTCTGGCTGCGCCGCCTTGCGCCGCGGCGCGGCAGGGTTGGGCGCGAAGGGAATGACGATGGTCATGACCCGCCTCCTTGTCTGGCGCCGGGGGTTGAAGCGATGCAGCACGAACGCGGTCTTCGTTTCGGTCGAGCATGGCGGCGCAGACCCGCGCCGAGACATGCGTTCAGGCCCGTCTGACCGCATCAGGCCCCGACATGGTTAACGCCCCATTAACGCCTCGCGAATACGCTGCCGGGAGCCTCGAGAATCTGGATAAGAGTTGCCTTCATGCCGAACCGCATCGCCGCCGAACTCGCGCAGCTCGCCCATCTGGCGCGGGACGGCGGCCTCGATCTGAGCCAGGTCTCGCTGCGGGTGAAGGCCGACCTGCTGATGTCGATGCCGGAGCCGCCGGAGGCCGATCTCGCCGCCTTCGCCGAGATCGCGACCGCGCTCGCGCCGCAGATCGACGAGGCGACCGCGGTCATCCTCGCCCGCAAGCTCGCCGGCTGGCCGCATGCGCCGCGCCCCGTGCTGAAGGCGCTGCAGGCGCGCGGCGGCCCGGTGCTGGCGGCGCTGCTGCAGCACGGGATGACGCTGCCTCCGGCCGAGCTCGAGGCGCTGGCCGAGCACGGCGCGATCGAGGCGGCGCAGGCGCTGGCCGAACGGAACGACCTCACCAGCACCGCGACGCTCCTGCTGCTCGGGCGCGACGAGCCCGTGCTCGACCTCGCCTTGCTCGCCAACGCGTCCGCGCCTCTCCCGCGCGCGGCGGTCGACCTGCTGCTGGCGCGCGCCCGCCACGAGCCCGCCTATGCGCAAGGCCTGCTGGCGCGCGGCGACCTCTCCAATGCCGACCTCGCGCCGCTCTTCCTGCAGGCGGGCGCGGAGCGGCGCACCGCGATCCGCGATTCGCTGGCCGCGATCGATTCGCTGAGCCCGGCGGAACGCCGGCCGGGCGTCGCCGGCGAATTGTTCGCAGGCTGGCTCGCGACCGCCGGCGACGACCATCGCGGGGCCTTCGGCGCGATCGCGGAGCATCTCGGCGGCGGCGAGGCTCTTGCCGTCGCGCTGCATGACGACCGCTCGCGCGACCTGACGGCTCTTTCGCTCGTGGCATGCGGCGTCAGCGTCGAGGACGCGACGCGCTTCCTGATCCGGCTCGGCGACGCGACCGCCCATTCCGTGCCGCGCATCTTCGCGCTGGTCGGGCTGATGCGCGAGATCAGGCCGAGCGTGGCCCTGCGCCTCGTCATGCAGGTCGCCGGCACGCGCATCCAGCCGGCCGAGCGCAAGGGCCAGCACCAGCCCGCCATGGCGCCGGGCGGCACATCCTCGCGCGCGGGCGCGGCGCGTCAGGACAGCCCGCAACTCGCCAGCGAGATCATGCGGAAATTCGGGCTGCCGCGGTAACCGGCCTTCAGTCCTCGACCAGCGGCAGGCGCGGATCGCCGCCGCGATCCTCGACCTCGACCAGCCAGAGATCGGGGTCGAAGCGGCGCTCGCGCTCGACCTTCTCCTCGATCGTGGCGGGATCGCTGTCGAGCACCAGCTGGAAGCGGCGCTCGCCGCCGGCGTCGGCCAGCATCTGCGGGGCCGGACCGTAAAGCGCCGCCGTGCCATCGAGCCGGTCGAGCTTGACGAAGATCGCGCCGGCCTCGGCCGCGCCGCGCCGCCGCAGCACGGCGACGCGCCCGTCATGGCCCGTCTGGCGCAGATAGGCCGAAACCCAGAACTCGCTGGTCAGGCGCGCCATGGCGCGACGCGCTCCGCGAGGCTCAGTCCTCGACCGCGCGTCGCGGGACGGCGGTCTTCGCGGCCGCGAGGCCCTTGATCTCGGCGGGCGGGCGGAAATCGGAGCCGTTGATCAGATCGGCGATCGGGTCGCGCGCGGCTGCGCTGCGGGCCGGAACGGGAGCCGGCGCGACCGCGGTCGCAGCCGGCGCGGTGCGCGGGATGCTTGTGACCGGGGCCGGCGGGCGCGGCGCGGCGGCCTCGCGCGCGCCCTGCGGCAGGTCGCTCGGACGCGGCGGCGGCAGCGGGGCGGAGGTCGGGCTCATCGTGGCGGCCGCGGATTGCGGCGCGGCCGGCGGCGTCTCCTGCCGGCGCTCGACAGGGCGCTCTGCCTGGCGCTGCGGGGCGCCGGTCGAGGGGGCCGAGATGATCGGGGCCGGGTGCCGCGCCTTCTGGAACAGCATCGCGTTGACCAGGATCGCGACCGCCACGGCCGAGAACATCAGGAGTAGCAAGGAGCGGCCGGGCTTGCGCGAGACCATCCTGCCTATGCGCCTCAGCGGCGAGGCGGCGGGGGCGCGGCGCGGCGGCTGGGCGCGCCTGACCGGAGCGGTCAGCGTGGCGCTGGAATGGGCGCGGGCGGCGATGGTGGACATGGCGGTTTCGCTCGGGCTCAGGCGGTCAGACGGATGGGTGCTTTGGTGTCGAGGCCCCGGCGCGGAGCCCGGGCGAAGGTCGCGATCCTGACCGGCTGCGAGGCCGCGGCGACGCCGCCGACCGGCAGCCGGACCGAAACGCGCGTGCCGGTGCCCGGCGCGCTCTCGATGGTGAGCCGTCCGCCATGCAGGCCGACGAGCCCGCGCACGACCGAAAGGCCGAGGCCCGTGCCCTCATAGGCGCGGTCATAGGAGCCCTTGGCCTGGAAAAAGGGATCGCCGAGGCGCGGCAGGTCGCTGGCGGCGATGCCGATGCCGGTATCGGAGACGGAGATGTCGATCACGTCGCCGTCGCGCACCAGCGCCAGCACGACGCGCCCGCCGGGAGGGGTGAATTTCACCGCGTTGGAGAGCAGGTTGATCATCACCTGCTTCAGCGCGCGGCGGTCGCCCGGAATCTGCGGCAACTCCGGCCCCAGCACACGCTCCAGCGCGACCTGCCCGGATTCGGCGCGCAGCGCGATCAAGGCGGAGCAGTCGCGGGAGAGATCGCCGAGGTCGAGCATGTCCTGCTCGATCGTCATCGCGCCGCTCTCGATCTTCGAGATGTCGAGCAGCGTGTTGACGACGTCGAGCAGATGATTCCCGGAATCATGGATGATCCTGGCGTATTCCTGCCGCCTGTCGGCATCGAGCACGCCATGCGCATCGCTGGACAGCATCTCGGAGAAACCGATGATGGCGTTGAGAGGCGTGCGCAGCTCGTGGCTCACCGTCGCCAGGAACCGCCCCTTGACGTCGCTCGCCTGCAGCGCGTCGGCATGGCCGCGGGCCCGCTCCTCGTCGAGGGCGCGCCGCGCCGTGATGTCGCGCATCACGCAGACGACGGCGGCGCCGTCGCGCAGGCCGGCATTGGCAACGCGGTGGGCGTGCATTTCGAGCCAGAGCGCGACCGGGGCCTCGCCGCCGCCGTCGCACGGCACGAACAGGGTGCGGAAGCAGGCGGTGCTGTGGCCCGCGCCATGGGCGGCGTCGCTCAGCGCCTTCAGGAAGAGCGGCCGGTCGGCGATGTGGACGCGGTCGAACAGGCCGCGACCGTGCAGCTCGACCGGCTCGGCCCCCGCAAGCGCCTTCGCGGCGGCATTGGCGAAGACCACCGCGCCGCTGGCGTCGTGCCAGGTGACGAGATCGCCGACATGGTCGAGTAGGAGCTGGGCGCGCGCGTCGGAGGCGCGGTGCTCGCGCAGTTCGGCGTCCCGGCGGCGCAGGAAGCCGACCGCGATCGCCATGGAGTGCAGGATGCCTATGGTGACGAAGGCCGGCATCATGCCCGACGTCCAGGGCGGGGGCGCCGCGAACGCGCCGAGATGATGCAGGGTCATGACGCTGGCGAGCGCGATCGCGGCGATGGCGCTGGCGCGGGCGACGAAGGGACGCGCGCCGAAGAACATCGCCTCGGCCGGCACGGCGGCGAGCCAGAGCAGCAGCGGCGAGGCCGCGCCGCCGGTCATGCCGGCCATGGCGCAGATGAAGATCGAGAAAGCCGCCGCCGAGATGCAATGGGCGATGTCGAGACGGCCCGTGCGCGACAGGACGACGACCGCCAGAAGCGGCAGGGACGCCGCCGCGACGATCAGCGCCTCCAGCCCGCCGAGCCCGCCGCGCCAGGCGATGTAGGCGGGCGCGAGGCCGAGGCCGAACGCGCCGACGGCGAGCCGCGTCAGCATGAAGCGCTCATGGCGCATCCGCTCCAGCGAATTCGGCAGCACCGATGGGTGCACCATCGCCGCCACCTGTGTCCTGATCGCCCTGATCGCCATGAAGATCCGCAACGCCCAACCTGTGCGGGCTCCGACGCCCGCGTTGCCGCAATCCTCGCCAGCGCCGGTTTAAGCCGGACTTAAGGCGCAGGCAGCGCGATCGGGCCGGATCCGGCGCAAGCGGGCGATAGCGCTTGAATTACAAGGGTTTGGTGCACGGAAAGCGAATCCGGCGCGTGGCGCCGTGTTTGAAAGCAGGGTGAACGGAAGCTGAAGACGGATCGCGGCATTCGATTCAAATGCAGGCATCCGCGCAGACGCGATCTTCGGGCCTGCGTGCCTATGATGCGGACGAATGCGGGACAGGCCTGGAAGCCGCCCGCCGGAGATCGGGGATACGGAGATGGCCTATATCCTGCGCAGCCTCGCGGTGATCGGCGTGATCGCGCTGAACTCCCCCGTGCATGGCGGCCGTTCCGACAAGGACGACGCGCTCGCGACCGTGGCCTCGGCCGCCCGTCTCGCGGGCCAGATCGACGCGCGCAGCGCGATGAACAGCGTCACGGCGGCCCGCGAGGCGGCCCGGATCCTGGCCGGGCTCGATCCCGGGACGCGCAAGCGCGTGCTCGACTGAGGCTTCAGGCGGACGCCGCGCGCGGCGGCGCCAGCCCGCGCGGGACGACCGCCGGCATCCGCTGAACGGCCCAGGCGCGGCCTTGCGGCGCTTGACGGCGGGCGACGACGCGCCGAAGAGGCAGAGGTCCGCCAAGACCGCGGCGGACGAGCCCCGCGAGCGGACGGCCCATGAGCGCAAGCCTCGACGAGATCAACGCCAATTTCGACCTGCTCGAGGAGTGGGACGACCGCTACCGCTATCTGATCGAGCTCGGCAAGGATCTCGAGCCTCTGTCGGAAGAGGCGCATAACGACGCCAACAAGGTGCGCGGCTGCGCCAGCCAGGTCTGGCTGGAGGCGCGCCGCGAGGGCGGGCCGGGCCCGGAGACGCGGCTGCATTTCCGCGGCGACAGCGACGCCCATATCGTGCGCGGCCTCGTCGCGCTGGCGCTCGCGATCTATTCCGGCAGGCAGGCGAGCGAGATCGCGGCGACCGACGCCTTCGCGATCTATGAGCGGCTCGGCCTCGCCGCCCATCTGACGCCGCAGCGCTCCAACGGCGTGCGCGCGATGATCGAGCGGATCAGGTCGGACGCGCGCGCCGCCGCCGAGGGTTGAGCCTCAGGCCGGCGCCGCCGGCATGATGCGCGGGCGGGCATCGTCCGCCTGCCAGGCCGAGCGGCGCGGACGGGGCGCCTGCTGTCCGAGCCCGTAATGCGCGACGAGCCCGGCCAGAGCCAGCCGCAGCACCACCTTGGCCGAGCGCGCCGGCCAGCCGCGTTCGCGCTCGATCAGGTCGAGCCCCTTCAGGAAGCCGCAGACATCGATCGCCAGCCCGGACAGTTCCGGGCCGAGCCTGTCGCAGGCCTGGCGCACGCGCTGGCGCGCCGCGAGCGAGGCGTCCGAGGCGCTGGCGGGATCGCGCCCGCCGGGGCCGCGATCGTCGGGTGAGAACGCCGCGTCCCAGTTCATCGTCACGCGCGGCAGCATCCGCGCCAGCGTCAGGTCGGCGCGCAAACGCTCGCCGGCGGCGAATTCGGCGGCCGAGATCTGCGGCTGGCCGTCCTTGCCCATGCGGCGATGCAGCCAGAGCAAGGGGCTCTCGCGCTCGTCGACCAGCACCATGCGCCGCTCGCCGTCGACCGAGACGAGGCGCCCGGCGAGCGCGCGGCCGGGTCCGGCCCCGCCGCCGGCGAGCACGAGCCGGCGCGACCGACCTGCCCCGGTCCAGAGCGCCAGCCCCTCGCGGACGAGCGCTTCGGCCGCCGCCATCGGCGCATAGCCGGCGCCGAGCGTCGTCCCGTTCGCGGTGCGGTTCAGCGAAAGCCGGCCGCAGCCCAGCGCCGAGACGAGACCGAACGCGCCGGGCTGGCCGAGATGCCGCAACAGCCGCGAGCGGGCGTCGCGATCCCGGTCGCCGTCGGGGTCATGGTCGTCATGGTCGTGACCGTGCCGGCTCATCATGCCGCCTCCCGGGGTGCTGCGGGAAAGAGCGCGGCAGACAGGGCCAGCAAGCCGCATTCGATCGCCGCGAGGCCGAATTCGAGCCGGTCGTCGTCGCGCCCGTCCTCGACCAGCCGGCAGGCGTGGCGAACGGTGGTGCGGTCGCGCCCGAAGCAGATGCCGATCCGGTTGAAGGAGAGGCCGAAGACGACATGCGACAGATACATCGCCACCTGCCGCGCCCGGATCGCCGCGCGGGCGCCGGGCGAGGGACCGCGCAGACTCCGCGCCGGCAGACGCGCCATCGCCGCGGCGGCCGATTCCGCAAGCCGGGCCAGCGCCGTCAGGCTCGCGGGATCGCCACGCCGAATGAGATCATTGTTCATGATATGTTCCCTCGCTGGTTTCACTGAGGCCGGCCTGCAACCGAGACAATATATGAATATAATCCTAAATCCGGTTTGGCAAGGGCCTTGTCGCTTGCCGCGGCGACAGAAAGCGAAGCATGGCTGGCGGCACGCTCATGGCAGCAGCCATGAAAAAAGCCGCCGGCGGACCAGCGGCTTTCCGGATCGGGCAGGCGGCGCGACGGCCGCGGGGAGATCAACTCAGCGGCGCTTGCGGCGCTGCTGGCCCAGGCCCATCTTCTTGGCGAGCTGCGAGCGCGCCTCGGCATAGTTCGGAGCGACCATCGGATAGTCGGGCGGCAGGCCCCACTTCTCGCGGTATTGTTCCGGCGACATGTTGTACTGCGTGCGCAGATGGCGCTTCAGCGACTTGAACTTCTTGCCGTCCTCAAGGCAGATCAAATGATCGGCCGTGATCGACTTCTTCACCGGGATCGCAGGTTTCGGGGCCTCGGCCGGCACGACCGGAGCGACGCCGCCAACAACGCGGCTCAGCGCGGCATGCACTTCGCCGATCAGACCTGGCAATTCGGACGCGGGCACAGAATTGTTCGAGACATAGGCGGAGACGATATCCGCGGTGAGCTCGATGAAATCCGAACCGTCATTGTCAGCCATAGTGGCATCACTCCTTATGAGATTTTTGGACAGGCATAGGCTTTGGCGTTCGTTCTCCCGGGCGTCGAGCGCCTGCGATGGCCATGGCAGGCGGTCGGTCAAGAACCGCCAAACATGGAATCATCCCGAAAGGAACAACCAAATTCGATGTAGTCCAAAGTTAACATCGCCGCAAGTCAATGCCGGCGGCGCGAATACGATCGATCCTTGGAATTGTTGCAACAACTGGAACGTGTTTATGGTGGCCGAAATGCGAAATTCGCCCCAGGCGCCTGCCGGATGATTGTCTTGTCAACATAGATTGCCGCGTCTACCAGTCAGGCCTCGACAGGACACGAGACGGCGGCGATGCGTTCGACTCCAGGATTGAACCGGGACGTATCGACACAGTTTCCGAAGCCGCCGAAGGCGGCGCTCAAGACGCATGCGATTCAGGTGCACGGCACGACGCTGCGGGACGACTACGCCTGGCTGCGCGCCGAGAACTGGAAGGACGTGCTGCGCGAGCCCGAGCGCCTGCCGGCCGAGATCAAGCGCTATCTCGACGCCGAGAATGCCTATTGCCGCAAGATGATGGCCTCGACGAAAGCGCTGCGGAAGACGCTCGTTGCCGAGATGCGCGGCCGCGTCAAGGAAGACGATTCGAGCGTGCCGCGGCCCGACGGGCCGTTCCTGTACTATTCGCGCTACCGCAAGGGCGGCGAGCATCCGCTGATCTGCCGCAGGCCCCGCGACGGCAAGCCCACGACGGGCAAGCGGCGCGAGCAGGTCATGCTGGACGCCTCAGCCTTGGCCAAGGGCAAGGACTTCTTCGATCTCGCCGAGGCCGAGCACAGCCCAGACCACCGGCTGCTCGCCTGGAGCGTCGACGAGGCCGGCTCGGAACTGCATGTGATCAGGATCCGCGATCTCGACAGCGGGACCGACCTGCCCGACCGGATCGAGGACACGACCGGCGACATCGTCTGGGCGGCCGACAGCGCCTCCTTCTGCTATGTCGGGCTCGACGCCGAGCACCGGCCCTCGAAAGTCCTGCGCCACCGCATCGGCACGCCGACCGCGAGCGACGAGTTGCTGCATGTGGAGAGCGACGCCGGCATGTTCGTCGAGGTCGGCGCGACGCAATCGCGCCGTTACCTGCTGATCGAGGTCGGCGACCACGAGACCTCGGAGATCAGGATCCTCGATCTCGCCGAGCCCGAGGCCAGGCCCGTCATGGTGGCGGCGCGCCAGGTCGGCCGGCGCTACGACATCGAGCAACATGGCGACGAGTTGCTGATCCTGACCAACGCCGACGGCGCCGAGGACTTCAAGATCGTCGCCGCCCCGGCCGCCGATCCCGCGCCCGGACACTGGCGCGACCTCGTGCCGCACAAGCCGGGCCGGCTGATCCTCGACCATGTCTGCCTGCGAGGCCGGCTGATCCGGCTCGAGCGCGAGGACGGCCTGCCACGCATCGTCATCCGCGATCTCGCCAGCGGCACGGAGACGAGCATCGCCTTCGACGAGGAGGCCTATGGGCTCGGCCTCGACGCCGGCTACGAATTCGACACCGACACGATCCGCTTCATCTATGCCTCGATGGCGCGACCGGCCGAGACCTTCGACTACGACATGGCAACGGGCGAACGCAGGCTGTTGAAACGCCAGGAAATACCGTCCGGTCACGATCCGGCGGCCTATCGCGTGCGGCGCGTCTTCGCAAGGGCGAAGGACGGCGCGCTGGTGCCGGTCTCGCTGCTGCACCGCGCCGACCTCGCCCTCGACGGCAAGGCGCCCTGCCTGCTCTACGGCTACGGCTCCTACGGCTCGGCGATGTCGGCCTCGTTTCGGACGCGGCCGCTCAGCCTGGTCGATCGCGGCTTCGTCTACGCCATCGCCCATGTCCGGGGCGGCACCGACAAGGGCTGGGCCTGGTATCTCGACGGCAAGCGCCAGAACAAGACCAACAGCTTCACCGATTTCATCGCGGCGGCCGAGATGCTGGCCGACGAGGGCTTCACCGGCCGAGGCCGCATCGTCGCTCAGGGCGGCAGCGCCGGCGGCATGCTGATGGGCGCTGTCGCCAACATGGCCCCGGAGCTCTTCGCCGGCATCCTGGCCGAGGTGCCCTTCGTCGACGTGCTCAACACGATCCTCGACGAAACCCTGCCGCTGACGCCGCCGGAATGGCCGGAATGGGGCGATCCGATCCGCGACGAGGCCGCCTTCAGGATGATCGCGAGCTACTCGCCCTATGACAACGTCAAGGCGCAGGCGTATCCGCCGATCCTGGCGATGGGCGGGCTGACCGATCCGCGCGTGACCTATTGGGAGCCGGCCAAATGGGTGGCGCGGCTGCGCGCGACCATGACGGGCGGCGGGCCGGTGCTGCTGCACACCAACATGGAGGCCGGCCATGGCGGCTCGGCCGGGCGTTTCGACTCGCTGAAGGAGACCGCGCTCGGTTACGCCTTCGCGATCGAGGCGGTGGGCGCGCGCTGGAGCGGGCAGCCCGCGCCGAACGCCTGATCAGGCGTTCAGGCGGTTCTTCTCGCTGGCGAGGTAGGTCTTGAGCTCGTCCATCGAGGCGAAGCTGTAATCCCCTTCCGGCGTGCGGGCCTGGATCGAGCCGTCGGCATAGATGGTGAAATGCGCCGTGCCGACCTGATAGGCCCCGACGACGCCCTCCTCGGAAGCCGCGGGAGCCGGCGCGGCGGATTCAGCTTCGGGTTCCGGCTCGACATCGGGCTCGGGCTCGGCTGAGTCCGGCAGCAGCGCGAAGGTCGGCAGCGGCTCGGGCTCGCGGTCGGAAGCGGGCTCGCCCCCGGCCGGTCCGGGCGCGGTCGCGGCAGGCTCCTCGACCTTGTCCTCCGCCAGATCGGGCTCCGGCGCGGCGGCCTCCTCGCGCGCTTGCTCGGCCTGCGTCTCCTCCGGCTCGAACGGCGCGGCCTCGCGCGTCTGCGGCGGCCAGGGCGGCGGCTCGGATGGCAGCTCCGGCAGGCTCGCGGCTTCGGGCTGCTCCGCGCCGGTCGCGGCCTCGGCCTCGGAGGCGGGCGGCTCCGCGAACCAGCGCTCCTGTCCCGGCCTGATCGCCGTCATCCAGCCGGCGGCGTCGTCGATCTCGCTGTCGGCCGGCACGCGCCGTTCGCCCGCAAGCGCCGGGGTGGCCTCGTCGCCCGATTCCGCGCGGCTGCCGCCCAGCGCCAGCCGGTCCCGGAGCCGGTCGAAATCCTCGTCGAGGGAGGGCGCGGCGACGCTCTCGCGCAGAGCGAGCCCCGATGCCGCCGGCTCGCGATCGGCTGGCTCGGCCGAACCTAGGGGCTCGGGCAGGTCTTGCGGCTCGTCCCCTGCGGCCTTGAAATCCGCCGTCGCCTCGCTCAGGGCGGCCTCGAACTCGTCCGGCGTCGCCACCGGCAAAAGCCCGGCCTCCTGCTTCGCTTCGGACTCCGGCTCGCTTTCCGGCGCGGCCGATCCGGTCCAGCGCGAGGGCGACCAGGGCGCGGCGGGCTCGGTGGTGGGAGCATCGTCCGCCGCATGCGGGACGGCGAACAGATCCGGCTCGTCGTCACGCGCCGCCTCGTCGGTCCTGGGATCGGACGGCCCGTCGGGATCGCGCAGGGCCGCCGCGACGGCCCCGGCGGCCAGGACGCCGCCGGCCGCGGCCGCTCCGCCGATCGCCGCCGGACCCACGCGCAGGCCGCCATCGACGACGGGCGGCGCTCGCGGAGCGAGCGCGGCGCCGGGAGCCGGCTCGCGCTCCTCGCGGGCATGGGCCATCGAGGCGACCGAGACCGCCATGGCCGCGTTGGTCAGTTGGGCGCGCACGCGCCGCAGCTCGGCGAGAACCCGCGACAGCGCCAGCATCAGCACGCCCGCCGTCATCAGCACGGCGCCGACGATGACCAGCGTGAAGCCGCGCTCGATCAGGAGATAGGGCCAGCCCTCGACGATCGCGTAGGCGCCGCCTGCAAGAAATCCGAGACCCACCACAACGAAGATGATGCTCAATGCGATATCCTTGGCGAGGCTTCCGCTCGGGAGCCTGCGACGCGCCCGACGGCGTCGATCATCTAACGTATTGAATAAGAGAGAGTTTCAATTTCTCGCCCGGATAGGGCGATGAATGGGGCATGAGTGAGGCGAAGCCCCGGCCTCGCGACCGCCGACGCGATCGCGCCGAAGGCATCGCCGCCTTGCCCGCGCCGCCGGTTGCCGGAGCGGCGGCGGAGGCTTAACTAGAACGCGAATGGCGGGAGGTTCCGCCGGATATCGGGACGATGCCGGCGCGGCTCCATCGGTGGCCCGCGCGCCGGAACCGTCACGGTGTCCATTCGTTTCATCGCCAAGCCATTCGCGGAATTCACGAATTGCCCCATCTCAAGGAGAGGCCCGATGACCTTCACCCTGCCCGATCTGCCCTATGCCCATGACGCGCTGCAGCCCTTCATGTCGAAGGAGACGCTGGAATATCACCACGACAAGCACCATCAGGCCTACGTCACCAACGGCAACAACGCGATCAAGGGCACCGAATTTGAGGGCAAGTCGCTCGAGGAGATCGTCAAGGCCTCGCATGGCAAGAACCCGGCCGTGTTCAACAATGCCGGCCAGCACTACAACCATCTGCACTTCTGGAAGTGGATGAAGCCCAATGGCGGCGGCAAGCTGCCCGGCGCGCTGGAGAAGGCCGTCGTCGACTCGTTCGGCTCGGTCGAGAAGTTCAAGGAAGACTTCGTCGCCGCCGGCGTCGGCCAGTTCGGCTCGGGCTGGGCCTGGCTCGAGGTCAAGGGCGGCAAGCTCGCCGTCAGCAAGACGCCGAACGGCGAAAGCCCGCTGGTCAACGGAGCGACCCCGATCCTCGGTGTCGACGTCTGGGAACACTCCTACTACATCGACTACCGCAACCGCCGCCCCGACTACCTCAAGGCCTTCCTCGAGAGCCTGGTGAACTGGGAATACGTCGCGGAGCTCCACGACGGCGCCGCCAAGGCCTGAACCTCACCGCGGCCGGACATGAAGACGGGGCCTGGCGGCCCCGTTTTTTGTGTGCACGCATGTCGCGTTCAGCCGCGAACGACGCGTTCGACCTCCCAGGCGCTGCGCGGCTGAACGTGCAGATCCCAATAGTGCTCGGCGACGAGATCGGGGTCGAAGGCCGAACCGGGCGCGACCTGCCCGGCGATCGTGACGGTCGCGACATGGATGCCGTCGCCGGCCAGTTCCCCGGCCAGCACATGGGCCAAAGCGCGCAGGGCGGCCTTTCCCGTGGTGAGCGACCCGACGCCGACGCCAAGCTCCGGCCGCAGCGCCAGGCCGCCGCCGGTGAAAAGAATGCCGCCGGAGCCGCGCTCCGCCATGCCGGCCGCCACCTTCCGGGCGCAGACCAGCGCGCTGGTGACGTTCAACGCCAGATCGCGGTGGAACAGGGCCGGGTCGAGAGCAAGCGATGGTCCCTCGCGCCAGAACGCGCCGTTATAGACCAGCACCTGCGGCGGTCCGAGGTTGCCGATGATCGCCTCCATGACGCGCGCGGTCTCGGCGAGATCCGACAAATCGGCCGCGTAGGCGCTGGCGTCTCCTGCGGCGGCTCCGATCAGCGGCAGGAGCGGCCACGGATCGCGCGAGACCAGGGCGACGCGCATGCCCTCGCTTGCGAAGCGGCGGGCGATCGCCGCACCCATGCCGGGCCCGGCGCCGGCGATGATCGCGAGCGGCGGGTCGCTCACGATCCGCTCTCCGGCGGCCACCATGGCGGCAGGGCCATACCCCTCGCGTCGTGATGGCGGCGCACGGCCGGCATGCCGATCAGCGGCGTGTAATCGAAAGCGATCAGCCCGGCGCGGACGTGCGGATAAGTGTCGAAAACCGCCTTGGCCGCCGCGACGCTCTCGGCCTCCAGGATCATGAAGGTCCGCTCATAGGCGGGGTCCATGTAGGCCTGCAGAATGAGGCCGTCGGCATAGAAGGCCCGGCCCGTCTCGACCTCGGCTTCCATTTCCGCCGTCAAGGCTTCGGGCGTGGCCGCGGCGGTCGCGCGGCTGGTGGCGAAGATGCGCATCGCCTGGCCCTCACTTCAGCATCATCGGCGTCAGGACCGGGGCCATCAGCATCTCGAATTCGAGATTGGTCGCGCTGACGATGTTCTCGACGATCAGCCCAACGCGGACACGGGCGACATGCGTCTCGTCGAACAGGATCACCCGGTTCGACGCGGCGACGCCGAAGAAGTCTCCGGCATGGCGCTGGCGCGAGTGGAAGCGGGTGACGACCCGCGTCCCGTCCCGCGAGACGAACTGGTCGATGATCTCGACCGGGCTTTCGGCCGGGAACGCCGCGACGAAGGCCGTGACGATGGCCTTGTATTCCTCGCGCCCTTCGATCGGGCCGGTCGGCTTCAACCCCGTGAAGCCCTGCACCCCGGGATGAAGCGTCGCGTCGGCGACGGCAAGATCGGCGTGGCCGAGAAACTGCGTGACGAAGCGGCTAACGACGCTGGCTGGATCGGACATGGGTCACCTCCTGATCCGGCCCACATGGTCGGCCGACGCCATGAGGTCTATGCGCCGGCAACGATAATCGATATCGCTGTCGGCGATGACGCTCCATGGTATTGACCTCAATCTGCTCGTCGCCTTCGATGCGATCCGCGAGACGCGAAGCATAAGCCAGGCGGCAACGCAGCTCGGATTGCGCCAACCGGCGGTCAGCGGCTCGCTTGCTCGATTGCGAAAGCTGTTCGGCGACGAACTCTTCGTCCGAGCCGGCGGCGAGATGCAGCCCACTCCGAAAGCCTTGCGGATCGCCCCGGCGGTCGCGACGGCGCTAGCGCAGCTTCGGCAGGCGCTCAGCCCCAATCTCGCCTTCGATCCGGCCGGGGCCCGGAGATTCACGATCGCCAGCACCGACTATACGACCACGGTGCTGATACCGCCTTTCCTGACCGCGCTGGAGCGGGAAGCCCCGGAGGCGACACTGCGCATCGTCGGCTACGACAAGGACGATATCGGCTCGCTCATCGACCGTGGGGTCATCGATCTGGCGCTCGGCGTCTTCCAGAAACCGCCCGAACGCTCGGTGCGCCAGCGCCTCTGCCGCGAAAGTTTCGTCGGCGTGGCCCGCTCGGAACATCCGGGGCTGACCGAAGGCGGCATGACGCTCGACGCCTATCTGCGACAGCGGCACGCTCTTGTTTCGGTGCGGCGCGACGCAGTCGGCGAGATCGACCGGGCACTGGCCGAGCGCGGCCTGTCGCGGCGGATCGCGGTGACGCTGCCTCATATGCTGGCTCTGCCGGCGCTGCTGTCAGGGAGCGATCTCGTGACCGCCCTGCCCGGCCGTATCGCGGCCCGCTTCGCGAATGCCGGACTGGTCAGTTTTCCCTTGCCGCTGCCGCTGCCGGCCTGGCGCATCGAGATGCTGTGGAACCCGCAGGCCCGTAGCGATCAGGCGAACGCCTGGTTGCGCAGCCGGATCAGCGCGATCGCCGCCGCGCTTTGATCAAGCGGCGACGCTGCGCAGGAACTGGTCGACCGTCGTGCGCAGGCGCAGCGCCTGGGTGGCGACCTCGCCGGCCGCGCCCCTGACCTCCTCGGCCGAGCGCCCGGTCTCCTCGACCGAATCGGCGAGAACGCTGAGATCGCTCGACACCGACAGCGCCGAGGACGAGGCCATGGCGACGCCGCTGGCGATCTCGCCGGTGGCGATCGCCTGCTGCTCGATCGAGGTCGCGACCGAATTGGCGAAGTTCTCGATCGCGCCCATGCGCTCGGCGATGTTGCCGATCGCGCCGACGACCTCGCCGGTGGCGCTCTGGATCGCGCCGACCTGGGCGACGATGCGGTCGGTCGCGTCGGCCGTCTGGGAGGCGAGGTTCTTGACCTCCGAGGCGACCACGGCGAAGCCGCGCCCGGCCTCGCCGGCGCGGGCCGCCTCGATCGTGGCGTTGAGCGCGAGAAGGTTGGTCTGGGCGGCGATGTCGCGGATCAGGTTGACGACCTCGCCGATGGCGCGCGCCGTCTCGTCGAGCGCGCGCACCGAGCCCGCCGTATCGCGCGAGACCGAGGCCGCCTCGACGATCTCGGTGCGGACGCGGCGGACCTGGAACTCGACCTCGCGGATGGCCGCGCCCATTTCCTCGGCGGCCTGGGCGGCGTTCTCGACATTGGCCGAGGCGCCCTGCGAGTTCTGCGCGGCCCGCGCCGCACGGCCGGACGATTCCGCCGCCACCCGGGCAAGCCCGTCGGAGGCCTCGCTCATGCGGTCGGCATTGCTCTTGAAGGCCTCCAGCGCCACGCCGACCTCGGCGCGAAACAGCGCGATCGACTGGTCGACGCGATGCTGATGTTCGCGGCGCTCGGCCGCGGAGAGATGCTGCTTCTCCTGCAGCGTGGCGCGTTCCGCCAGGCTGACTTTCAGGATCCCGAGCGCGTGCGCGATGGCGCCGATCTCGTCGCGGCGGCCGACCGCGTCGATCGGCGTATCGAGCTTGCCGTCGGAGATGCCGACGATCGCGTTCGTCATGCTCTTCAGCGGCTTCATCGTGCGCGAGAGCGAAATCCAGAGCAGAGGCCCGAGAACGACCAGGATCGCGATGCCGAAGCCGATCGTGGCGAACTGTTCCCAGTTGGCGCGCGCGACGAGGCGGGTCTTGTCGAAACGGATCGCGACATAGCCGATCTGCTTCTGATGGCCGCCGATCCTGACGACATGGAGCTGGGTGATGAAGGTGTTGTCCTCGAGCTGGAGCGAGGTCTGCCCGCTCATGATGTCCCAGGGCTCGCGCCCGATGATCTTGGCGAGCCTGTTGGGTGTCAGCGACAGACGCGCATCGTCGTTGCGTCCGGCCGTCGCCAGCGCGACGAGGTCGTCCGCGACGAAGCCTGCGTCGAAATCCGGGTCGCGCTGCAGCGATTCGAGGATATAGCCCAGCGTGTTGGTGTCGCGCGCCAGAATCAGGGAAGGCGAGGCGTTGACCACCATCAGGGTCAGCGCGGTCATCTTCTGCTCGAGGTCGGCGCGGGTCTTGCCGTCATTGTAGCGCGCCACCGCGATCACGACGAAGACGATGGCGATGGCCACGATGGCGACGGCGGCGCCGACGATCTGCGTGCTCAGCGACCCGGCTCGCGCGAGCATGGCGGGCGCGCCAGCGGCCGAGATATCCGCTCGCCTGAACCAGTTCATTGCGTTGATGCCCTTGCCGCCAGCCTGGAAGACGGAGCCGGACCGACGCCGCACTCCCGATCGCCAATCTGGCCCAACGCGGTAAATTTTCGATTGCGATGCGGGCGATCAATCGAGCGAAGCGAAGCGACCGATCCGAAAGCCAGGCGGCGGCGCGAAGGCCATCAGCGCGGCGTGCTCCAGAGGCCGCGTCGCGACCACGGGGTCGAGCAGCCTCAATTCGTCGTCGACGAAGCCGGGATGGCACATGACGACATGGACCGGGCCCGGCCTGACCAGAAAGCGCGCGAGATCGGCGGCGATGTCGCGGGCCGGGTCGAAGGGCGAGACGCCCGAGAAGCCGCGATTGACCGGGATGCCGCGCCGCGTCGCCGCGCGCGCCAGGCCGAATCCGAGCCCGGAGATGACGAGCGCCTTGGCGACGGCGACGCCGCGCGCGCGGATGGCGTCGATCCGGTCGGAGGGATCGCGCAAATAGACCGTGCCCGCCGGATAGCGCCGCGCGATCGCGTCGAGCACCGCGCCGCGAATGCCGGGCAGGACATGGACGTGCTGGTGTCCGTCGACGAAATCGGGCGCGCGGCCGAGGGCGTCCTCGAAGGCGTCGAGCTGCCGCCCGATCTCCCGCGCGATCTCGGAGCGGATCTCGGCGGAGGCTATCGCCGCCCGCGCCAGATCGGCGAGCTTCGGCAGTTCGCCGCCCGGCGTCAGACGCGGCATCGCGGAAAGCGGCGCGGCGCAGGTCAGGTTGAGATGCAGGCCGAGATCGGCGCGGCCGGCATGGGCGGCGAGCGCGCCGGCCAGCTTCGGCCAATGCGGGCGACTGGTCATCGCGCCGGCGGCCGAGAGCCGGCCCTCCCCCAGCAACGCCAGGATCGAGCGGCTGACCCCTTCGGTCAGGGCGAAATCATCGGCGCAGAGCACGAAACCGCTCGTCATCGTCGGTTGTTGTCCCCGGTTCATCGACAATCGTATAGAAGACGCGCCATCCATCCGCGCCGCCGCCTTGCGGGCCGGCGCGCGTCACGGTCTTTGTGCGGATCGCGTCGCGCTGTCGAGCCCCCGCGCCGTGGCCCGGTCGGCTTTTGCCCGCCCGAGAGGTCCGTTTCGTGTCCGAACCATCGCCTGCCCCCCCTTCGACGCTTCATACCGCAAGTACGGACCGGCCCGAACTCTCGATCGTCGTCCCGGTCCATAACGAGGCCGACAACCTGCCGCTGCTGGTCGAGCGCCTGAACGCCGTGCTCGCGACGGAAGTGACGTCCTGGGAGCTGATCTGCGTCGACGATGGCAGCCGCGACGGCACGCTCTCGGTGCTGCGCCTGCTCAATGCGCAGGATCCGCGCATCGGCGCGGTCTCGTTCAGCCGCAATTTCGGCAAGGAGATCGCGATCGCGGCCGGCCTCGACCATGCGCGCGGCGACGCCGTCGCGATCATGGACGCCGATCTCCAGCACCCGCCCGAAACCATTCCGGTCTTCCTGGCGAAATGGCGCGAGGGCTATCTCAACGTCTATGGCCAGCGCTCCGACCGCAACAGCGAGAGCCCGCTGAAGCGCAACTTCGCCAGGATGTTCTATCGGCTCTTCGCCAGCTTCGGCGAGACGCAGCTTCCGGAAGGCGCGGGCGATTTCCGCCTGCTCGACCGCAAGGTGGTCGATGCGCTGCGGGCCCTGCCCGAGCGCGCCCGCTTCTCGAAGGGCCTGTATGCCTGGGTCGGGTTCCGCTCCATCGGCGTGACCTTCGACGTCGCCGAGCGCGAGCATGGCGAGACCAAGTTCCGTTTCGGCAAGCTGTTCTCCTTCGCCTTCGACGGCCTGTCCTCCTTTTCGACCATACCGCTCAAGGTCGCGACCTGGGCCGGCGTCGTCACCGCCATCGCCGCGACCTGCGCCGCCGCCTTCTTCCTGCTGCGCACCCTGTTCTTCGGCACCGACCTGCCGGGCTTCCCGTCGCTGATCGTCTCGATCATGTTCTTCTCCGGCATCCAGCTTATCTCGCTCGGCATGATCGGCGAATATGTCGGACGGATCTTCGCCGAGGTGAAGCGCCGGCCGCTGTACCTGATCGGCGAGCGCGTCGGTTTCGACGCCCGCGCCGTCGACCATCCGCGCGGCGACGCCCTGCCGCCGCTGATCCGGTAGACGCTCTCCGTCATTGCCGGGCGAGCGCGGCGATGCAATGACGGTTGGCGCACTGGACCATCCTTCGAGACGCCGCTATGCGGCTCCTCGGGACGAGGGCTGAAGCTGTCAGCCCCGCCAAGGCGCGCGATGCTCAGAAAGATCCTCTCCGTCGGCGGGTTCACGCTGCTCTCGCGCCTGACCGGCTTCTTGCGCGACATCGTGCTGGCGGCCGTGCTCGGCGCGGGCGCGCTGATGGACGCGTTCTCGGTCGCGCTGCGGCTGCCCAACCATTTCCGCGCCATCTTCGGCGAGGGAGCCTTCAACCAGGCCTATATTCCCAGCTTCGCCCGCATCCGCCAGCAGGCCGGCGAGGCCTCGGCGGCGCTGTTCTCCGACCGCGTCTTCACCCTGATCCTGATCGTGCAGGCCGCCCTGCTCGCCGTCGCGCTCCCGTTCATGCCGGAGGTGGTCCGGCTGCTCGCGCCGGGTTTCGCCAACGACACGCAACGCTTCGAGCTCGCGGTCGCGCTGACGCGGATCACCTTCCCCTATCTCACCTTCATCACGCTGGTGACGCTGCTCTCGGCCAATCTCAACGCGGTCGACAGGTTCGCCGCCGCCGCCGCCGCGCCGATCCTGCTCAACATCTGCCTGATCGCGGCGCTCGCCGTCGCCTTCCTCTTTCCGAACGCGGCCTATGCGGCGGCCTGGGGCGTTGCCGCCGCGGGCCTGCTCGAATGGCTGCTGCTGGCATTCGCGGCGCGCCGGGCCGGGGTCGCCGCGGCGCTGACCCGCCCGCGCCTCGACGCCGACATGAAAGCGTTCCTCAAGGCGTTCGGGCCGGCGGTGATCGGCTCGGCCGGCGTCCAAATCGCGCTCTTCGCCGACACGATCATCGCCTCGCTCCTGCCGGCGGGGGCCTATGCCGCGCTCTATTACGCCGAGCGGCTCTACCAGCTGCCGATCGGCGTGATCGCGATCGGAGTCGGCACCGTGCTGCTGCCGACGATGAGTCGCCTGATCGCGGCCGGCGACGTCGCGGCCTCCGACAGGGCGCAGAACCGGGCCGTGGCGCTGACGCTGGTCGCGGCGGCGCCCTTCGCCGCCGCCTTTCTCGCCATTCCGGAACTCATCGTCTCGGCCCTGTTCGAGCGCGGACGTTTCGACGCGGCGGCGAGCCAGGCGGCGGGCGCGGTGCTGTTCGCCTATGCGGTCGGCCTGCCGGCGATCGTGCTGATCCGGACGCAGGTGTCGAGCTTCCAGGCGCGCGGCGACACCGCCACGCCGATGCTCGTCTCGCTGACGGCGATCGCCTGCAACATCGCGCTGAAGCTCGCGCTGTGGCGCGATCTCGGCGCGCCCGGCCTCGCGCTTGCGACGGCGGGCGGAGCCTGGATCAATGTCGGGCTGTTGTTCCTGCTCGGCGTCCGGCGCGGCTGGACTCGGCCGGCGAAGGGCCTGCCTGCGCTCGCCGCAATCGTTCTGGTCGCGACCGTCCTCGCCGGGCTGACGGCGCGCTTCACCGCGCCGCCGCTGCTCATGCTGGCGCAGGCCGTCCCGGCGGAGCCGAGGCTGGCCGCGCTCGCCGGCATCGGGCTCGCCGCGATGATCGTCTATGGCGCGGTTTTGGCGATCGGGCTCAAGGCGGCCGGGCTGATCCGGCTGCTGCGCTGAAACCTCACGCCGCCTTGGACCGACCCTTGGACTTGGCGAAGTCCATGTAGAGTTCGCGCGCCTTGCGGTACATCGGGCCGGGCTGGAGCGGGGTGTTGTCGATGCGCGTCACCGGCACGACCTTCGAGTAGTTGCCCGAGGTGAAGATCTCGTCGGCCTGCTCGAAATCGCCATAGCGCAGGCTGCATTCCTCGACCGTGATCCCGTCCTGCCGCAGCAGCCCGATCACGCGCTGGCGGGTGATGCCGTTCAGGAAGGTGCCGTTGGGCGCGGGCGTCCTCACCACGCCGTCCTTGGCGAGGAAGATGTTCGAGGTCGCGGTCTCGGCGACGTTGCCGAGCATGTCGAGCACCAGCGCGTTGTCGAACCCGGCCGCCTTGGCGGCGCGCAGGATGCGGGCGTTGTTGGGATAGAGGCAGCCGGCCTTGGAGTCGGTCGGCATCGTCTCCATGGTCGGGCGGCGGAAAACCCCTTGCGTCACCGAGAAGCCTGTCGTGGGCGGCGGCATCGCCGCCTCGAACAGGCACAGGCAGAACTGCGTCGATTCCGCGTCGGCGATGATGGTCGAGGGACCGTCGGCCTCGGCCCAGTACATCGGCTTGACGTAGAGCGCGGCGCCGGGAGCGAATTTCTTCGCGCCTTCCAGCGTCTTCTCGATGATGAATTCCGGCGTGACCGTGGCCTTGAGGCCGAGCGCGGCGGCCGATCGGTTCACGCGCGCGGCATGCCTGTCGAGATCGGGGGCGACGTCATCGAAATAGCGCGCGCCGTCGAACACGGCCGAGGCCTGCCAGAGCGCATGGCTGCGCGGCCCGACGAAGCCCGGGTTGCCTTCGTGCCACTCGCCCTCGAACCAGCTCCAGGTCTGGGAATACCATGCCATCGCGGCGCTCCGATCGGGTCAGTTTTGCTGGCCGACACCGTCTGCCTGGGACAGGCTCGCGTCAACACGGCGGCGATGATCTGATGTGATGGAAGCGATCGGAAGGCGTGATGGATCCCGGCTGATGGATCGCTCGTGACGGATCAGAGCCCGAGCGCGCGGGCGCCCGAGACCACCGCCATGCCGACGATCAGCGCCAGCAATTCGCTGCGCCGGATCACCATGCTGCCGACCGCCGCCAGCAGCGCCAGCGCCGCCGACAGGCCGAGCCGCTCGACCAGCGGCAGCACGGTCGCGACCACGATCGAGCCCGGCAACGCCGCGAGCCCGCGCCGGACATGCGGGGTCAGCGGGATGAAACCCATCAGCGCCACGCCCGAGATGCGGCAGAGATAGGTCGCCAGCGCCATGCCGGCGATGGCGAGGATCGCGCCCCAGGCGCCGGGATCAGGCAGCGTCATCGCTGAAGGCTCCGACAGCCGCGCCCGACAGCGAGCCGACGATGATGAAAGCATAGCCCTCGACCAGCCTCGCGGTGACGAGCGCGACGAGGCCCGCGACGACCCAGGGCACGGCGGCGCGCCGGCCGCGCCAGAGCGGCACGATCATCGCCGCGAAGAAGATCGGCATGACGAGGTCGATGCCGTAGGTGCGCGGGTCGGCGACGAGCGCGCCGAGCAGATAGCCCGGCACGGTCGCCGCCACCCAGACCAGCCAGAGCGTCACCCCGGATCCGACGAGCACGCCGAGATCGCGCCCGCCCTCGCCATGATAGCGCGCGCCGATCAGCCAGCTCGCATCGGTGAAGAGGAAGAGGTGCAGGGCGTTGACCGTCTTCGGATAGTGCGCGAACCAGGGCTGGAGCGAGGCGCCCTGCAGCACCATGCGGGCGTTCACCGTCGCGGTGACGACGGCGAGGCCCGCGATCGCGCCCCAGCTCCATTCCGGCCGCCAGATCTCCATCGCGACGAGCTGCGCCACGCCGGCATAGACGGCGGCGCTCATCAGCACGGCCTCGAACAGGCTCAGGCCCTTGGCCGAGGCGGCAGCCCCGAAAGCGACGGCGAAGACGACGACGCCCGGGACCAGCACCGAGACCTTGCGCAGGCCGAGCACGGCCCCGGCAAGCGTCAGCGAAAAGACGGGTTTTGGCGGCGGCTGGAGCGGTTGCGCGGACATGCCCTTTCCAAGGGCCAAGCGCCGTTCCGGTCAACCGGGGCGGGCGGAGTCGCCGCATGATCGCAGCGCAGGACGGAGGACAGGCAGGATGTCACGGACTATGCTTCGGGCATGATGACTATGCTTCGGGCATGATCTGGCTCCACGCTCCCGACGAGACGGCGAAAGCACTGCCCGTCGCCTGGCTGATCGCCTCCGGCCGCAGCCCGGTGAATCTGGGCGAGCGCTCGGCGCTGCGACGCGGCATCGCCCATGACCTGATCGCGCGGCAGTTTTCGCTGCCACATCAGGCGGTGACGATCGAGCATGACGAGCGCGGCCGGCCCGTGCTGGCGCGGCCGATCGGCGCCGGGCTGCACCTGTCGCTCGCGACCCGCGCGGGGCTGGTCGCGGTGGCGCTGGCGCGCGGCCCCGTCGGCGTCGACGTCGAGCGGATCGAGCCCTCGGCCCCGCCGCCGCTGTCCGTCCTGCATCCGGACGAGCGCGCCATGCTGGCCGCGCTGCCTGAGGCCGCGAGGCCGCTCGCCTTCGCCCAGATCTGGACCGCCAAGGAGGCCTATGTGAAGGCGCTCGGCGCCGGGTTCGTGCGCACCCCGGAGAGCTTTTCGGTGACGCTCCTGCCCGAGGAGCGTTTCTCGGTCGAGGACCGCGAGCAGCCGACGCAGGCGCTCGGCCATGGCCTGATCGCCAAGAACGGCGGCCAGGCAACCCTGGCCGCCGCGATGATCGTGCTCGACTGAGGTCCGGTTTCAGCCCGGCTCGTCGATCGGCTTCTTCTTGAGCATGTAGGCGACGACGCAGACGATGGCCGCGCCGATGACCGAGGTGACGTAGCGCGGCATCGCGGCCGGGCCGATGCCGAGCGCGCCGACATCGGCCGGGACGGGCACGACCCATGTCGGCATGTTGACCTGCAGCCATTGCAGCACCGCGATGTCGCCCAGGATCATCTCCGCCGCGATCCAGCCCAGCAGGGCTGCGCCGAGCCAGATCAGGATCGGATATCGGGCGATGATCGAGGTCAGGAACTGCGCGCCCATGATGATGAGCGGGATCGAGAGCAGCAGGCCGAAGATGAAGAGCTGGGGATGTCCGCGCGAGGCGGCCGCGATGGCGATGACGTTGTCGAGGCTCATCACCGCGTCGGCGATGGCGATGGTGCGCACCGCCTTCCAGAGCGAGTCGCTGGCCTCGATGTCGGAGTGCGTTTCCTCCTCGCCCATGGCGAGCTTGATCGCGATCCAGAACAGCAGGAGACCTCCGACGACCTTGAGATAGGGCACCAGCAGCAGGTAGGTCACGGCCAGCGCGAAGATGATGCGCAGGCCGATGGCCGCCGAGGCGCCGAGCCAGATGCCGATCTTGCGCTGCCTTTCCGGCAGCGAACGGCAGGCGAGCGCGATCACGACCGCGTTGTCGCCCGAAAGCAGGAGGTCGATCCAGATGATCTGGAGCAAGGACACCCAGAATTGCGAGGATGAGAAATCCATGTCGCGGTCAGTCCCTTTGTCAGAGGGCCGGATCGGGCCGGCGGGGTTTCAGGAAATAGCCGAGGCCGAGCACGAGGATCGCGCCCAGAACCGCCGCCGGGTATTCGAGCTTTTGGATCAGCGCTTCGCCGAAGCGGGCGACGAGCCAGGGATCGCTCTCGATCATCTCGCCTGCGACCCAGCCGAGCAGCGCGGCTCCGGCCCAGACGAGGACGGGGAAGCGCGACAGCAGATTGGTGATCAGCGAGGCGCCGAGCACGATCAGCGGGATCGAGATCACAAGGCCCGCGACCAGCAATGGCAGCGAATCCTTGGCGACGGCCGCGATCGCCAGCACGTTGTCGAGGCTCATGACGATGTCGGCGACCGCCACCGTCTGCACCGCCTTCCAGAGCTTGCTGCTGGCGGCGATGCCGTCCTCTTCCGCGCCGCCGTCCTCGATGACCAGCTTGACCGCGATCCAGACCAAAAGCGCGCCGCCGATGATGCGCAGGAAGGGCGCGTTCAGCAACGAGGCGATCAGCACCGTGAAGACGACCCGCAGCAGCACGGCGACGCCTGCGCCCAGCGCGATGCCCTTGGTGCGCTGCTTGGGCGACAGCGCGCGGCAGGCGAGCGCGATCACCACCGCGTTGTCGCCCGACAGGACGATGTTGAGCGCGATGATCTCGAACAGCTTGCCCCAGATCAGCGGGTCGGCCAGCGACAGCGACGACAGATCCATCAATACAGCCCCTTCGACGGTCTCAACGCTCAGCTTCTAGCCAAGTCGTTCAGGCTTGTCCTGCCCATCCCGACGGATTTACGACTTTAGGCCAAGGCTTGTTCAGTCCAAGGCTTGTTCAGTCCAAGGTTTATTTCAGCCCAGAGCCTGCTCGATCGCCTTGCCGGCTGCCTGCGTTCCCAGCGTGCCGCTGAGATCGCGCGTGCGGGTGCGGGCGTCGCCCAAAGCGCGCTCGATCGCGGCCTCGATGCCCTTGGCCGCCTCGTGCTCGCCGAGATGGTCGAGCATCATCGCGCCCGACCAGATCTGGCCGACCGGGTTGGCGACGCCCAGCCCGGCAATGTCCGGAGCCGAGCCGTGGACCGGCTCGAACAGCGAGGGATGCTCGCCGGTCGGGTTGATGTTGCCGGACGGCGCGATGCCGATTGTGCCGGTGCAGGCCGGCCCCAGATCCGACAGGATGTCGCCGAACAGGTTCGAGGCGACGACGACGTCGAAGCGGTCCGGATTGAGCACGAAATGCGCGGTCAGGATGTCGATATGATACTGGTCGACGGCGATGTCGGGATAGGCCTTCGCCATCTCCTTCACCCGCTCGTCCCAGTACGGCATCGTGATCGAGATGCCGTTCGACTTGGTCGCCGAGGTCAGCTTCCTGCGCGGACGGCGCATCGCCAGCTCGAAGGCGTATTTCAGCACGCGGTCGACGCCGACCCGGCTCATCACCGTCTCCTGGATGACGATCTCGCGCCCGGTGCCGGCATACATACGCCCGCCCACGGAAGAATACTCGCCCTCGGTGTTCTCGCGCACGACGAAGAAGTCGATGTCGCCGGGCTTGCGGCCGACCAGCGGGCCGGGCACGCCGGGCATCAGCCGCACCGGGCGCAGGTTGACGTACTGGTCGAATTCGCGCCGGAACAGCAGGAGCGAGCCCCAGAGCGAGATGTGGTCGGGCACCTGCGCCGGCATGCCGACCGCGCCGAAGAAGATCGCGTCATGGCCGCCGATCCGGTCCTTCCAGTCGTCGGGCAGCATCTTGCCGTGCCTGGCGTAGTAGTCGCAGGAGGAGAAATCGAACGTGTCGAGCCTGAGTTCGAAGCCGTAGCGCTTCGAGGCGGCCTCGAGAACGCGCAGGCCCTCGGGCATCACCTCCTTGCCGATGCCGTCGCCGGCGATCACGGCGATGCGATGGACACGGTTGGTTCCGGTCATGGCTGTTCTCCAAAAAACGCGGCGAATTCGGCCGCGACGAGATCGGGCAGTTCTTCGGCGAGGTAATGCCCGCCGGGAAGGGCATGACCGCGCACGTCCCCGGCGCGCAGCCGCCAGAGCGCCAACGGATCGAAGCATTCGCCGATGACGCCGTGCTCGCCCCAGAGCGCGAGCAGCGGCTGCGTCAGCTTGCGGCCGCCATCGGCATCGTCATGGGCGATATCGATGCCGGCCGCCGCGCGATAATCCTCGCAGCTGCCGTGAATCGTGGCGGGGTCGGCGAAGCAGCGCAGATAGTGCTCCAGCGCTTCCGGCGCGAAGGGCGACAGGCCCGCCGAGCCGGAGCCGCATTTCTTCAGCCAGTAGGCCTTCGGATCGGCGCCGATCATCCGCTCGGGAAACGGCGCGGGCTGGATCAGGAAGAACCAGTGCCAATAGGCCCGGGCGAAGGCGTCGCTCGTGCCGGCATACATCTCGCGGGTCGGCGCGATGTCGAGCGTCGCGAGCTTGGTCACGCGCCCGGCATGGTCGAGCGCCAGGCGATGGCCGACGCGCGCGCCGCGATCATGCGCGCCGACGCAGAAGCGTTCATGGCCGAGCGCGCTCATCACCTGAGCCATGTCAAGCGCCATGGCGCGCTTGGAATAGGGGAAGTGCTCGGCATCGGTCGCGGGTTTGTCGCTGTCGCCATAGCCGCGCAGATCGGCGCAGACGAGCGTGAAGCGGTCCCTCAGCCGCTCGGCGACCTTGTGCCAGAGCGCGTGCGTCTGCGGATAGCCGTGCAGCAGGAGCAGCGGCGGGCCCTCCCCGCCGGTGCGGACGCGGATGCGCGCGCCCGACGTCGCGATGTCGAGCAGGCGAAAGCCGGGGAAGAGGCCGTCCTCGACTGGCACTTCGGTGAGACTCATCGGACCCGACGCTTGCAACAATGACAGGCGAGGTAGCCTGAAATGTCTTGGATTGCGCCTGCGGATTATTTCACAATCCTGATCAATAGCGAGGAGGCCTGTCGCAGCGGCGCGGCAGGCCGGGGCCGGCGCAGGATGCCTCTAGCATCGGCGCTGACGACACCCTAGAAGGTGCCTCGCAAACGGACCAGAGCAGGCATGAACGACATCGACACCCTGGGCGCCACGCTTCTCGGCGATATCGGCGCGGCGCAGGACGAGGCGGGCCTCGAACGGCTCAGGATCGCGGCGCTCGGCAAGGCCGGCTCGATCTCGGGCCTGCTGAAGACGCTCGGCGCGATGGCGCCGGAGGAGCGCAAGGAAAAGGGACCGCTGATCAACGGCCTGCGCGACAAGGTCCAGGCCGCGCTCGCCAGCCGCAAGGACGCGCTCGGCCACGCGGCGCTGGAGGCCAGGCTGGCGGCCGAGACCATCGACATCTCGCTGCCGGTGCGCGAGGGGCCGGAACAGCGCGGACGCATCCACCCGATCAGCCAGGTCATCGACGAGATCACCGCGATCTTCGGCGACATGGGCTTCGCGGTGGCGGAAGGGCCCGATGTCGAGACCGACGACCTCAACTTCACCAAGCTCAACTTCCCCGTCGGCCACCCGGCCCGCGAGATGCACGACACCTTCTTCTTCGCGCCCGACTCCAACGGCGAGCGCAAGCTGCTGCGCACCCATACCTCGCCGGTGCAGGTCCGCACCATGATCGCGCAGGAGCCGCCGATCCGCGTGATCTGCCCGGGCCGGACCTACCGGATGGATTCCGACCAGACCCATACGCCGATGTTCCACCAGGTCGAGGGCCTGGTGATCGACGAGCGCGCCCATATGGGCCACCTGAAATGGGTGCTGGAGGAATTCTGCAAGGCGTTCTTCGAGATCGACGAGGTCAAGATGCGCTTCCGGCCGTCCTTCTTCCCCTTCACCGAGCCTTCGGTCGAGGTCGACATCCAGTGCTCGCGCAAGGGCGGCGAGATCCGCTTCGGCGAGGGCGAGGACTGGCTCGAGATCCTCGGCTGCGGCATGGTCCATCCGAACGTGCTGAAGAACTGCGGGCTCGACCCGGAAGTCTATCAGGGCTTCGCCTGGGGCATGGGCATCGACCGCATCGCCATGCTGAAATACGGCATGCCGGACCTGCGCCCCTTCTTCGAGGCGGATGTGCGCTGGCTGCAGCATTACGGCTTCCGCCCGCTCGACCTGCCGACGCTGACGGGCGGATTGTCGTCGTGAGCGCAGGGAGGATTCCGGCATGAGCGGCGCGGTCTGGGCCGGCCTGTTCGCGGCGCTGCTTGTCGCGACGAACCTGCTCTGCCAGGCGGTCGCCTTCGTGCGCCTGCGCCGCCAGGACACCGGATCGGCCGTGCTCGACGCGCTGCCGGCGGTGACGATCGTGCGGCCGGTGTGCGGCATCGAGGCGTTCAGCCGCGAGACGCTGACCTCGGGCCTGACGCTCGACTATCCGCGCTACCGGACGCTGATCTGCGTCGCCGACGCCGACGACCCGATCGTGCCGCTGGTCGAGGAGCTGATCGGCCGCTTCGGGGCCGAGCAGGTCGGCCTGATCGTCGGCGACGTCGCGGTCAGCGCCAATCCCAAGCTCAACAACTGCGTCAAGGGCTGGGAGGCGGCCGCGACCGAATGGGTCATCCTCGCCGACTCCAACGTGCTGATGCCGAAGGACTACATCCAGCGCATGCTGGCCTCGTGGCGGCCGGATACCGGCCTCGTCTGCTCGACGCCGGCGGGCTCGCGGCCGTTCGACTTCGGCGCCGAGGTCGAATGCGCCTTCCTCAACACCTTCCAGGCGCGCTGGCAATATGCCGGCGAGGCGCTCGGCTTCGGCTTCGCGCAGGGCAAGTCGATGCTCTGGAACAAGCCCTTCCTCGACGCCAGTGGCGGCATAGCCGCGCTCGCCGACGAGATCGCGGAGGATGCGGCCGCGACCAAACTGGTGCGCCGCGCCGGCAGGCACGTGCATCTCGTCGGCCAGCCCTTCGAGCAGCCGCTCGGCGCGCGCACGCTACGCGACGTGGTGCAGCGCCAGTTCCGCTGGGCGCGGCTGAGGCGCGTGACGTTCCTGCCCTTCTTCGCGCCGGAGATCCTGTCCGGGCCGCTGCTGCCCGTGCTGCTGGCCGCCTTCGCCGCGCCCGCCTTCGGGCTGTCGGCCTGGCTTGGGCCGCTGCTCGTGCTGCTGCCCTGGTATATCGCCGAGATGGCGCTGGCGGCGGGCGTCGGCTGGTATTCGTCCTGGCGGATGCCGGCGGCCATGCTCGTCCGCGACATCGTCTTTCCGGGCATCTGGGCCTACGCCTTCCTTGCCGGCGAGGTGAGCTGGCGCGGGAACGCGATGAAGATCAAGACGGATGGGGCGGACGAGCTGAACGCCGTGGCGCCGGCGGCGGCGTTAAGTTTGCGACGCGATGGTCAGGGGTGATAGAAATAGCAGCGTCACCGCTTTGCGGACGAAAACCGAGCATGTCGAAGCCTGAGGAGTTGATCATGGTCTTCATGAGCGAGGCGGCGACTCGGGAACTCGAGGCCGTGATCGAAACGACTGTCAAAGCCAAGCTCGGCGGAATCGTCGATGTCGTCGAGACGCGTTTCGAAGATAATCAATTGGGCGAACCGGCGATTTTCGTTGACGTTTTTCTAACGGAGGACGCGCCGACGACTCTTGGTAAGCGCTTCAGCGACATGCATCTCGCCGTATTGACTGCGCTGGAAGCGCAAGGCGAAGCACGCTTTCCCTATATTTCGCCGAAGTGGCCGCACGACGAGTATCCGGAAGATGTTGAACCCCCGCGTCCCAGGCGTCGTGCATGATAGACGATATGCTGCGCCTAGCTCTTGATCTGACATATCGAGACAAAGGTCGTCCCCAACAAGTCTCCATGCGCCGCGCCACATCGACTGCCTATTATGCACTCTTCCACGCCCTTCTCGAAGTTTTTGCCGACCAAACAGTCGGAGGCGGCGCGCCTTGGGACGTGTACGAACAGGTATACCGTTTTCCTGATCATGCATCGCTCGCGAAAAGATTGAAACTTGTGAATGACATGCAAGTCAGATCTGTCGCGGCAACGCTTGCCCGCCTTCAGCAAGAGCGGCTTAAGGCCGATTACGATCCACAGCCTTTCCTGCTGGGCAAGATTGAAGTTCAAGAACTCATCATTTTGGCGAAAGAAGCCATTGTCGCGGTTCGCGGCCTTAATAAGGCGCAACGTCGTCTGATCGTAGCGGGACTGCTTGCCAGAAGTCGGTAAGCGTACTTTGCCCTTCGCCATTGAAGAAGACAAACGCATGAAATTCACGCATTCCTGGCTCAAGAGCCATCTCGACACCACCGACACCCTCGACACCATCACCGAAACCCTGACCCGGGTCGGGCTCGAGGTCGAGGGCGTCGAGGACAAGGCGAAGGCGCTGTCGGCCTTCACCATTGCTTACGTCATCGAGGCGAAGCCGCATCCCAATGCCGACCGCCTGCGCGTCTGCATGGTCGATACGGGAGCAGGCCAGCCGGTGCAGGTCGTCTGCGGCGCGCCGAACGCCCGCACCGGCATGAAGAGCGTGTTCTCTCCGCCCGGAACCTACATCCCCGGCAAGGACATCACGCTCGGCAAGGGCGTGATCCGCGGCGTCGAGTCCAACGGCATGCTGTGCTCGGCGGCCGAGCTCGAAATCTCCGAGGACCATGACGGCATCATCGACCTGCCCGACGACGCGCCGGTCGGCCAGCCCTATGCGCGCTATGCCGGCCTCGACGACGCCGTGATCGAGATCGCGGTGACGCCCAACCGCGCCGATGCGCTCGGCGTCGCGGGCGTCGCGCGCGACCTGTCCGCCGCCGGCCTCGGCGCGCTGACGACGCCCTCGGTCAAGCCGATCCGGGGCTCGTTCCCCTGCCCCGTCACCGTGACGCTCGACTTCGCGCCCGAGGACAATGCGCTCTGCCCCGCCTTCGCGCTCAGGCTGGTGCGCGGGGTCAGGAACGGCCCTTCGCCGGAGTGGCTGCAGGCGCGGCTGCGCGCGATCGGGCTTCGCCCCATCAACGCGCTCGTCGACATAACCAACTTCATGACCTTCGACCGCAACCGGCCGCTGCACGTCTTCGACGCCGCCAAGGTCAGCGGCGATCTCGTGGTGCGCCGGGCGAGGGACGGCGAGAGCATCCTCGCGCTCGACGGCAAGACCTATGCGCTCTCCGACGAACAGGTCGTCATCACCGACGACCACGGCGTCGAGTCGCTAGCCGGCATCATGGGCGGGGAGGCGTCGGGCTGCGACGAGCACACGGTCGACGTGCTGGTCGAGAGCGCGCTCTGGAGCCCGCTCAACATCGCCCGCTCGGGCCGCGCGCTCGGCATCAACTCCGATGCGCGCTACCGCTTCGAGCGCGGTGTCGATCCCGATTTCTGCCGGCCGGGGCTCGATCTCGCCACCGCGATGATCATCGAGCTTTGCGGTGGCGAAGCCTCCGAGATGGTCTTCGCCGGCGAGTTGCCCGAAGACGCTCATGCGATCGATTTCCCCTGGTCCGAGGTCAAGCGCCTGACCGGGCTCGATCTGCCGCAGGTCGAGATGAAGCTCGCCCTGACCTCGCTCGGCTTCCACGTTTCGGGCGCGGGCGAGCGGGTCGAGGTCACGGCCCCGTCCTGGCGCGGCGATGTCGGCGGCAAGGCCGATCTGGTCGAGGAGATCCTGCGCATCGCCGGGCTCGACCGCGTCGTCTCGACGCCGCTTCCCCGGATCAGGGGCGAGGTGGTCAAGCCGGTCCTGACCGTGCCGCAGAAGCGCACGCGCCTCGCCAAGCGTCTGCTCGCGAGCCGCGGCATGGTCGAGGCCGTGACCTGGTCCTTCATCGCCCATGATGCGGCGCAACTCTTCGGCGGCGGCTCGCGCCAGCTCGCGCTCGCCAACCCGATCGCGGCCGATCTCTCCGACATGCGGCCCTCGCTGCTGCCGGGGCTTATCAAGGCGAGCCAGGCCAATGCCGACCGCGGCATCGGCGAGGTCGCGCTGTTCGAGGTCGGCCAGGTGTTCCAGAGCGACGAGCCCGAGGGCCAACTGATCGCGGCTGCCGGCCTGCGCCGGGGCGCGGCGCGGCTGGAGGGCGTCGGCCGGCACTGGGACGGTGCGGGCAAGCCCGCGGACGCGCTCGACGCCAAGGCCGATGTCATGGGCCTGCTGGCTGGTCTCGGCGTGCCGGTCGGCGGCCTGCAGATCGTCGCGGGCGGACCCGACTGGGCCCATCCCGGCCGCTCGGCCACCTTGCGCTTCGGGCCCAAGGGCGTGATCGGCGCCTTCGGCGAAGTCCATCCCAGGGCGCTCAGGGCGCTCGACGTCAAGGGTCCGCTGGTCGCCTTCGAGATCCATCTCGATGCCTTGCCGCTGCCGAAATACAGGCCGACCAAGGTCAAGCCGAAGCTCATGCTGTCGGGCTTCCAGCCGGTGACCCGCGACTTCGCCTTCATCGTCGAGACGTCGGTCGCGGCCGGCGACATGCTGAAAACGGCGCAGAACATCGACCGCGCGCTGATCGCGGACGTCTCGGTCTTCGATCTCTACGAGGGGCCGGGCGTCGAGGCCGGCAAGAAATCGGTCGCGCTGGCGGTGACGCTGCAGCCGAAGGAGAAGACGCTGACCGAGGCCGAGATCGAGGCGGTCGGCGGCAGGATCGTCGCCGAGATGGCGAAGCGCCACGGGGCGACGCTGCGGGGGTAGTCCCGGCCAACGACCAACAAAAAAGACCGGCGTCACCGCCGGCCTTTTTCAGTCAGATGAAGGCGAAAACCCTCAGGCGGCCTTCGGCTCGGCGGCGGCGAGCGCGGCCTTGACCGTCTCGACCACGGCGGCGAACGAGGCCGCATCGTCGATCGCCATCGCCGACAGGGTCTTGCGGTCGAGCTCGATCCCGGCCTTGGTCAGGCCGTTGATGAAGGCCGAATAGACGAGGCCATGCTCGCGCACCGCGCCGTTGAGGCGCTGGATCCAGAGCGCGCGGAACGAGCGCTTCCGGTTCTTTCGGTCGCGATAGGCGTATTGCATCGAGCGATCGACGGCGGCCTTCGCGGCGCGAATCGTGTTCTTGCGGCGGCCATAGAAACCCTTGGCGGACTTCAGTGTCTTCTTGTGCTTGGCATGGGACGTTACGCCCCGTTTCACGCGAGCCATGTGGTGATCTCCGGAAGGTTAGGGGCGTCAGCCGTTGGGGAGGAAGTATTTCTTCACGTTGGCCGCATCGCCCTCGAAGAGGACGTTGGTGCCGCGGTGATTGCGGAGCTGCTTGTTGGTCCGCTTGATCATCCCGTGACGCTTGCCGGCCTGTGCGTAGAGCACCTTCCCGGTTCCGGTGATCTTGAAGCGCTTCTTGGCGCTCGACTTCGTCTTGATCTTGGGCATTTCGGCTCCTCATAGGTCGCGAGCGCGCGAGTTGCGCCGCTTCAATCTTGCTTGCTGGAAGCAAAGAACGATCGCCACGGCAGCCCTTATCAGCCGGGCGATCGAAGGACGCGCGTATGACAGAAAAGGCGGGGGGTGGCAAGCATCCGTCACGACTTGACATGATCGGCGCGAGACCCGCCGATGCGGTGACAAGGCGGGGAATCCAGCATTCATGAATCAGCTTGCCATTCTCGCGAGCATCGCGGCGATCCATCTCCTCGCGATCGCGAGCCCCGGGCCGACCTTCGCGGTCGTGATGAGCTATGCGGTGAGAGGCGACCGCCGGGCCGGGCTTCTGCTGACGCTCGGCGTCGTGCTGGCGACGCTGACCTGGGCATTTGCCGCGGCGGCCGGCCTCGGCACGCTGCTGGCGAGCTTTCCGCTGGCCTATCGCTCCCTGCAGATCGCCGGCGCTGCCTATCTGATCTATCTCGGCGCGAAGCTGCTGATCGCGACCTTTCAAAACGGAGGAGCGGCCGCATCTCATGCCGCCGCCGAGCCGGAGTCCGGGCTGGAGGCGGTGCGCGCCGGCTACCTGACCAACATCACCAACCCCAAGGTCGTCGCCTATTACGCCAGCCTGTTCGGCGTGATGATTCCGGCCGGCGCGCCGGGCTGGCTGTTCTGGGCCGCCGTCGCCGTGGTGGTCGTGGTCTCGACGGCCTGGTGGATCGCGGTGGCGCTGTTCTTTACCGTGCCCATGGTGAACCGGGCCTATGTCCGGGCGAAATCGGGCCTGGACATCGTCATGGGCGTCGTCCTGATCGCGCTTGGCCTGCGCCTCGCCGTCTTCGGATAAGCCGGCGGGCCGTCGAACTCAGCATGGAAAACGCATGACCCCCTGCATCATCACCGTCGCCATCACAGGCTCGCTCCCGACCAAGCGAGACAATCCCGCGGTGCCGATCTCGATCTCCGAGCAGGTCGAATCCACGCAGGAAGCGTTCGAGGCCGGGGCGACGCTGGCGCATTGCCATGTCCGCACCGACGAGGGCGCGCCAACCTCGGACCCCGAGCGCTTCGGCCGCCTGCTGGAGGGACTGCGCAAGCACTGTCCCGGCATCATCGTGCAACTCTCGACCGGCGGACGCTCCGGCGCGGGACGCGAGCGCGGCGGCATGATCCCGCTCAAGCCCGACATGTGCTCGCTCTCGACAGGGTCGTGCAATTTTCCGACCCGGGTCTACGAGAACAGCCCGGAGCTGGTCGACTGGCTGGCCAGCGAGATGCTCGCCCATGGCGTCAAGCCGGAGATCGAGGCCTTCGACCTGTCGATGCTGTTCAAGGCGGTCGAGATGAACGTCGCCGGCGCGATCAGGGGGCCGCTGCATGTCCAGTTCGTCATGGGCGTCAGGAACGCCATGCCGGTCGACCGCGCGAGCTTCGAGTTCTACGTCGCGACCCTGAAGCGGCTTAGCCCCGACGCGACCTGGACCGGGGCCGGCATCGGGCGCGACCAGATCACGCTGAACCGCTGGTCGCTGGAACTCGGCGGCCATTGCCGCACCGGGCTCGAGGACAATGTCCGGCTCGACCGCGAAACGCTCGCCCCGTCCAACGCCGCGTTGGTGAAACGCGTCGTCGAGCTCTGCCCGGACTATGGCCGCCGGCCGGCGACGGTGGCCGAGGCGCGCAGCCTGCTCGGTCTGGCCGCAGCCTGACGCAGCCTGCTCATCACGATGAAACATATGCCCCTGGCGCGACCAGCGCCACGTCATTTCGGCGCGAGCACCATCACCATCTGGCGGCCTTCGAGCTGCCAGTCGCTCTCGACCTTGGCGACCTCGGCGAGATCGCCCTTGACGCGCTCGAGCACCTTCACGCCGAGATCCTGGTGGGCCATCTCGCGGCCGCGGAAGCGCAGGGTCACCTTGACCTTGTCGCCCTCCTCGAAGAAGCCGTGCATGGCCTTCATCTTGACGTCGTAATCGTGCTTGTCGATGCCCGGCCGGAGCTTGATCTCCTTGATCTCGATCGTGCGCTGCTTCTTGCGCGCCTCGGCCGCCTTCTTCTGCTCGAGGAAGCGGAAGCGGCCGTAATCGAGGATCTTGCAGACCGGAGGCACGGAGTTGGGGGCGATCTCGACCAGGTCGAGGCCGGCATCCTCGGCAATCTTCAGGGCCTCGAAGAACGAGACCACGCCGCGATTGGCGCCGGCATCGTCGATGAGCTGGACATCTCGGACGCCGCGAATGTCGCGGTTGGAGCGCGGGCCGTCTTTGGTCGGGGTCGGGGCAGCACGGAAAGGACGACGAATGGGGGTATTCTCCTGTGATTGGCGCGTTGCGCGCCGCTGGGCAGACACATTGCACAAAGAGGCGCGATGTCAATGGAAACCCGGAAGAGGGCAGTAGGGTAGTCGGCAATACGGCAGCCGATGCAATAGACCCGACTGCCTATCGCCGACCGCCCTATCTCTCCAGCAGGGCGCAATAGACGTCGAGCGTCTCCGACACCATCGTCTCCAGCGAGAAATGCTGCTCGACATGCAGGCGGGCCCGGCGCGCGAGCGCGTCGCGGGCCGATGGCCGCAGGCTGAGCGCCTCGGTGAGAGCCGCCGCCAGCGCCGCGGCGTCGCCGGCCGGCACGCGCCAGCCGGTGCGCTCGGAAGGCGGGGTCCGCGGCGGGGCGAGCACCGTCTCGGGCACCGCGCCGAGATCGGAGACGACGACCGGCGCGCCCATCGCCTGCGCCTCGACCGCGACGCGCCCGAAGGCCTCGGGCTCGGTCGAGGGCACAGCCACGATCGCCGCCGCCAGCAGCGCGGCCGGCATGTCGGCGCAGTGGCCGACGCGCTTGACGCGGTCCTTCAGGTCGGCGGCGGCGATCTGCTGGTCGAGCTCCTTGACGTAGCCGTCGCGCCCCTGCGGATCGCCAGCCAGGATGAAGGCGGTGTCGCTGTCGCCGCCGTCGCGCAGGATGCGGGCGGCCTCGATCAGCACGCGCTGGCCCTTCCAGCCGGTCAGCCGGCCGGGCAGCAGCACGATGCGCTGATGCGGCTCGACGCCCCAGGCCTTGCGCAGCGCCTGGATGCGCTCGGGACCGACGGCCGCCGGCGCGAAAGCGGAAAAATTGGTGCCGCGATGGACGATGCGGATGCGGTCGCGGGCGAAGCCGTGCTTGGCCAGGATCAGCGCGGCGGTATAGGCGGAGTTGGCGATCACCACGTCGCCGCGCGCCATCACCGAGTTGTAGAGCGCCTTCACCGTCGAGCGGCTGGCGTATGAGCCGTGATAGGTCGTGACGAAAGGCAGCCTGAGCCGCCGCGCCGCCGCCAGCGCCACCCAGGCCGGCGCGCGCGAGCGGGCATGGATCAGCTCGACGCCCTCGTCGCGGCAGAGCCTGGCCAGCCGGCCGACATTCAGCGCCATGGCGAGCGGGTTCTTCGACGCCGCAGGAAAAGGCAGCCAGACACCGCCCTTGGCCTGGAGCTCGGCGACGAGCCGGCCGCCTTCGGTCGCGACCAGCGCGCGCGCGCCGGCATCGGTCAGGCCCTTGGCGATGTCGACCGCGGTGCGCTCGGCCCCGCCAGCATCGAGATCGGGGATGATCTGCAGGATGGTGCGGCCGCTGAGCGGATGGGTCTCGGTCGAGGGCAGCGTCAGATGCGCGCCGGGCTGCATGGAAGGGTTCACGTGATCAGGATACTCGCTGGTTCGTCGACGATATGACCACGCGCGCCTTGCCGCCGCAGCCGAAATTCGCGATGCAGGGCGGATTCGCCACAGGAGATTTGAACGTGGAGCGCGAGCCGCCGCAATGGCTGGAGACCGGGCAAGGCGACAGACGGCGCAGGCTCGCCTGCCTGGTCCAGACCGGCGACGGCCCGCCCGTGGTCTGGCTCGGCGGCTTCCGCTCCGACATGCGCGCGACCAAGGCCGAGGCGCTGTCCGACTGGGCGCGCGCCAACGGGCGCGGATTCGTGCGCTTCGACTATGCCGGCCATGGCGAGAGCGGGGCCGATTTCGCGCGCTGGACCCTGTCGGACTGGCGCGACGACGCGCTCGCCGTCATCGCCGCCCATTGCCGGCGGCCGCCGGTTCTGGTCGGCTCCTCGATGGGCGGCTGGATCGCGCTGCTCGCCGCGCGCCAGATGATCGACGCCGCGACCGCGCCCGCCGGCATGGTGCTGATCGCGCCGGCGGTCGACTTCTCCGAGGAGCTGATGTGGGCGCAGATGCCGGACGGCGTCCGCGAGACGATCATGCGCGACGGCGTCTGGATGAGGCCGTCCAAGTATTCGCCCGATCCGACCCCGATCACGCGGGCGCTGATCGAGGACGGACGCCGCAACCTGATGTTCGGAAGCGAGATCAGGACCGGCTGCCCGGTGCATATCCTGCAGGGGATGGCCGATCCCGACGTTCCGTGGCGCCACGCGCTCAGGCTGGTCGAGCATCTCGGCTGCGATCCGGTCGTGCTCACGCTGATCAAGGACGGCGATCACCGTCTCTCCGGCCCGGCCGACATCGCCCGCCTTCAGGACGCGGTCGCCCAAGTCGCGCGACCAGCCTGACGCCCCCCGGCCGACGACAGCGTCAATGGACGCTGACCATCCTGAGATCGTGTTCCCAGGCGTTGGCGGTCGCGGCCTCGCGCGAATCGGTCACCAGGATCGGCGCGCCATCGGCCGAGAGCAGCGCGAAGAGCTGCAGGCCGGGCTTGATCTGAGGCGCCTGCGGGAAGATCCGCACGAGCTCTTCCGAGCTCATCGGCTTGAGATAGGCGACCTCGCCCGTGCCGAGCGCGGCGAATTCGGCCGGGGTCAGCGGGCTGGCCTGGATCAGGTCTCTGTCTTCGTTCATCGCGCCCTCCTTCAGAGCAGTGCGAATGGCGAGCTTCCAGTCTACGACGGCGATCATGAACGGAAGCAAAATCCGGGCTCATGATTTTGGCGCCGTCGCTTCAATCCCGGCTCACGATATCGATACGCCGGATGAGCCGTTCAGGTTCCGGCCGCACGAGATCGATCGCGAGCAGGCCGTTCGAGAGATCGGCCCCCAGCACCTGCATGCCGTCGGCCAGCAGGAAGGCCCGCTGGAACTGGCGCGCGGCGATGCCGCGATGCAGGAACTGCCGGTTCTTGTCTTCGCTCTGGCGGCCGCGAATGCAGAGCTGGTTCTCTTCCAGGGTGATCTCGAGCTGGTCGCGCGCGAAACCGGCGACGGCGAGGGTGATTCTGAGCCGGTCGGGTTCGTCCTCGGTCCTGACCAGCCGCTCGATGTTGTAGGGCGGATAGCCTTCGCTGCCGCCCTTGGCGACCCGCTCCAGCGCCCGCTCGATATCGTCGAATCCGAGCAGGAAAGGATGGGACAGGCTTGGCGTGCGCGTCATTGAGAAGCCCCCGAAAGGCGCCTCCGGAAACATCCGGAGCCCGCTGGCCGCAGCGCCCCGGAGCGGAGGGCGAACCCCTCCGCGCAAGGGATACATGGCGATACGGGTTTCAGGCTTCAAGAGCGGCGCGCCGCGCCTTGCCGATATCCGGGTGGTACAGCCACCCCGGCTTGAACGGGGGACCTCTAGATCCACAATCTAGCGCTCTAACCAACTGAGCTATGGCTGCATGCCGCACCCTGGCGACCGGCCCGAAGGACATGGTCCGCGACGGCGCGGAACCTAGAACCGACGCCGCCCGATTGCAACCGCGTAATCGCGGCGATTCCGGCAAGCCTCGCGGCGAGCGCGCACGTCCCGTCAGCCGGCGCGCAGGGAGGAGCCGGCGATCCGCGCGATCTCCCTGAGATGCGCGGCATGCGCCTCGTAGCCGCGGCGGACCGCCCTGGCCTGAAGCGCGACCGCGTCGGCGGCGCTGTCGGTGAGCGCCAGCGTCTCGGCCTCGCCGAGCCTGGCCTTCAACTCGGCGCAGGCATGGTCGAGCATCTTCGCCTGCAACGCGCCGACGGTCCTGGTCAGCGTCAGCGTCTGGCTCAGCATCGCGCCGATGAGGTTCGGCATCTCCGGCGGCGCCGGCGTGGCGGGCCTGGCGAGCGCAGCGGCCTTGGCGGACGCAACGATGGCCGGAGCGGCCTTGGCGACGTCCTTCGCCACGGCGACCGACTTCGCGGCGACGGTCCCGGCGACCTTGGTGGCCTTCCGGCTAGCGGCGACGCTTGCGGCCACCACCGGCGTGGCGCTCTCGACCGCCTTGGCGGGAGCGGACGTCACGGCCTTCGCCACGGATTCCGAGGCCTTGGCGACCTTCGCGGCGGGGGACGCCAAGCCGGCGGGTGCGACGCGCTTGGCCGATTTCGTCTTGGCGGGCCTGGTCGATTTGGCGGGCGCAGCGGCAGCCTTGGCCGGAGCGGCCTCGACCTTCGACGCGGGCGCGGCGGTCTGGGCGGGCGCGGCCGCGACCGGCTTGGGCAAAGCCTGAACGACAGGCGCAGGCTTCGCGACTGGCGTGGCTGCGGCGACCGGAGCCGGGGCAGGCTTGCTCCCGACGGGCTTGGCCGGAACCGGCGCGGCCGGAACCGGATCGGCGGCGACCGGGCGGGACATCGCAGTCACGGGCGCCAGGCTGATCGGCGCCTTGGCGGGGGCCTTGCCCGGAGCGGGCTTGGCGTCGGCGGGATTGGCCATCACGGTTCTCCTTCTGCGATCGAACGGCTCGTGGCCGGGCGGACTGCCCGGCCGAGCCGGCAATTCACGAGCGTGGCCGGGGCACGGCGCTGGCGCGCCATGCGACGGCCCGCCTCATCTTGGCGGTCACCTCATCTTGGTGGCTTTGGCGGCCGTCTCGGCAGCCTTGCCCGCCACGTCCTGGGCTGCCGCGCCCATGTCCTTGAACTGGGTCTGAAGCGCAGCCATCTGCGACTTCAGGAATTCGGACTGGTGCTGCATGACCTCGGTCATGTCCTTGGACTTGACCAGCTTCTGGGCGAGGTCGAAGGCGGCCGCGACATTGGTCTCGGCATAGCTCATCGCCTTGCGGGTCGCGTCCTGCGCGTTGACGCGGGCCGTTTCGGCCGAGCCATGGGCGGAGTCGACGGCCTTCTGAGCGGCGCCGATGAAACCGTCGAACGCCTTGCGGGCCTGATCGACGCTCTTCTCGGCGAATTCGCGCATCTCGGTCGGAACCTCGTAGGGGATCTTGCCATTCATCGGGTCTTCCTCCGGTCGTCTGGATCCATCGCTCAACGGCGATTGTGCGCTGCAATATCATTGTTGCAATGCGATGACAACAGCGCGCGCATCAAGGGCGCCCGCACGTTAACGCTGTTTAAAGGAGACGCGGGAGGGCCGGCGGGGTTCCATGGATTTGCAATCCGCCCGAGGGTATTAAACAGTTGTTAGCCATATCGGCTAAATCGAACGGGCGACGGGCGGTCATGAGCGGAGCCGGACAGGACTGGGCGCGGATCGGCGCCGCCGCGGCGCGGGATGCCGGGCTCGCGGGCTTCGCCGCCGGCGGCGCGCTGCTGATCTGGGACGCAGGGCGCGGCCGGGCCAGCCATGCAAACGCCGCCGGACTCGCGCTTCTGGGCCGCGACGGGCTCGACGCCGAGCTGCCGGCCGCGACGCGGCAGCGGCTCGCGCTTCTCGCCGGCGGCCTCGCCTCGCGCGCCGCCGTGCGCCTCGAACGGCTCAGGCTGACCTCCGGCTTCGCGGCGATGCCCGTGACCTGCGGCTGCCGCCTGCTCGATGGCGATGACGGCCAGGCCGTGCTGGCGATCGCCGTGCCGAGCGCAGAGCTGCGCCGGCTCGGCGTCGCCGTGCCGGACCCCGACACGACCGAGCCGGTTATCGCGACGGAAGCCGCCGAGCCCGCGCCCGACCAATCCGCGCCGATCGAAGCCGCCGTGTCGGCGGCCGATGCCGCGCCCGCCCCGCCCAGACGCGCGCTGGCGCGCTTCCTCTGGCAGAGCGACGCCGCCGGCCGTCTGACCAGCGTCTCGCCCGACATCGCCACGCTGGTCGGCCCCGCCGCGGCAGCCGCGCTGCCCGGCCGAAGCTGGCGGGATCTGCTCGACGCCGAGATCATCGACCGCGATGGCGGGCTGCTCGCGCGCCTTGCCGGGACGGCGACCTGGAGCGGCCATGGCGTGCTCTGGCGCATCGGGCCGGAACAGGAAGGTGTGCGCGTCGAGCTCTCCGGCGTGCCGGCGCTCGACGCCGCGCGCAAATTCTCGGGCTTTCGGGGCTTCGGCCTCGCCCGTCTGACGAAGCGCGAGCCCTTCCCCGCGCCTGCGACCGCGCTGGCCGGGCAGGACGCGGCGCCCGAGATCGCGGAGGAAGACCTGGCCGCGCCGCTGCCTGGCCTGCAAGAGCCGACCGAAATCCAGTCGGACAGCGCCGATGCGACGGCGACGGCGGAAATCGTCGTCTCGGACGAGGCTCCGACCGACGCCGAGGACGAGTTCGACGCCGGTGGCGGCACGGCCGCCACGATCGAGCCGGAGCTACCCGCCGCGGCCGTCGACGAGCCGGCCGGTCCGCCCGTCGCGGAAGCCCCTGCCCGGCCTGGCCCGACCAACATCGTGCCGTTGCGCAACGGCCACCTGACCGCCGTCCGGCCGGTGCTCGAACCGTCCAAGCCAAATCTCAGCTCGGCCGAGCGCAACGCCTTCCGCGAGATCGCCAAGGCGCTGGGCGCGCGCATCGCCGGCGACGACGAGCCGGCGCCGCGCCTGCCGCAGGCCGCGCCGCTGCGGCTGAAGGAGAGCGAGCCGCCAGCGCCTGCGCCGGAGATGCCGGCCCAGCCCGTCGCGATCGACGAGACGCCCGCCGGCGAAGCGGAAGACGCTCTTCCTGCGCCGGCGCCCCTCGACGACAACGCGCTGGCGCTCGACGCGGCTGCGCTGTCGGCGCTCGATGCCCCCCGCCAGCGCCTGCCCAATTCCCATGCCGACGTGCTCGACCGCCTGCCGGTCGCGGTGCTGGTCAATCGCGGCGACGAGGCGCTCTACGCCAACCGCACGCTGCTCGATCTGCTCGACTATGCCGATCTCGACGACCTCACGGCGAGCGGCAGCGTCAGCCGCCTGATCAAGGGCGCGAACCGCACCGATGGCGGCGCGATGATCCTGATCGACCGGCTCGGCCATCTCGTCAGCGTCGACGCCGTGCTGTCGAGCGTGTCCTGGCAGGGCGAACCGGCGACGCTGATGGCCTTCCGCCATCCCGATGGCGGCGGCGAGGTCAAGGTCCAGACGCCGGAAGAAGCGGAGGCGGCGGAACTCGCGGCCGAGTTCGAGGCGGAGGACGCCGAGAGCGCCGCCCGCGTCTCGGCGCTGCGGCTCGATGTCGATGCGCGCGAATCCCGCATCGGCGAACTCGTCGCGATGCTCGACACCGCGACCGACGGCGTCGTCACCATCGACGAGCGCGGCCGGATGCTCTCGCTCAACCGCACCGCCGAGGCGCTGTTCGGCTACGACCAGCGCGAGGTGACGGGCGAACTCTTCACGCTGCTGTTCGCCCCGGAAAGCCATGCCCCGGCGCTCGACTATCTCGAGGGCCTGAAGGGCGGCGGCGTCGCCTCGGTGATGAACGACGGGCGCGAGGTCGTCGGCCGCGTGCGCCAGGGCGGGCGCATCCCGCTGTTCATGACGATGGGGCAGATCGCGCATGGCGCGGAGCGCCGCTTCTGCGCCGTGCTGCGCGACATCACCGCCTGGAAGAAGACGGAGAGCGACCTGGTCGAGGCGCGCAAGGCGGCCGAGAAGGCCAGCGCCCAGAAATCCGACGTTCTGGCCAAGATCAGCCACGAGATCCGCACGCCGCTGAACGCGATCATCGGCTTCGCCGAGGTGATGGCGGAGGAGCGCTTCGGACCGATCGGAAACGAGCGCTACAAGGAATATCTGCGCGACATCCACGCCTCGGGCGGCTACGTCATCAGCCTGGTCAACGACCTGCTCGACCTCGCCAAGATCGAGGCCGGCAAGCTCGATCTCGACTTCGTCAGCGTCAACCTGAACGAGATCGCGCTCTCGACCGTGAGCCTGCTGCAGAGCGAGGCCAATCGCGGCCGCGTCGTGCTGCGCTCGGGCCTGTCGCCGAAACTGCCGCCGGTCGTCGCCGACCAGCGCTCGATCCGCCAGATCGCGATCAACCTTCTGTCCAACGCGGTGAAGTTCACCGATGCCGGCGGGCAGGTCATCGTCTCGACCGCGCTCGGCGACAAGGGCGAGGCGATCCTGCGCGTGCGCGACACCGGCATCGGCATGGACGACCACGAGATCGCTCTCGCCTTGGAGCCGTTCCGGCAGGTGCCCGCGACGCGGCGGGCCGGCGGCACGGGGCTCGGCCTGCCGCTGACCAAGGCGCTTGTCGAGGCCAACCGCGCCGCGATGACGATCACCAGCGTCAAGAAGGAAGGCACGCTGGTCGAGATCACCTTCCCGCCCCAGCGCGTGCTGGCGGGGTGACGCCCTTCGTTGATCCCGGCACCACCCCGTCATCCCGGATCGGCGCGGCCGCGACCCTTGCCGGGATGACGGCGGAGGTTGGCGATATGGAATGAAAAAAGGGCGCGCGTCCCGCGACGCGCGCCCTCCGTCATTCGGATATGGCGCGAAGCCTACTTCGGCGCGGCGGCCAGCACCGGCGTCAGCTTGTCGGCGTCGCGCTTGATCAGGGCCTGGAAGCCGGCGGGCGTGCGCTCCTCGGCGCTCGGCAGCGTCGCGCCGAGATCGAGCAGGCGCTTCTTGGTCGGCTCGTCGTTGAGCGCCTTGTTCAGCGCGTCGACGAGACGGTCGACCGCCTCCTTCGGCGTGCCCTTGGGCGCGGCGATGCCGTTCCAGGCCTCGATCTGGTAGTCCGGCAGGCCGGCCTCCTTGGTGGTCGGCACGTTCGGCAGCGCCGGCGAGCGCTCGGCCGAGGCCACGGCATAGGCTTTGATCGTGTCGGCCTTGACCTGCTCGGAGACCGAGACGATCTGGTCGCACATGAAGTCGATCTGCCCGGAGACGAGATCGTTCAGGGCCGGACCCGTGCCGCGATAGGCCACGGCGTTCAGCTTCGGCACGCCGAGCACACCCTTGAGCAGGGTGCAGGTCGTCCAGGAGACGGAGCCGACGCCGGCATGGGCCTCGTTGAACTTGTCCGGCGCGCCCTTCACGGCGGCGACGAACTCCTTCAGATCCTTGGCCGGAAAGTTCTTCTTGGCGACGATCAGGATCGGCGTGCCGCCCGCGAGCCCGATCGGCTGCATGCCGTTGATCGGATCGTATTTCAGGCCGGGATAGGTCGCGGGCGCGGCCGAGAAGGTGCCGAGATGGCCCATGGCGATGGTGTAGCCGTCGGGCGTCGCCGTCATCGCGCGGGTGATGCCGGTGGTGCCGCCGGCGCCGGCGACGTTCTCGACCACGATCTGCTGGCCGAGCGTCTTCGACATGTGGTCGCCGACGATGCGGGCGATGATGTCGGTCGGTCCGCCCGCCGCGAAGGGCACGATCATGGTGATCGGGCGGGACGGATAGGCCTGCGCCTGCGCGCCGCCGGACAGAGCCAGCGTGATGGCGGCGGCGAGGCCGAGTGTGAGTTTCTTCATGCGTGATCCTCCCTGAGATCGGTTGAAGGGGAAACTGGGGTCGGGACGGGTTCCCGGCAACCCCGTCATTCGGTGAAGACCTCGTCGCGCTTCCTCGACATCGACGGCAGCAGCGCGATGACGAGGACGACGACGGCGACCAGCAGCAGGCCCGCCGAGATCGGCCGTTCGAGGAAGGTCATGAACGAGCCGCGCGAGATGATCAGCGCCTGCCGGAGCTTCTCCTCCATCAGCTTGCCCAGCACGAAGCCGAGCAGCATCGGCGCCGGCTCGAAGCCGAGCTTGATCAGGACGTAGCCGAACAGGCCGAACAGCGCCGTGAAGGCGACGTCGACCGGCTGGTTGTTCACCGAGTAGATGCCGATGCTGCAGAAGATCAGGATCGCCGGGAACATCAGGCGGTAGGGCACCTGCAGGAGCTTCACCCACAGGCCGACCAGCGGCAGGTTGATGACGAGCAGCATCAGGTTGCCGATCCACATCGAGGCGATCATGCCCCAGAACAGGTCCGGGTTCTTGGTCATGACCTGCGGGCCGGGGATGATGCCGTGGATCGTCATCGCGCCGACCATCAGCGCCATCACCGCGTTAGGCGGGATGCCGAGCGTCAAGAGCGGGATGAAGGCGGTCTGCGCGCCGGCGTTGTTGGCCGATTCAGGCCCCGCCACGCCCTCGATCGCGCCTTTGCCGAAGCGGGAGCCGTCCTTGGCGATCTTCTTCTCGATCGTGTAGCTGGCGAAGGGTCCGAGCACCGCGCCGTTGCCCGGCAGGATGCCGAGGATCGCGCCGACGCCGGTGCCGCGCAGCACCGGATTGATGCACTGCCTGATCTCGTTCCAGTCCGGCAGCAGGCGTCCGATCTTGGTGCGCACGACGTCGCGGGTCTCCGGGTTCTCGAGGTTGCGCAAAACCTCGGCGAAGCCGAACACGCCCATCGCCAGCACGGCGAAGTCGATGCCGTCGGCCAGCGGCGGGAAGCCGAAGGTCATGCGCTCCTGGCCGGTCTCGAGGTCCGTGCCTACGGTCGAGAGCAGCAGGCCGAGCATGATCATGCAGAAGGCCTTGAGGATCGAGCCGCGCGCCAGCACGACGGCGAAGCACAGGCCCATCACCATCAGCGAGAAATACTCGGCCGGGCCGAACAGCAGGGCGAGCTTGGTCAGGGGCGCGCCCAGCGCCGCGATGACGACCGTCGCGACCGTGCCGGCGAAGAAGGAGCCGAGCGCCGCGACGCCGAGCGCCACGCCGGCGCGGCCCTGCTTGGCCATCTGGTGGCCGTCGAGCGTCGTGACGACCGAGGTCGCCTCGCCGGGGATGTTGACCAGGATCGCCGTGGTCGAGCCGCCGTATTGCGCGCCGTAATAGATGCCGGCCAGCATGATCAGCGCGCCGACCGGATCGAGCCCGAAGGTGATCGGCAGCAGCATCGCGATGGTGGCGATCGGGCCGACGCCCGGCAGAACGCCGATCAGCGTGCCGACGAGGCAGCCGACGAAGCAGAGCACGATGTTGATCGGGATCGGGATGGAGGTGACGCCCTGGAGGAAGGGTGGCGACCACCAGACGATTCTCCAGACCGTGGCGAAGCCGAGGCCGAGATTGGCGAAGATCTCTTCCATTGTCTCAGATCCCCAGCAGCCAGGGCGCGAGCGGGATCGGCAGACCCAGCGCGTATTTGAACAGCAGCGCGCAGAATGCCGTCATCGCGATCGCGAAGATGATCAGCTCCTTCCAGCTGCGGTCCTCGGCGGCCATGCCGGAGACGAGCACGACGATCGGACCGGAGACGACGAGACCGAGCTGCGGCACCTTGAGCGGGCCGAGATCGAAGCCGCGGATCGTGAGGCCGAACAGCACCGCGCCGCCGAGGACGAAGATGACGCCGCGCCAGGACCAGCCCGACAGCTTTTCTCCCTCATAGCTCATCGAGGTAATGGCCAGCATCACGCCCAGCCCGGCGCAGATCGCGGCGAAGGCCTTCGGCAGCATGCCGGGCCCGATCTGGCGCAGCGTGCCGAGCGGAAGGTCGCTGGCGAGGAAGAAGGCCAGGGCCGCGAGCAGGATCATGAACAGACCGGCCGCCAGATCCTGTGTCGAGCGGATCCGCAATCCGCGCGCCGCTTGTATCCTGTTTGTGTTCATGGGGATCCTCCGGGCTGCAATCCGGCGACGCGGACGGCACGTTTCGGTGTAGGCGACGATCTGGGAGCCGACCTGGGCGTCGGCTTGGGCGGTGTTGGCGCAAACGGCAGAACCTGCCGCTCGTCCATGAGCGTGACGCTCTCGCGCAGGATGGCGAGGAAGTCGTCGCGGGGGCTAAGCTTCTGCTGCGGCCGCCAGGCGATGCCGACCAGCGCGCCGGCGGGCGGCGGATCGAGCAGCGCGCCGCGCAGGCGGCGCATGGTGACGCCGGGAAAGCTGAGGCGGGACACCCAGTCGGGGGCGAGAGCCATGCCGAGGCCGGCTGCGACCGCCGACATCATGGCCGGCTTCTCCGTCGCCTCGATGGTGACGTTTGGCACCGCGCCGACGCTCTCGAAATAGGCCATGACGAGGTCGTAGGCGAAGGGCCTGATGCGCTTGGAGGGCACGACGAAGGGCTCGCCGACGAGATCGAGCATGGTGAGGTATTCGCGCGCGGCGAGCGGATGCGTCTCGTTCAGCACCACGATCGGCCGCTCGACCCGCAGCACCTCGAAGGCGCAATCGGTCGGCTTGCGCGGCGGACGGGTCAGCGCGAGGTCGAGCTTGCCGGCCTCCAGCATCTGGACGAGCGCAGCCGTCATCGCCTCGACGAACTTGATCTCGACCTTGGGGAAGCGCTGCCGGAAACTCGCCAGCGCCCCGGGCACGAAGCTCGACGAGGCGGCGTCGATCGCGCCGATGCGAAGCACCTTTCCGGAAGCGAGCGAGGCCTGTCGCACGGCGCGCGAGGCATGCTCCATGCGCAGCAGGATGGCCTTGGCCTCCTCCAGCATGATCAGCCCGGCGCGCGTCAGCGCGACCTGCCGCGTCGTGCGCGTGAACAGGGCGACGCCGAGTTCGTCCTCGAGCGCGCTGATCTGTCGAGACAGGGCTGGCGGCGCGAGGCCCAGCCGTTCGGCCGCATGGCCGAAATGCAGTTCCTCCGCCACCGCGATGAAACATCGCAGTTGCCGAACATCCATGGCTGTCGTGTCGCTCCCCTTCTGGCGTATCGTTTTTTCCGATATCTTCCAGTCGTTGTCGTTATGCCTCTAACGGCTGCCGCCGCAGAATCGACCCTAGAGCAATTCATAATTTATTGGCAATAAAGCCTTGAGCCCGGCCCCGCGCAAAAGTCGGCTCAGCTTTCGGGCGGTCTTCGGCGGAGAACCCGCCCATCGATCAGCGCGAGCCCCGCGAAGATCGCGGCCATGCCGGCGAAATGGCGCGGCAGCAGCCCCTCGCCGAGCAGGCCGACTCCGAGCATGATGGCGCTGACCGGGATCAGGAAGGTCACCAGCATGACGTTGCTCGGGCCGGCCGAGCGCATGATCCTGAAAAAGATCACATAGGCCAACGCGGTCGAGATCAGCGCGAGGCCGACCAGCGCGAACACCGTCTGGCCTGTCGGGACCGGCAGGGTCCAGGGCGGTTGCGCCAGGAGCACGACCGGCAGCGTCATCAGCGTCGAGGCGCTGAGCTGGCCGGCGGCGGTGACGAGCGGCGGCAGTTCGCGGAAGCGCCGGCCGTACAGGCCCGAAAACGCATAGGACACCGTCGCCGCGACGCAGGCGAACTGGGCCATCAAATTGAGGCCGAGGCCGGCGAGCGCATCCGGCCCGATCAGGATCGCGACGCCGACGAAGCCGGCCGCGACGCCGGCGATCTTGCGCCCCGTCGCCCGCTCGCCGCCGAAGGCGTGCATCACCATGACGGCGAAGATCGGCGTCATCGCGTTCAGGATCGAGGCGAGCCCGCTCGCGATCTGCTGCTGGCCCCAGAGAAACAGGCTGAACGGAATGACGTTGTTGAGGATGCCCATGCCGAAGAAGGCGAGCCAGATGCGCCGGCCCACCGCCATGGAGAGCCTGGCCAGCCGGACGATCAAAAGCAAGGCGAGCGCGGCCAGGCCCACCCGCACGACGAGCACGGGCAGAGGCGGCCACTGCGCCAGGGCGAGCTTGTTGAAGAAGAACGAGCCGCCCCAGAGCACCGACAGCGCGGTGAGCAGGAGCCAGTCGAAGGCGGACATCCGCGGCGGCGAGGAGGGCGTCGGCATGGTCATCGCGGATGGCGCCCCGGCTGCAGCGTCAGTCCACGTCAGTAGAGGATCGATGCCGGCGCAGCCCACCCGGTTTCCGGGAGGTTCGACAAAACCACGGCCCGCGTCCGCCGTCGTCCCGGGCGAAGCGCGGCGCGGACCCGGGACCCATTCCAGAACGGCATTCCGGGAGGTTTCGGAATGGCTCCCGGGTCTCCCTTCGGTCGCCCGGGACGACCACGCGCTTTTCGCACGACGCCACTTGACGAAATCCGTGACCCTATGATCGGCCAGGCTCCCAGGATGAGGCTGAAGGACTGCTCGGAGCGCTCAGGCGGCTTCCGCCTCGCGCGCGGCCCACATCGTCCTGAAGGCGGGGCGGGCGTGGCAGGCATCGAGCCAGGCCTTCACATGCGGCGCCGCGTCGAAGAGCTGCGTCGCCGGCTTCGCATAGCGGAAGACCTCGGCGACGTTGATATCGGCGACGGTGAAGCGCCCGCCCATGACGAAGCCGCCGCCCTCGGCCAGCGCCTTGTCGAGCATCGCGAACTGGCGCGGCAGCGCCGCCAAGGCGGCCTCGACCAGCGCCGGATCGCGCTTCTCCGGCGGATAGGCCGCCATGTGGTACTGGATGTCGAGCGCGTGGCTCTCGACGCTGGAGACGGCCCAGAGCGACCACATCGCGGCCAGCCCCTCCTCCCGCACATCGGCCGGAGCCAGCGGGCCGCCATGCTTGCGCGCGAGATAGAGGTTGATCGCGAGCGATTCGGCCATCCGGAAGCCGTCATCGTCGATCGCCGGGATCTGGCCCTTGCCGTTGACCGCGAGGAACTCCGGCGACTGCGTATGGATCGGCGCGCCCGGCGCGTCCGGGTCCGGCACGCGATAGACCTGGATCACCGGGACATGCTTGAACGCCAGCCCCATCTCGTTGGCGAGCCAGATGTTGCGCGAGGCGCGCGAGCGGTAGCAGCCGTAGATCGTCAGGGACATGATTTTGCCTTTGATAGCGGGGGCTTGAGAGCTTTACGCGGTCTACCGCGTTCCGAACATCCGATCGCCGGCGTCGCCGAGGCCCGGCACGATGTAGCCGTGGTCGTTCAGGCATTCGTCGATCGCCGCCGTCCAGATGCGGACCTCCGGGTGCGCGCCGCGCAGCCGGGCGATGCCTTCCGGCGCGGCCAGCAGGCAGACGAAGCGCAGGTCCCTGGCGCCGCGCTCCTTGAGCCGGTCGATCGCGGCGACCGCCGAATTCGCCGTCGCCAGCATCGGGTCCATCACCACGATCATGCGGTCGGCGACGTCGGAGGGGGCCTTGAAGTAGTATTCCACCGCCTGCAGCGTGTGCGGATCGCGGTAGAGGCCGATATGGGCGACGCGGGCGGCTGGCACGAGCTCCAGCATGCCGTCGAGGAAGCCGACGCCGGCGCGCAGGATCGGCGCGAAGACCAGCTTCTTGCCGGCGATGATCGGCTGCATCGTCTTCGTCAGAGGCGTCTCGATCTCGACCATCTCGATCGGCAGGTCGCGCGTCACCTCGTAGCAGAGCAGCATGCCGATCTCGTTGAGGAGCTGGCGGAAGCTCTTGGTCGAGCGGTCCTTCTCGCGCATCAGCGTCAGCTTGTGCCGGACGAGCGGATGGTCGACGACGGTGACGCCGTCCTGCTGCGTGGTCATTCGCTCGATTCCCCCTTTTGCCACTCTCATCCCTCATTTCGAGGAGCCGCGAAAGCGGCGTCCCGAAGGACCATCCAGCACTCTGGAGCATCCTTCGGGGCGCGGCCTGCGGCCGCTCCTCAGGATGAGGGCGGAGGGTTGCCTAACTCAGTCAGAATACCGTGCCGTCGCTGACGATCGTCAAGGGCGGGCCGCCCCCAGTGCGCTTTTGCGCGGCGATCCGGCGGCCGGCGGCCCAGGTGCCGCCCTCCAGCACCTTCGCCAGCGGCAATTCCTCGCGCGTGCGGCCAAGTCGCTTTCGCACCAGCGTCCCGATCTCGTCGAGCAGCGCGACGGTCAGCGCGCGCCACTCCACCACCAGCGTCGAGCCCGCCTCATGGGCGCGGCCGGCCTCCGCCTCGTCTTTCAGCGCGAGCACGCCCGCGTCGAGGAAGAGCCCGCCATTGCGGTATTCCGGCAGGCCGGTGAGATCGTCGATCTCGACCACCGCGATCCCGGCCCATTGCAGCGGCTCGATCAGCGAATAGGACAGCCATTGCGAGAGCTTGTGGAAGGGCACGAGCCCGGCCGTGACCTCGCCTGGCGCGATCAGGGGATGGCGCCAGGTGTCGCCGAGCGGAATGCCCGCGATCGTCAGCCGCGACGGCCAGATGCCGCCGAAGACGCTCAGCACCTCGCCGAGGATGTGCCCGGCGCGCAGCGAGCCGGTCTCGGCCGCGCCCGCGAGCCGGTCGAACAGGTCGCCCGGCCGGTTCAGGCCCTGCCGCTCCAGCTCCTCGCCGAGGCGGTTGAGCAGCGCCGCGCGGCCCTCGACCGCCAGCAGGGGATTGTCCGGCCCGGCCTGGAAGCCGGCGGCGAGCGCGTCGGAATCGAGATGGCGCAGCGCGTTGGCGTCGGCCCGCAGCGGCGCGCCGGAATCGCTGGAGAAGAGGCCGGCCGCGAACATGTCGAGCGAGGCCAGCGCCAGCCCCTCGGAGCGGCCGACCTGATGCCCGGTCTCGGGATCGCGGTAGCGCCAGTCCGGCCCGGCGCCGGCGTCGAGCAGCACGCTGACGATGGCGAGGTCGTAGGCGGCGCGGCCGCGCGCGCGGGCATCGGCGAAACCGGCGCGCGCGTCGAGCGCCCGCCAGCGGTCGACGCCGGCGACGGTGAAGTGCCGCCAGCGCGCATGGAAGGGGATGTCGAGCGTCGGATAATTCGCCCGGATGGTGTCGAGCACGTAATCGGCGCAAGGCTCGAGCCTGGCCGCGTCGACATGGAAATGCAGCAGCTTGCCGGAAAGGCCGAGTTCGAGCATCTCCTGAGCGCGGGCGCGGACGGCGGCAGGCTTGAGCAAGGCGCGGACGGCCTCGGGATTGCGATCAGGCATCAGAGGGGTCGCCGGCAGTCCCCTTCCCCCCGCTTGCGGTGGGGAAGGGTCGGGGATGGGGAGGCGTGCAGGACGAGACTGGACGGGCGACGCAGGCGATGTCCTGGACTCTCCCCCCCGCCCCGGCCCTCCCCGCCGCACGCGGGGGGAGGGAGCGCGCGCAGTGCCGAACAGAGGAAAAAGTCGCCGACATATCGGTAGCCGTCATCGCTCAGAACTTGTCGAGGTCGCGGCCGACGGTCGCCTTGAGCGCGTTGTCGCCGGGCGCGCCGTCGGGCGCGTAATAGCCGGCCGCCTTCTTGGCCTCCATCTCGACCGAGGCGTCGGGCGGGATCAGCTCGGGCGGGATCGCGACGCGCTCGCCGATCTCGATACCGCTCTCGACCATGGCGTCGTATTTCATGTTCGACATCGACATCAGCCGGTCGATCCTCGTGACGCCGAGCCAGTGCAGCACGTCCGGCATGAGCTGCTGGAAGCGGGCGTCCTGCACGCCGGCGACGCATTCGGTGCGCTCGAAATAGGTCGCGGCCGAATCGCCGCCCTCCTGGCGCTTGCGGGCGTTGTAGACGAGGAACTTCGTGACCTCGCCGAGCGCCCGGCCCTCCTTGCGGTTGTAGACGATCAGCCCGACGCCGCCGCCCTGGGCCTCCTTCACGGCCTCCTCGATGCCGTGGACGAGATAGGGCCGGCAGGTGCAGATGTCGGAGCCGAACACGTCGGAGCCGTTGCACTCGTCATGGACGCGGCAGGCAATGCTGCTCTTGCGGTCCGACAACGCCGAGACCTCGCCGACGACATAGGCCGTGATCGAGCCGATCGGCGGCAGGAACACCTTCATGTCCGGCCGCGTGACGAGTTCGGGATACATGCCGCCGGTCTGCTCGAACAGCGTGCGGCGCAGTTCGGTCTCGCTCGTGCCGAAGCGCTCGGCGATGCCGGGCAGATGCCAGACCGGATCGATCGCGATCTTGGTGACGCTGATGTCGCCGGATTTGTGCAGGATGTGGTCGTCGGCCGCGAGCCGGTGCGCCGCCATGGCGGCGAGGATTTCGGGCAGATTGAGCCTCGCCTTGGTCACCGCGATGGTCGGGCGGATGTCGATGCCCTCGCCGATCCACCGGCCGAAATCCTGCGCGACGCTGTGGCCGAACGGATCGAGCGAGACGATTCTTCCGGGCTCGAACCATGACGGTTGCGGCGCGATCTCGGCGGTCGGGTGGGTGTTGCGCAGGTCCGGGCGCTGCGAGGGGTTCATGGCGCGGGCCGAGATCGCGAGCGCGCGGTAGACCGAATAGGAGCCGCCATGCGCGCCGATGACGTTGCGGTCTCCGGGAACCGTGGTCGAGGCGATGATCGGCCCGCGCTCGGTCGCGCTGCCGGCGCCCCAGCGGATCGGGAAGCGGCCGGCGGCGCTGCCCGGCTCGGGATACGAGGTCAGGCGGGTATGGGTGGTGCGGTTCGGCGAATTCATCGCGGGCTCGCGCTGCAATAGGAAAGGGCCCCGCGACGGAAAACCGTCCGGGGCCCTCTGGACCTAGCGAAGTGTGTACGAGTGCCGGCCCGCCGTCAATCGGGTCATCTTCCCGTCATGGTCGGGCTTGTCCCGACCATCCACGTCTTGCGGCGTCGAGCCCAATGATCAGGACATGGATGGGCGCCACAAGGGCGACCATGACGGCGAGGACTGTCTCAGAACACGGCGAGATAGCGCAGCAGCGAAATGATGCCGATGACGATGACGATGATCTGGACGACGTTCTTGATCTGCGCGTCGAGCGGCAGCATGCGCACGAGATAGAGAACCAGACCGATGACGAGGACGGTAATGAGAAGCGAAATCAAAAGGGACATGATTAAATCCTTATGCTCGGCCGGAAGCCGGCCCCCCGGGGCCCGCGCCGCGACGCATTCGCAAGCACATCAGCCCCGCGTCGAAAACGTCGCGGGGTGGGAATAGGTTCCGGTGGGGGTGGATGCGCGCCGGCAAAGGCGCGGGAAGCACCGCCGCCTCCATCCTTCTCCCGGATGGGAGAAGGTGGCCCGGAGGGCCGGATGAGGGCCAGCCCTTTCAGCGAAAAAGCGCTACGGCTTCGCCATACCTCTTGTAGGCAGCGGCGGCCCTCATCCCTGCCCTTCTCCCACCCGGAAGAAGGGTTCCTCATGCCGATCGTGGATCGGACTCAGCCTGCGATCCGCCCGAAATCCGCGACCGCGCGCGTCGCCTCGCGGAGCTGGTTGAGCAGGCGCAGCCGGTTCGCCCGCAGGCCCGGATTGGGATCGTTGACCGTGACCTTGTCGAAGAAGGCGTCGACCGCCGGGCGCAGCTCTGCCAGCGCCGCCATCGCGCCCTCATAGTCCTCGGCCGCGACGGCGCTCGCGGCTTTCGGCGTCGCCTGCGAGAGCGCGACCGCGAGCGCCTTCTCCTCGATCAGCCCGGCCTCGGCGATGAGATGCAGGTCCGGAGCGCCCGCGAAGACGCCCTCGCCGTCCTTCTTCTCCTCGGCCCTGAGGATGTTGGCGGCGCGCTTGTAGCCGGCGAGCAGGCTCCTGCCGTCCTGCGTGTCGAGGAAGCTGGAGAGCGCCGCGACGCGGCGGGTGACGAGGAGGAGGTCGTCGGACGCAGACCGGCCCTCCCCAAGCACCGCATCGACCAGATCATGCCGCGCGCCCTGGTCGCGGAGCATGACCTTCAGGCGGTCCTGGAAGAAGGAGAGGAGGTCGATGTTCTCCTTGTCTACTAATCGCCCCGACCAATCTCGCTTGGCGCGGCCTGAAAAACCGGAGCGACCAGCTTCAACTCTCATCACATGAGCCTCAAGCAGCGGCATGAGTGAAAAACCATGTCCATTCTCAACCACCAGCCGAATAACCCCCAGCGCCGCCCTGCGCAGCGCGAACGGGTCCTTGCTCCCGGTCGGCTTCTCGTCGATCGCCCAGAAGCCGACCAGCGTGTCGAGCTTGTCGGCGAGCGCGACCGCCACCGAGACCGGATCGGTCGGGACGCGGTCGGAGGGGCCGAGCGGCTTGTAGTGCTCCTCGATCGCGGCTGAGACCGACGTATGCTCGCCCTGCAGCTCGGCGTATTTGCGGCCCATCAGCCCCTGAAGCTCGGGGAACTCGCCGACCATCTCGGTCGGCAGATCGGCCTTGGCGAGTTTCGCGGCGCGCTCGGCGAAGTCCGGATCGGCCCCGACGATGGGCGCGAGCTCCCGCGCCAGCGCAGCGATGCGCTGCACCCGCTCGCCCTGCGTCCCGAGCCTGGCATGGAAGACGACGCCGAGCCTATCGAGCTTGGCCATGCGCTGGTCGAGCGGTTTCGTCAGGTCGAGCCCGAGCTTGTCCGCGCTCTCCTTCAACGTGTCGAGGTCGGGCAGGTTGCCCTTGTCGGTCCGCCAGAAATAGGCCGCGTCCGAGAGCCGCGCGCGCACCACGCGCTCGTTGCCGGCGACGATCGCAGCCCCCCCGTCGCTGGCGAGAAGGTTCGAGGTCAGCAGGAAGCGGTTGGCGAGGCTGCCGCTCGCGGGATCGCGCAGGACGAAGCACTTCTGGTTCGCCCGGATCGTCGCGCGGATCGCCTCCGCCGGGATTTCCAGGAAGCGCTCCTCGAACGATCCCATCAGCACGACCGGCCACTCGACCAGCCCCGCCACCTCCTCCAGCAACCCCTCGTCCTCGACCAGCTCCAGTCCTCGCGCGAAGGCGAGCGTGCGCGCGTCCGCCAGGATGATCTCCTTGCGCCGGTCGGCATCTAGCACGACGCGGGCCTTCTCCAGGGCGGCGACATAATCGTCGAAGCGCTTGACGGCGGTCGCGCCGGGCGCATGGAAGCGGTGGCCATAGGTGAGGTTTCCGGATTGGATGCCGTCGACGTTGAGCGGCACCACCTCAGGCTCCTCGGTCTCGGCCCCGAAGGTGCACAGGATCGCGTGCAGCGGGCGGACCCAGCGCAGGCTGCCCGGCTCGCGCGAAGCCTTGCCCCAGCGCATCGATTTCGGCCAGGGGAAGGCGCGGATCACAGCGGGCACGATCTCGGCGATGGCGCGAGAAGTCTCGACGCCGGGCTTCTCGACGACGGCGACGTAGCTGTCGCCCTTCTTCGGATCGCCGACGATGGTGGCCTGGTCTAGGGAGCTAAGCCCCGCCGCCCTGAGGAAGCCCTGGACGGCGGCGTCCGGCGCGCCGACGCGTGGGCCCTTGCGCTCCTCGCGGACATCGCGGCCGCGCACGGGCAGGCCGGCGACATGCAGCGCCAGCCGCCGCGGCGTGGCGAAGGCCTTCGCGCCCTCGTAGACCAGCCCGCGCTCGACCAGCGCGTCGGTGACGAGCTTGCGCAGGTCGTCCGCCGCCTTGCGCTGCATGCGGGCGGGGATTTCCTCGGAGAAGAGCTCGAGCAGGAGATCGGGCATCAGGCGTTCAGGCTCTTGTTGATGACGTCGCGAATCTCGCGAGCGATGAAATATTTGGGATTCGAGAGGTCTTCGATCTCGAAAAGGATGCCGACCGATACGAGCGCCTCAATGTTCAACTGCGCGGAGCGATACTGCACCCCGAGCAAACTGGCCACAGCAGGGATCGTCACGATCTGAACCCTGAAAAGGTGATCGATGATCGCCAGCAGGTTCGATGATCGACCAGCGCCGGTAGCTCGCCTGCGATAGTCCTTATGCAGGGCGATAAGCGCATCCGCCGCCATAATTGCGCTCCTGCAGGCGTCCGAGACGACATTGAGGAAGAAATCGATCCAGTCGAGCCACGCGCCCTCGCGCGAAACGGCGAACATCCGGTCGATATACTCGTCCTTGCGATGTTCGAGGCTGGGGCTGAGGTAGAGGATCGGCTCCCGCAAGACGCCGCGCATGAAGAGATGAAGGGGGATCAACATGCGTCCGACACGCCCGTTGCCGTCGGCGAAAGGGTGGATGGTCTCGAACTGATAATGGATCAAGGCCGCGTCGACGAGGTCGGGTATGCCGGCGCGATCCTCGAGGTGAATGTACTTCTCCAGTTCTCCCAAACATCCGAGCGCGTCGGCCGGTGGCGGCGGAATGAAGCGGGCCGCCTCGATCTCGCGCGCGCCAATGAAGTTCTGATGCGCCTTGAACTCCCCGGCCAACGCAGATGAGCCGCGATGACGCTTTACCCCTTGCAACAGCGTGCGATGGGCATCGCGCATCGTACGGAGCGAAAGCGGCAGCGTTGCAAGACTTTCGATGGCGTTGGCCAAGGCCCGGCGATAATTGACGACCTCGCGAGCGTCACTGGCCGAAGCGGATTCCGGACCTCCGGCGTCAACGAGCAGAAGCTCGTCGAGCGTCGTATAGGTTCCTTCCATGCTCGAAGACGTCAACGCCTCACGAACCTGAAGCGGCCGGATCAGCAGCAAGGGATCGGTCAACGTGCGCCCGATCCCGTTCAACTCCCCCAGAAGCTGTGCAGTGGTTGCCAGCCTGTCGGCCAGAGAGCCGAGATCGAGGCCGGCTGGCGGCAAGGAATGCGGTACGAATGCCCATTGCGAGCGATCGGTCGGCACAAGCCGGCCGCTCGGAGTCGCCGCAAAGTCCTCTTTTTTCATTTGGTGCAATCGCTCGACCAAGGATTATAACAAATAGGCAGTTTGTTATAATCCCTCTATGGCAGATTGCCAGAGAGTATAATTGCTCACGCCCCGCCGCCCGCAGTCCTGAGCCAGGCCGCGCCGCAGGCTTTCGAGAGTTCGCGCACCCGCAGGATGTAGCTCTGGCGCTCGGTCACCGAGATCACGCCGCGCGCGTCGAGCAGGTTGAACATGTGGCTCGCCTTGATGCACTGGTCGTAGGCCGGCAGAGCCAGGGTGTGGCGGGCGTCGTTGGCGCCTTCTTCCGCCTCGCCCGCCGCCAGCAGCGCCCGGCACTCGGCCTCGGCATCGGTGAAGTGGCGGAACAGCATCTGCGTGTCCGCATGCTCGAAATTGTGCCGCGAGAACTCCTGCTCGGCCTGCAGGAAGACCTCGCCATAGGAGATGCGCTCCGCGCCGTCGCCGCCGTTGAAGTTGAGGTCGTAGACGTTCTCGACGCCCTGGACATACATCGCCAGGCGCTCGAGCCCATAGGTCAGCTCGCCCGCGACCGGCGCGCATTCGACGCCGGCGACCTGCTGGAAATAGGTGAACTGGCTCACCTCCATGCCGTCGCACCAGCATTCCCAGCCGAGCCCCCAGGCCCCGAGCGTCGGGCTCTCCCAGTCGTCCTCGACGAAGCGGACATCGTGCAGGGCGAGGTCGACGCCGATCGCCTCCAGCGAGTCGAGATAGAGCTGCTGCAGATCGGGCGGAGACGGCTTCAGGATCACCTGGAACTGGTAGTAATGCTGAAGCCGGTTCGGGTTCTCGCCGTAGCGCCCGTCCTTGGGCCGGCGCGAGGGCTGGACATAGGCCGCCTTCCAGGGCTTCGGCCCGAGCGCGCGCAAGGTCGTCGCCGGGTGGAAGGTGCCGGCCCCGACCTCCATGTCGTAGGGCTGCAGCACGACGCAGCCGCGCTCGGCCCAGAAGCGCTGCAAGGTCAGCAGCAGACCCTGGAAGGAGCGGGTCGGGTCCATCGCGGCGGAGGAAGAGGCGGGAGCGGGCAAGGGCCTGGAGCCTTCGGAGTCTGGGATCGCGGCGTGACTAGAGGCTGGCGGGGGCGCAGGTCAAGTTTGGCGCCGCAATCGCGCGGGCAGCATTCGTTCATTCGCAGCGCGACAGCCTTCTCCTCGACCGCACGGTCCGCGGCGCTCGGGGGCGACCGCCCGAGACGGATCGGCGGCCTGTCGCAGCAGGAGAGCCACGTCTGTTCGGCGCCATCGCGCTCGCGGGCGCGGCGCTCGTCTCCGCCCCATCCCCGGCCGCGCCGCTTCGTCGCCCACCGGCGCATCTGGACCGGCTATCGCTGGGTAGTCAGACCTGTGAGGCCTGCCGCCGACAGGCCCAAACTCGGCCGCATTGCGACCGCTTCCTGAAAGCTGCCTGAACGGCGCGGTGGAACGCCGTTCAGGTTCGACAGTTATCATTGGACTTAAATAAGGCGGTCACGCGCGCGACAGAGGTCGCCGCCGCCCTGTGAGGAAAGGAACAGGTTCATGCTTCGCAAGCTGATTCTCGGATTTGCGGCGGCCATCGCTCTCGGGGCCGTGTCGCTTGCGCCCGCCACGGCCGCTCCGGTCGCGGCCGGCACGGTCCAGACCGCGCAGGAGACGCGCGCGGCCGGCGATCTGGTCGAGAAGGCGCAGTACTATTACGGGCCGCGCCGCTATTACGGGCCGCGCCGCTATTATGGGCCGCCGCGCTTCTACGGCCGCCCCTATTACGGGCCGCGCCGCTATTACGGCCCGCCGCGCTTCTATGGCCCGCGCCCGTTCTACGGCCCGCGCTACTACTGGTGAGCGCTTCAGTCGGGGCGCAGCGTCGCGGTTCCGCGATGCAGCGCCTCGCTCAGGGCGGTCATCCCGGCATCGGCCCGATGCAGAACGAGAGCCGGCAGCAGCGCTGCCGGCTTTTTGCTGCCGAGCGTGGCGCTGACCAGGATGCGGATCGCCGGCAGGTCGGCGGCGGCGTGGACGGGGCGGATCGCGACGCCGCCGAACCCGGTCGCGAGCCCGGCGAGAACCTCCGGCAGCGCCTCGGCACGATGCACCAGAGCGAGCCGGCCGCCCGGCATCAGCAGACGGCGCGCCGTCCGCAGCCAGAGCGCGAGCGGCGTCTCGACGACATGGGCGGCGCGGCGGTTGGGGACCGGCGACAGCCTCGCCTTTCCAGGCGCGTAGAAGGGCGGGTTCATCGCGACGCAGGCGAAGCTCGCCGTCGCCAGCCCGGCTTGCCGCAGCGCGGCGGCCGGCGCGCCGAGATCGGCCGCGACCACCCGCGCGCGCGCTCCAAACCCGTTCACATCGATATTGCGGGCGGCGAGCGCGGCAAGCTCCGGATCGCGCTCCAGCAGCGTGACCCGCAGCGCCGGTTGCGCCAGCGCCGCCGCGAGGCCGATCGTGCCCACGCCCGCGCCGAGATCGAGCAGCGGGCCGGCGCCGAGCTCGGGCAGGGTCGCCGCCAGCAGCACGGCGTCGGAACCGGCGCGATGGCCCTTTTTCGGCTGGAGCAGGGTCAGCCGGCCGTCGAGGATCCGGTCCTCGCCGATCCCGCCGAGGGCTGGCGCAGGGGCGAGTTCAGCCATCGCGCAGTTCGGGCCCGAACCCGGCCTCGACCAGCAAGGCCCGCGCCCGCATGCGGTCGGCCTCGCGCACCAGGAGCCGGCGCGGGAAAGCCCCGATCATGCCTTCGAGCGCGCTGATATGCTGGTCGGCGACCAGGCAATCGAGATTGGCCGAGGCCAGAAGCGCCTCGATGGCGCCGAGCAGGACGATATCGTTGGTGCGGACGAGTTCGTGCATGACGCCATGGAGCCCATGGCCGGCCAATCGCGCAAGTCCCTCGTTTAGAAGCGACGCCTGCCGCCCCTTCCCCGCTTGCGGTGGGGAGGGGGCCGGCAGGCGCGGCGACCGGCTGCGTTTGCAGGGGCTGGCCAGCCATGCGACGCTTGTGGCAAGGCAGTTGCGCGCTCCGACAGGCGCGAGAGGCCGGCTGGAGTGATCGTCATGGGCGTCGTCGTCGCGTTCGAGGACAAGGAAGCGGGCAAGGGATCGGACAGCGCCCGGATCGAGACGCTTGTCGAGCTGACGCGGCCCGACATGGAGCGCGTCAACGCGATGATCCTGTCGCGCACCGGCTCGGACGTGACCATGATCCCGGAAGTCGCGAACCACCTGATCTCGTCGGGCGGCAAGCGGCTGCGGCCGATGCTGACGCTGGCGACGGCGGCGCTCTCCGGCTATCGCGGCGACGGCCATGTCAGGCTCGCGGCCGGCGTCGAGTTCATGCACACCGCGACGCTGCTGCATGACGACGTCGTCGACCAGAGCGACATGCGCCGCGGCAAGCTCGCGGCCCGCATGCTCTGGGGCAACGAGGCGAGCGTGCTGGTCGGCGATTTCCTGCTCGGACAGGCCTTCAAGATGATGGTCGAGGTCGGCTCGCTCAGGGCGCTCGACATCCTCTCGACGGCGGCGGCCGTGATCGCCGAGGGCGAGGTGATGCAGCTCTCCGTCGCCAAGAACACCGAGACGACCGAGGACGAGTACCTCGCCGTGATCCGGGGCAAGACGGCCGAGCTCTTCGCCGCCGCCTGCGAGGTCGGCCCCGTCATCGCCGAGGCCGGCAGGGCCAAGGCCGCCGCCTGCCGCAGCTATGGCCTCAATCTCGGCATCGCCTTCCAGCTCATCGACGACGCGCTCGACTATGGCGGCATCGCCGCGCGGCTCGGCAAGAACACCGGCGACGACTTTCGCGAGGGCAAGATCACGCTGCCCGTCGTGCTCTCCTTCCGGCGCGGCGCCGAGGCCGAGCGCGCCTTCTGGCGGCGCACGCTGCAGGATGGCGAGATCGCGGACGGCGACCTGGAGGAAGCCCAGGCGATCATGCGCCGGCACCGGGCGCTGGAGGACACGATCGAGCGCGCCGAGCACTACGCCAAGATGGCCAGGGACGCGCTCGGCCTGTTCCCGAACTCGGCCATGAAGCAGGCGCTGAACGAGGCGGTCGATTTCTGCGTGGCGCGGGCGCATTGAGCCAAGGGCAGCCCTCGCGCGCTGTCATTCCGGGCCTTGCGAAGCAAGGAACCCGGAACCCATGACCGGGTGAGCCTTCGCCGTCATGCTCGCCCTTGTGGCGAGCATCCACGACTTGGGCGTAGCGCAAGACGACGGAGGACGTGGATGGTCGGCACAAGGCCGACCATGACGGAATAGGCCGTGCGCCCGGTCGTGGGTTCCGGGTTCGGCCCTGCGGGCCGCCCCGGAATGACGAAGGGAGGATCGTTGCACCGAAAACCCCGACCGGCCTTGCGGCCGCGGGGTTTCGGGCTTCGAGCGTATTCCCGAGGGGATGCGCGGGGCCGGGTGGCGCCGCGGTCGACGGCCGCGTGCCGATGTCGATGTCGGGTCGAAGTGTCGAAGCAGCGCCACAGCCGCCGCCCGACCCCGCACGCGGTTCTCTTTCGGGTTCGTCGTCAGTGGGAGTCCGGCGAGGACACGGGCCTGCCTGTTGAGCCCGTCTGGCGAACGACACCTCCATGGCCCCGACCCGCAACGGCCGCGACCATGAACACCGCTACTCCGCCCGGCCGCACGATGCCTCGCGACAGCCCCCTTGGTCGGGCGGAGCGGGAGGGTTATCGCACAGGTTTTGGGGGGTGGGGATTAAGGGGTAGCAGGGATGGCTCGACCATCGGTCGTGGCGGTGGCAGCATGGTCCCGAGATGACCAGCTACATGGCTACCGCGCTCACAATCAGCTTATTGGTCGCCGTTCTTATCTCGGCAACCGCCGCAAAGCGGCTGTTCACGCATAGTCGGCGCTCGCGAATGTCGTTTTTGTCGAGACTGATTTGGCTGCTTGCTTTGCTTCTTTCGTTTGCGACGGCTCTGCTTATCAGCTTTTTCTTCTGGACAGATTTTACGCGAAGTCTCATTGAGGAAAACTAACGAAGCTCAATCCTGCGCTCAAAATGCATCCGTTGCTGTTACGAAAAATCCTGCATCACGAGCTTGGGACTGGCGCTGGCACTACGAGGCTTGCCTCGACGAGCAGAGAGCGCTCAGGTGAGCCCACGCCTCACCCCCGCCGCGCCGCCTCGATCTTCGCCACGTCGATCTTCGTCATCTCCATCATCGCCGTGAAGGCGCGCCTGGCTTCCTCGCCGCCGGCGGCCATCGCCTCGGTCAGCGTGCGCGGGGTGATCTGCCAGGAGATGCCCCATCTGTCCTTGCACCAGCCGCAGGCGCTCGCCTTGCCGCCATTGCCGATGATGGCGTTCCAGTAGCGGTCGGTCTCCTCCTGGTCGTCGGTGGCGATCTGGAAGGAGAAGGCCTCGCTGTGCTTGAAGGCAGGGCCGCCGTTCAGGCCCATGCAGGGGATGCCGGCGACGGTGAAGTCGACCGTGATGACGTCGCCCGCCTTGCCGGAGGGATAGTCGGTCGGGGCGAGGTGGACCGCATGCACGGCGCTGTCCGGAAAAGTCTCGGCGTAGAAGCGGGCGGCGGCCTCGGCCTCCTTGTCGAACCAGACGCAGATCGTGTTCCTGGCGATCGGCATGACGTGTCCTCCTGTTCTTCAAAGGCCTTTCCGGCCCGGTTTACTGTCCATACGAAGCATGGCGACAGGCGGCGTCAGCAGTGCTCCCGCCCTCGCCGAGACGGATAGCTGCGCTCGATGGTGTTTTTGAGTCGCGGCTCTCAGCGGCCCAGCATCAGCCTGCCCCGCAGGCGTCGAGGGCGGCCGCGCTGCGTGGGAACCGCTTCCCGGCGAGGCGCGCCATCTCGCCGCGATGGCGTGGGGTGCCAGTTGCCGGTCGGCGATCGCTCCTCAGCGCAGCACGGTCGGCTTGATCCACCAGTCGGGGCGGGCCCGCGCCAGCGCCCTCGCCGCTTCCGCGTTAGCCCGGCAATCATCGAAGAGGGCGAAGCAGGTCGCGCCCGAGCCGGACATGCGCGCGAGCCGGCAGCCGGGAAGCGTGGCGAGGCGTTGCAGAAGGTCGGCGATGACGGGAGCGAGCCGGCGGGCCGGGGCTTCGAGGTCGTTGGCGCTGGCGGAGAGCGTGGCGATCAGGCTGTGAGTCGTCGCCAGAGCATTGTCCGTCATTGCGAGCAATGACGGGTCGAGCCGCGGCGCGGCCAGCGCCTCGAACACCGCGGCCGTCGCAACCGGCACGCCCGGATTGACCAGCACGGCGAAGAGCGGCGGCAGCGTGAGCGGCGCGCCCAGAACCTCGCCCAGCCCGGACATCGTCCGGGCGCGGGAGGCGAGGCAGACCGGGACGTCGGCGCCGATGCTCGCGGCCACGCGCGGCAGCGCGGGGTCGTCTTCCGCGATGCCGTTCAGCCTCGCCAGCAGGCGCAGCGCGCCGGCGGCGTCGGCCGAGCCGCCGCCGATGCCGGACGCCAGCGGCAGGCGCTTGACCAGATGGAAGCGGCCGGAGCGGAGCGGACCGGCTTCGCCGGCGAGCGCGCGGACGGCCTTCAGGATCAGGTTGTCGGGATCGGCTGCGAGGCCGTCGCCGAACGGGCCCGCCAGCGACAGGCCAAGCTCCGGCCCGGGCTCCAGCGTCAGCGCATCGCCTGCGCCGGCGAAGGCGACGAGGCTTTGAAGCTCGTGATAGCCCTCCGGGCGGCGGCCGAGCACGCGCAGCGTCAGGTTGATCTTGGCGCGGCAGCGCGTCGTCAGCGGGCGTGACATGGCGGCCAGGGCCATCGTTCGATCATTTTGAAAGCGCGAGCCTCTCCGCCCCCCGTTTGCGGTGGGGAGGTTTGGGGTGTGGGGCATTTCGGCCGGGCGAGACGACGCCAGGTTGCGCTTCGGCTTTCCGGCCCCCCATCCCCAGCCCTTTCCCACCGCAAGCGGGGGGAAGGGGACAGGGCGGCGCTTCGAGCGGTTGCCTTGACATGATGGCCGTAGCGGACGGCTCAGCCGCCATCCTTCCTGGGCTCGGAGGCCTGGGCGGAGGGCGAATCCTCCAGTCCGCGCTCGATCTTGCGCAGGATGTTGACGAGATCCTCGGGCTCGGGCTTGAGGTCGCGGGCCGCGTTCCACTGGAAGCGGGCTTCGAGCTGGCGGCCGACCTTCCAGTAGACGTCGCCGAGATGGTCGTTGATCACCGGGTCGGCGGGCCGCAGTTCGGTCGCGCGCTCGAGCTCCCGCAGCGCCTCGTCGTAGCGGCCGAGCCGGTAATAGGCCCAGCCGAGCGAATCGGTGATGTAGCCGTCGCGGGGCCTGAGCTCGACGGCGCGGCGCAGCATGCCGAGCGCCTCGTCGAGCTTGAGGTGCTGGTCGACCAGCGAATAGCCGAGATAGTTCAGCACCAGCGCGCGCTCGCGGCCGAGCGGCTCCGGCATCAGCGCCAGCGCCTTGCGCAGGTCGGCCTCGGCCTCGGTCCAGCGCTTGGTGCGCTCGCGGGCGATGCCGCGGAAATAGAACAGGTCCCAGTTGGCGCGGCCGGGCGCGGCGAGCTTGGCGATGGCCTGGTCGTAGGTGTCGGCAGCCTCCTGGAAGAGCTTGCGCGAGCGGTAGACGTTGCCGAGCGCCGAGAGCGCGTCGACATCGTTCGGCCGTTCCGCGATCAGCGCCTTGAGATGCTTCACCGCCTCCTCGGAGCGGCCGAGCGTCTCCAGGGCGAGGCCGGCCTGAATATCGGCGTTGGAGCGCAGCGGCGAATCAGCCGGCATGCGCTCGTAGACCGTCACCGCGTCCTCCGGCTGGCGGGCGCGCTCCAGGATGTCGCCGAGCGTCAGGATGGCGAGGTCGTGAGCCGGGTCGAGATAGACGGCAAGGCGCAGATAGAGCAGCGCCGCCGCCTCGTCGCCCTGGCGGTTGCCGGCGCTGGCGAGACCGTAGAGCACCTCGGCCGCGCCCTGCTGGGCGTTGCCGATCTGGCGCGGCGGCGTCTCGCGGGCGGCGACCCTGGCGAGGCCGTCGCGGATGATCGGATGGTTCGGCAGGAGCCGGTCGAAATCGCCATAGGTCGCGGCCGCGCCCTCGAAATCGCCGTTGCGGGCCTGCATCCGGGCCCAGAGATCGACCAGCCGCAGCGTCGTCTTCTCGGCGTCATAGGCGCTCTTCAGACGCTTCTCGGCGTCGGCCTTGCGGCCGGCGACATCGAGGATCAGCCCGGCATGGTAGTCTCGGAAGAGGTTGTAGGAGGCCTCGCCGCGCAGGCGGTCCAGCGTCTCCAGAGCCTTGTTGCTCTGGCCCGAGCCGGCATAGGACCAGGCCGAGAGCAGCGTCGCGGTGATGTCGGCGGCGCGGCCGCGCCCGCCGCGCTGCAGATGCGCGCGCGCCTGCTGGTAGTTCTTGAGCTTGATCGCGCGGATGCCGAGCGCGAGCTGGGCGAGGCCGTTGCTGGCGTCGCGCTGGACCAGTTTCTCGGCGGCGCGGAAGGCGTCGTTCATGGCGCCGTCGGCGAGGAAGGCGACGAAGCCGCGTTCGAGCAGGTCGCTGTTCTGCGGATCGCCCTTGATCGCCTCGCGCAGATAGGTCGAGGCCGCGCCGAGATCGCGCCCAGCGCCCGCGACGATCGCCGCGAGATAATTGCCTTCGAGGCTGTCGGCGGGTTCGAGCTGCCCGGTCGTTCTCGTCGCGACGGCGCCCTGCGCGGCGGCGCTGGCCTGGAAGGCCAGCAGGAACGCGAGGGCGATCGCCGTGCGGGGGCCACGGCCCTTCATTCTAAATGTCACGACTGCTCTTCTCCCTCGGTGCGCCGTTTCGCCGTAAGGCATGATCTCGCGCACCGGCGCATCCGGGTCCGGATCACTACGGGTCCAAGATGGCGGTTTCCGGGCTGGCCGGCAAGCCGCGCCGGTCACGCCTGCAAAATATGTAGCGCGCGCGCAACATGACCGGAAAACGCGCCGTGCAAAGGCGCTTTCGACGCGATTGCGCAAGGTAACTGCAAGATTCGCTGGTTAAGATTGAGAGGTTCGCATCCTCCGCGACGATTCGTCTAGGATTATTCTCATGAAGAAGATGGTTCTCAGCCTCGCCGCCGTCGCAATGCTGGCCGGCTTCGCCGCCGGCTGCGCCCAGCCCGAGAAGCCGGCCTCTCCGGTCATCAGCAAGGGCTGATCCGCCTCATCGGCGGATACGAAAAAGGCGCGCCGGGCAGCCGGCGCGCCTTTTTGTTTCGGCCATGCCGCCGTCATCGCGAGCGGCGAAGCGATCCAGCGTCTCGGCCTATGTCTCCTGGTGCTTGGCCGCGCTCGCAGTGACAGGAGCCCTCCGCGTCACATATTGGCGTAGCCCGGACCACCGCCGCCCTCCGGCACGGTCCAGGTGATGTTCTGGGCAGGGTCCTTGATGTCGCAGGTCTTGCAGTGGACGCAGTTCTGCGCGTTGATCACGAAGCGCGGCCCTGTCCTGGCCGCCTCGTCGGCGTAGACCACCTCGTAGACGCCGGCCGGACAGTAGAGCCGCGCCGGCTCGCCGTAGAGCGGCAGGTTCCGCTCGATCGGGATCGAGGGGTCGGTCAGCTTGAGATGCGCCGGCTGGTCCTCCTCGTGATTGGTCGAGGACAGGAAGACCGACGAGAGCTTGTCGAACGAGATCTTGCCGTCGGGGCGCGGATAAATGATCGGCTTGACCTCGGCGAGGGGTTTGAGCGTCTCGTGGTCGGCCTTGCCGTGCTTGAGCGTGCCGAAGGGCGACCAGCCCAGAAGCTGGTTCAGCCACATGTCGACCCCGCCGAGCGCGATGCCGAGCATGGTGCCGTATTTCGACCAGAGCGGCTTGACGTTGCGCACCGGCGCGAGGTCGCGCCCGATCGGTCCGTCGCGCCAGCCCGCCTCGATCTCGACGACCTCGTCGTGCGAACGGCCGGCCGCGAGCGCCGGCGCCAGCTTCTCGGCCGCCAGCATGCCCGAGAGGATCGCGTTGTGGCTGCCCTTGATGCGCGGCACGTTGACGAAGCCCGCCGCGCAGCCGATCAGCGCCCCGCCCGGGAAGGTCAGCTTCGGAACCGACTGGAAGCCGCCCTCGGTGATGGCGCGGGAGCCGTAGGAGAGGCGTTTGCCGCCCTCGAAGACGTCGCGGATCAGCGGATGGGTCTTGAAGCGCTGGAACTCGTCGAAGGGCGAGAGCGTCGGATTCTCGTAGTTGAGATGCACGACGAAGCCGACCGAAACCAGGTTGTCGTCGAAATGGTAGAGGAAGGAGCCGCCGCCGGTGGCGCCGTCGAGCGGCCAGCCGAAGGAATGCTGCACCCTTCCCTTGTGAAACTTCTCCGGCCTGACCTGCCAGATCTCCTTGAGGCCGATGCCGTATTTCTGCGGTTCGCGATCCTTGTCGAGGCCGAACTTGCGGATCGCGATCTTGGAGAGCGAGCCGCGCGCGCCCTCGCCCAGCAGCGTGTAGCGGCCGCGCAATTCCATGCCGCGGGTGTAGCGCTCGGAGATCTCGCCGTTCCTGGCGACGCCCATGTCGCCGGTGGCGACGCCGAGCACCGCGCCGTTCCCGTCGAAGAGCAGTTCGGCCGCGGCGAAGCCCGGATAGATCTCGACGCCGAGCGCCTCGGCGCGGCCCGCCAGATACTTCGCCACGAGGCCGAGCGAGCCGACGAGGTTGCCGTGGTTGCTCATCAGCTTCGGCATGCCGAAATTGGGAAGGCGGACGCCGTTGGGCTCGGTCAGGAAATAGAACACGTCCTCGCTGACCTCCGTCGTCAGCGGCCGCGCCTCGTCCTTTCGCCAGTCGGGCAGCAGCGCGTCGAGGCCGACGGGATCGATCACCGCGCCCGAGAGGATGTGCGCGCCGACCTCGGCGCCCTTCTCGACCACGACGACGGTGAGATTCTCGTCGAGTTGCTTGAGCCGGATCGCGGCGGCCAGGCCCGCGGGGCCCGCGCCGACGATGACGACGTCGTAGTCCATGCTCTCGCGCGGCTCGCGTTGCGCTTCCTCGAGATTCATCCTGCCCTCCGCGCGGCCCATGCCAGGGCTCAATCTAATTAGTTTATATATGAACTATCTTGTCCGCCGGTTCAAGCCGGGGATCGCCCAGTCTGGAAACCCTCTATCCAAGCGGCCGTTCCATTTTGCAACCGCGCCGCTCGCGAAAGCGCGCGGCGCCATGGTATGGACTGAAGAATGATCGCAGAGCCCGTCCCGCATCCGTCCGAACTCGTCGCCTGGTATGCCGAGGCCGGGGTGACCGAGGCGCTGGACGAGACGCCGCGAAATCATTTTGCGGAAGCTTCGCATTTCGCCGAGGCGCCGCCGGTTCAGGCGGAGCGCGCCGCTCCCCAGCCGAGACCCCTGCCCGCTCCGACGCCGGCCGCTCCGGTCCGCGCCCTTCCTGCGGCCGCGACGACGCCGGACGAGGCGCAGTCCTCGGCGCAGGCGCTCGCCCGCGAGGCGACGAGCCTCGACGAGCTCAAGGCGGCGCTGGCGCGGTTCGAGGGCTGCGCGCTGAAGGCGACCGCCAAGAGCCTCGTCTTCGCCGACGGCAGGCCGGGGGCGAGGCTGATGCTGGTCGGCGAGGCGCCGGGCGCCGACGAGGACCGGATCGGCCTGCCCTTCGTCGGCCGCTCGGGCCAGTTGCTCGACCGGATGCTGGCGGCGATCGGCCTGACGCGGGCCGAGGATGTCTACATCACCAACCTGCTGCCCTGGCGGCCGCCCGGCAACCGCACGCCGACGCCGCAGGAGGTCGCGATCTGCATGCCCTTCGTGCAGCGCCACATCCAGCTCGCCAACCCCGACATACTGGTCTGCGTCGGCGCGCCCTCGACGCAGGCTTTGCTCGGCCTGTCCGGCATCCTGGCCTCGCGCGGAAAGTGGATGCAGTACGACACCGGCGCGCGGACAATCAGGGCGATGGCGACGCTGCACCCGGCCTATCTGCTGCGCCAGCCGCTGCAGAAGCGGCTGGCCTGGCGCGATCTCAGGGCGCTGAAGGCGGCGCTGGAGACTGCGAACTGAATGACTGCGATCTGTCTGCGACCAGTTGACATATGTCGCCTGATCGCTTGCATGATCCGGTCGGTCAGGAGCAAAGCGCTGGCGGCTCTTCGGGCGGATGGAAGATCATCGTAGATCGACGTCAAGCTGCAAGCACGCATCCTTCGCCGCCTCGATGCCCTGGAAGGCGCCGCCCGGCCGGACGATCTCAATCTGCCCGGCTTCGACCTCCATGCGCTGCGGGGATTCAGGCCGACCGCTACACTGTCCATGTCAACGGGCCTTGGTGCATCACCTTTGCTTTCGACGGCCCGGACGCAGTTGCGGTCGACCTTGAAAACTATCACTGAGACCAGCCGAGGAAGGCCAACCCATGACCGAATTTCCCGCCATCGGCAGCCGTGGCAGACCGCCGACCCATCCCGGCGCGCTGCTGCGTGAAGACATCATTCCCGCCACGGGCAAGTCGAAGGCCGAGATCGCGCGCCTGCTCGGCATCTCGCGCCAGCATCTCCACGATATTCTGAGCGAGACCAAACCGGTGTCGCCGGCCGTCGCGGTGCGGCTCGGCAAACTTTTCGGCAATGGCGTCGGCCTCTGGGTCCGGATGCAGTCCGCGCTGGACACTTGGCATGCCGAACGGGAGGTCGACGTTTCCGGCATCCCGACGCTTTCGGCTGCATAAAGGCGCTGGACGCGGCGGCGTGACGCTGCGACATCGCGGACCGCAGTTTGCAACGCGCCGTTTGACTAGTGTCGCATCCGGCAGCGATGCTGACGGGGCCTCAGTCGTTCCAGACGCCTCCCGCGCCGCCGGACGGAGCCTTTGCGATGACGATCGACGCCTTCCTGCTCTCGCGGATCCAGTTCGCCTTCACCATCTCGTTCCACATCGTCTTCCCGGCCTTCACCATCGGGCTCTCGGCCTATATCGCGACGCTGCTGGGGATGTGGCTGAAGACGGGCGACAAGAAATACCACACGCTGGCGCGGTTCTGGACCAAGATATTCGCGGTCTCCTTCGCGATGGGCGTCGTCTCCGGCATCGTGCTGTCCTATCAGTTCGGCACCAACTGGAGCCGGTTCTCGGTCGTGGTCGGCAACGTCATCGGGCCGCTGATCGGCTACGAGGTGCTGACCGCCTTCTTCCTCGAAGCCTCCTTCCTCGGCGTGATGCTGTTCGGCTGGACGCGGGTGCCGCCCTGGCTGCATTTCCTCTCGGCCTGCATCGTCGCCGGCGGCACGGCTCTGTCGGGCTTCTGGATCCTCTCGGCCAATAGCTGGATGCAGTACCCGGCCGGGCACGAGGTCCGCGACGGCATCGCCTATCCGCTCGACTGGCTGAAGATCATCTTCAACCCGACCTTCCCCTCGCGCTTCATGCACATGATGACGGCGGCCTACCTCACCACCGCCTTCGTCGTGCTGGCGACCGGCGCGCGCCATCTGCTCGCGGGCCACAGGACCGAAACGGCGAAGACGATGGTGCGGATGGCGATCCTGATGATCGCCATCACCGCGCCGGCCCAGGCGCTGATCGGCCACCGCCAGGGCCAGGACACGGCCAAGTACCAGCCGGCCAAGCTCGCCGCGATCGAGGCGCATTGGGATTCATCCAGACCCGCCCCGCTGGTGCTCTTCGCCTGGCCCGACGAGGAGAAGGGCGTCAACCGCTTCGAGATTTCGATCCCCGGCCTCGCCAGCCTGATGACCCATGGCAGCATGGACGCGCTGTTTCCGAGCCTGAACGATTTCGCCGTGCAGGACAGGCCGCCGGTGAAGATTCCGTTCTTCGGCTTCCGGATCATGTTCGGCATCGGCGTCTTCATGATCCTGTTCGGCTGGCTCGGCGCCTTCCTGTGGTGGAAGGGCCGTGTCTTCGAGGAACGGCGCTGGCTCTGGGTGGCGCAATACACCTGGCCGCTCGGCTTCGTCGCCATTCTGGCGGGGTGGTTCGTGACCGAGGTCGGCCGCCAGCCCTGGATCGCGACCGGCGTGCTGCGCTCCAAGGACGCGATCTCGCCGGTCACCATGGCGCAGGTCGCGATCTCGCTCGGGCTGTTCGTCTTCGTCTACTGCGTCGTCTTCTCGGCCGGCGTGCTGCTGATCAACCGGCTGATCGACAAGGGGCCGGACGCGATCACCGGCGCGGAGCCGCCGCAGCAGCCCTCGCAGCGGCCGCTGAAGGCTGCGCAGGCGCCGGCCTCGGAGCTGTTCGGCGACGGGCGCCCCGGCGACGACAAGATCCAGCCGCAGACCTGAGGGGAGAGCCGCTATGGAATGGTATCTCCCCGTGATCTGGGCCGGGCTGATCGGCACGGCGGTCATGCTCTATGTCGTGCTCGACGGCTTCGACCTCGGCATCGCGATCCTGTTCCCGGCCACCAAGGACGAGGCCGAGCGCGACCAGATGATGAATTCGGTCGCGCCGTTCTGGGACGGCAACGAGACCTGGCTGGTGCTCGGCGGCGGCGGGCTCTGGGTCGCGTTCCCGACGGCCTACGCCATCATCATGCCGGCCTTCTACCTGCCGGTGACGCTGATGCTGCTGGCGCTGATCTTCCGCGGCGTCGCCTTCGAGTTCCGCTGGGTCGCCAAGCCGAAGCACCAGATCTGGGACCTCGCCTTCTGGGCCGGCTCGACGCTGGCGGCCTTCTCGCAGGGGCTGATCCTCGGCGGCATGATCCAGGGCATCGCGGTGGTCGACCGGCAGTTCGCCGGCGGGCCTTTCGACTGGTTCACGCCGTTCACCCTGATGTGCGGGGCGGGCGTCGTCGTCGGCTACGCGCTGCTCGGCGCGACCTGGCTGATCTACAAGACGGACGGGCCGGTCGCGGCCCGCGCCCGCGCCCAGGCGAAGCTGCTGCTGCTGGGCCTGCTCGCCTTCGCCATCGTCGTCTCGCTGTGGACGCCCTACGCCCATCCGCGCATCGCCGAGCGCTGGTTCACCTGGCGGCACATGGCGCTGCTCTGGCCCTTCCCGGTGTTGACGGCGCTATGCGGACTCATCGCCTGGCGGCGGCTGCACGGCAGGCACGAGTTCACGCCCTTCGCGCTGACCATCGCGATCTTCGTGCTGTGCTTCCTCGGGCTGGCGATCTCGAACTACCCCTATCTGGTGCCGCCGAGCCTGACGATCTGGGACGTCGCGGCGACGCCGGCCTCGCACATCTTCGTGCTGATCGGGGTGAGCTTCCTGCTGCCGATGATCCTGTTCTACACCGCGTTCGTGTACTGGACGTTTCGCGGCAAGGTGAAGATCGACGGCGGGTATCATTGAGGGCGTGGCTGGCCGACCGCGTCACGGCAGATCATCCGGCCGCGACGGCGCCATATGCAGGACGCGCAAGAATCGGATCGAGCGCGTCTTCTCATGGGCGACATTGAAGGACAACGCCAAATTTCGACGTTGTCCGGGAGCCTTGTGGCAAGACTTGAGTTTCTGCCCGGGGTCGCGGAGATTGGCGGCCGGGCAGAGCGGAGCGCCAAAGATGCAGTGGGAAGATTACCGCCAGTCCGGCAATCTCGAGGACCGGCGCGGCGGCGGCGGCGATTTCGCCGGCCTTCCCGGCGGGCGCGGCGGCCTGGGCATCGGCACCATGGTCGTGCTCGGCCTCGTCGGCTGGGCGCTCGGCATCGATCCGCGCCTGCTGATCGGCGGGGCGGAGATGATCGGCGGCATCGGCGGCCGGCAGGCGCCGACGCAGGAGAACCGTCGCCCGGCCGGGCCGCCGGCCGACGACATCGGCCGCTTCGTCTCCGCCGTGCTGGCGCAGAACGAGGACGTCTGGAACAAGCTCCTGCCGCAGCAGGCCAACCGCCGCTACGAGCAGCCGCGCCTCGTGCTGTTCGACCGGGTCACCAACTCGGCCTGCGGCCGGGCGCAATCGGCGATGGGGCCGTTCTACTGCCCGCCCGACAAGCGCATCTATCTCGACACCTCCTTCTTCAAGGAGATGGAGCGCAAGCTCGGCGGCGGCGGCGATTTCGCCCAGGCCTATGTCATCGGCCACGAGGTCGGCCACCATGTCCAGAACCTGATCGGCATCCTGCCCAAGGCGAACGAACTGCGCGAGCGCTCCTCCGAGCGGGAGGCCAACCTGATCTCGGTCCGGATCGAGCTTCAGGCCGACTGCCTCGCCGGCGTATGGGCCAACAGCATCCAGGCCATGGGCCGCATCGAAGCTGGCGACGTCGACGAGGCGATGCGCACCGCCGCCGCGATCGGCGACGACAGGTTGCAGGGCGCCTCGCGCGGCCAGGTCGTGCCAGATTCCTTCACCCACGGCTCCTCCGCCCAGCGCACGCGCTGGTTCACGGCGGGGCTGAGGAGCGGGACCATGCAGAGCTGCGACACCTTCAGAACGAACCAGCTCTGAGCCAGTTTCCCGCACGCTCGCGCCTGACCGGCAGCCGGCGCGGCGCGGCGTCGAGCCTCCCCGCCATCACCAGCGTCTTGGGCAGAACCAGCCCCGCACGCAGACGCCGCCCGCCGAAGGATATCGCCGCCCGTTCGCGCAGCGACCCGGCGACGCCGCGCAGCGCGATCAGCGCCGGCGCGCCGGGGCTCAGCATCAGGTGCCGGTCGACGATCCGGGCCCAATGCGGCTGCGGCACGTCGCCCGAATCGAGCAGCAGGAGCCAGTCGCCGCGCGCCTGCGCCGCGCCGAGATGCCAGCCCTCGGCCCCGCCGGCGCGCAGATAGCTCGCGCCGGTCGCGTCGGCGAGCCGCTCGATCTCGGCGTCGCCCGTCGCATCGACGACGACGGCATGGCCGAGGAAGCCGTCCGCCACGGCCGGGATCAGCACGGAGAAAGTCGCGGCAATGGCGGAAGCGTGGCCATCCGCCCGGATGACGGCTGTGAGCATCCGCAATCCTTATGACGCAGCGCAGCATGCCGCAATCCCGCCGCTTGCAATCCGTTCCCTTTATGTTCACATTCGGATCGGAAGACAGGCCGATTCCCGGCTGCCCTCTACAGCGTTCGGTTATGCCATGACGCACGCCAGACCCTCTTCGCGACGGCTAGCCGCCCAGTTGCTGCGGCGGCGCGACGTCGAGCCGGCTTCGGTTTCGGCCCGCGTCGCGCCGCCGGAGCCGCTCGCCTATGCCGGCCATCGCATCGATCCCGAGCGGCGACGCGGGCGCGGCGCGACGATCAATCCGGGCGGACGCTACGAGGCCGAGCAGCGCGTCGGCGAGGACGACGGCTGGGGGTCGCTGGGAGAACTGCCGGCGTTCAGGACCGAGGTCTCGATCGAGAAGGCGCGCACGATCATCACGAGAAACGACTCCCCCGACATCTCGTTCGACCGCTCGATCAACCCCTATCGCGGCTGCGAGCATGGCTGCGTCTACTGCTTCGCGCGGCCGACCCACGCCTATCTCGGCCTCTCGCCCGGACTCGATTTCGAGAGCAAGCTGACGGCCAAGCCGGATGCCGCGATTCTGCTGGAGAAGGAACTCTCGGCCGCCTCCTACACGCCGCGCACGATCGCGATCGGCACCAATACCGACGCCTACCAGCCGATCGAGAAGAAGCTCCGGATCATGCGCTCGATCCTGGAGGTGCTGGCGCGTTTCAACCACCCGGTCGGGATCGTGACGAAATCGGCTCTGGTGCAGCGCGACATCGACATCCTCGCGCCCATGGCGGCGCAGGGGCTGGCCAAGGTCGCGCTCTCGATCACGACGCTCGATCCGAAAGTCGCGCGCACGATGGAGCCGCGCGCCGCCTCCCCGGCCAAGCGGCTCGAGACCATCCGCCGATTGTCGGAGGCCGGCATCCCGGTCACCGTGCTGGTCGCGCCGATCATCCCGGCGATCAACGAGCACGAGATCGAGCGCATTCTCGACGCGGCGAAGGCGGCCGGCGCGACCGAGGCCGGCTATGTGCTGCTGCGGCTGCCGCTGGAGGTGAAGGATCTCGTGCAGGACTGGCTGCTGACGCACCACCCCGACAAGCTGCGCCATGTCGTCTCGCTGATCCGCTCGACGCGCGGCGGCAAGGATTACGACGCCGCCTGGGGCCAGCGCCAGGTCGGCTCTGGGCCTTACGCCTGGATGATCGGCCGGCGCTTCGAGATGGCGGCCGAGCGCCTGGGCTTCAACGGCGCGCGGCTGAGGCTGCGCAGCGACCTGTTCGTCAAGCCGGAGAAGGAGAAGGCGCAGCTGAGTTTGTTTTGATGGCTCCGCACGCTGTTAAACCGTCATTGTCCTAGCGATCGATCTGGTCACGGAAGACAGCCTTCGTCATAAGCCTCGCATGCTCCCCGATTTCAGCCGCGAGACGCACGCCATCGCCGACGGCCTCTGGCCCGTCGCCGGGGTCGACGAGGTCGGGCGCGGACCTCTGGCGGGGCCGGTGGTCGCGGCGGCGGTGATTCTCGATCCGGAGCGCGTGCCGCGGGGCCTCGCCGATTCGAAGAGGCTGGGCGCGGCGGAGCGCGAGGCGCTTTTCGGCGAGATCGCGGCCGGCGCGCTCGCCGTCAGCGTCGCCAGCGCCACGGCCGCCGAGATCGACGCGATCAACATCCGGCAGGCGACGCTGCGGGCGATGCGCCGGGCCGTGGCGGGGCTGTCGCTCCGGCCGGCCTTCGTTCTCGTCGACGGCAACGATCCGCCGGCCTTCGCCTGCCGCGCCGAGGCGATCATCGGCGGCGACGGCATCGCCTGCTCGATCGCGGCGGCCTCGATCGTCGCCAAGGTGACGCGCGACGCGATGATGACGCGGCTGTGCGCCCGCTATCCGGCCTATGGCTTCTCGCGTCATGTCGGCTACGGCACGCCGGCCCATCGCGCCGCGCTCCAGTCCCACGGCCCCTGCCCCGAGCACCGCCATTCCTTCGCGCCGGTCAAGGGCGTCTGGCGGCGTTGAGCGGCACGACCGGGAGCGGTTCTCCATCATGGTCGGGCTTGTCCCGACCATGACCGACCTGGTTGGCCGAGCGCTCTGACGAAGACGTGGATGCTCGGCACGAGGCCGAGCATGACGGCGAGGGCGGCACCGCGCCGGACACAGTTCCGCGTTAACTCCGGCTTAGGAATTTCCCCTTGCCCGCCAAGGGGCTAGGCAAAAGCTGCAGCCCCAAAACGAGACGCATTTTTTTCAAACGGGAAACCCGGCTTTTACCCTGACCGCGCATGATCGCCCACGTTGAAGTTGCGTAACGGTCTTGGGTCGTCATGGGTGTTTTGCGTACCGGGACCACCAGCGCCGCCGTCCGGATTCAGGTTTCGCGTACCGGACGGCCCGCGCTGGAGTCACGGATCAGGGCCAAGGCCCTTGCCGAGATCATCAGCCCCGCCTCTGAACTCCCGCTCGACCAGGTGATCGTCGGCGACTGCGTCGCCGCGATCGCGGCTTTGCCGGCGGCCAGCGTCGACCTCGTCTTCGCCGACCCGCCCTACAATCTCCAGCTCGGCGGCGATCTCCGCCGGCCCGACGACAGCCTGGTCGACGCGGTAAACGACGACTGGGACAGGTTCGCCTCCTTCGCCGAATACGACGCCTTCACCCGCGCCTGGCTGACCGCCTGTCGCCGCGTGCTGAAGCCGAATGGAGCGCTCTGGGTCATCGGCAGCTACCACAACATCTTCCGCGTCGGGTCGATCCTGCAGGATCTCGGCTTCTGGATGCTGAACGACATCGTCTGGCGCAAGGCCAACCCGATGCCGAACTTCCGCGGCCGGCGCTTCACCAACGCGCATGAGACGCTGATCTGGGCGGCGCGGGGCGAGAACTCGAAATACACCTTCCACTACGAGGCGCTCAAAGGCGGCAACGACGACCTCCAGATGCGCTCGGACTGGTATCTGCCGCTCTGCACCGGCGAGGAGCGCCTGAAGGACAATGCTGGCGCGAAGGTGCATCCGACGCAGAAGCCAGAGGCCCTGCTCGCCCGCGTCATGCTCTCGGCCAGCAATCCCGGCGACGTGATCCTCGATCCGTTCTTCGGCACCGGCACCACGGGAGCGGTCGCAAAGGCGCTCGGCCGGCATTTCATCGGCTGCGAGCGCGAGCAGGTCTATGCGGACGCAGCACGCAGGCGCATCGCGGCGATCACGCCGCTGCCGCCGGAAGCGTTCGCCACGGCGCCCTCCAGGCGCGGCGAGCCGCGCGTGGCCTTCCTCAGCCTGGTCGAGGCCGGGCTGGTGAAGGCGGGCGAGACCGTCTTCGACGTGAAGCGCCGCCACGCGGCGATCATCCGCGCCGACGGCACACTCCTGCTCGGCCCGGCCGTCGGCTCGATCCACAAGATCGGCGCGCTGGCGCAGGGCCTGCCGGCCTGCAACGGCTGGACCTTCTGGCATGTCGAGCGCGAGGGCGAGCCGCTGCTGCTCGACATGTTGCGCGGCGAGATCAGGACGCGGATGGCGGCGGCCTGAGCGCTTCCAATCCCGCCTCGACCACCTTCAGCATCAGGCTCGACAGCGGCTCCTCGCGCAGCCTTGCGAGGGGAGTGAAGCGCGTGCCTCGCGGCGCGGCCGTCCTTATCGGCGCGCGGGCGACGAACACCGTCAGCTCCAGCGGGAAATGCGTGAAGACGTGGCGCACCGGCAGGGGGAGCCTGCGCCAGCCTGTCTTCAGCGGCGCGTCGCGCTCGGCGTCGGCCGGCGCATGATCCGCGCTCCACTCGCTGGTCGGCGCCTCGGCCATGCCGCCGAGCAGACCCTTGTCGGGCCGCGTCCGCAGCAGCACCGCGCCGTCATCGCGCAGCAGCACGAAGGCCGAGCCATGGCGGGTGACGCCGGTCTTCTTCGCGCCCTTGCGCGGAAAGGTTTCCTGCGTGCCGGCGGCCCGCGCCCGGCAGGGCTCGCGCCAGGGGCAGAGCGCGCAGGCCGGTGAACGCGGCGTGCAGATCGTCGCGCCGAGATCCATCAGGGCCTGGGCGAAATCGCCCGGCCGCGAGGGCGGCAGCAGGCCGAGCACATGCTCGCGCACCGGCGGCTTGGCGGCGGGCATTTGCTCTTCGATCGCGAAGAGCCGCGTCACCACTCGCTCGACATTGCCATCGACGGCGGCGGCTGGCCGATCGAAGGCGATCGCGGCGACCGCGCCGGCGGTGTAGGCGCCGATGCCCGGCAGCGCGCGCAGGCCCTCCTCGGTGTCGGGAAAGCGGCCGCCATGGTCGGCGACCACCGCCTTCGCGCAGGCGTGGAGGTTGCGGGCGCGGGAGTAATAGCCCAGCCCGGCCCAGGCCTGCATCACCGCCTCGGAGGGTGCGGCGGCGAGCGCCTCGACGGTCGGGAATCGCGCCATGAAGCGCTCGTAATAGGGTTTGACCGCGGCGATCGTGGTCTGTTGCAGCATGATCTCGGAGGCCCAGACCCGGTAAGGATCGGCCGCCGCGCCCGGCGGCGCGCGCCAGGGCAGAACGCGGCGATGGCGGTCGTACCAGGCGAGGAGGTCGGCGGCCTTTGGCGCGGAGGTCATCCGTCGGGTGTAGCGCGGGCAGACGCTTGGACAAGCCCATCGGCCCGCCCCGCCCACAGCCTTGCCGCCGCCCAGGCTCTATTCCACAATGTCCCCATGCCCGCCAAACCTCTCGCAGACCTGATCGACGACTGCCTCGCGCCCGCCCTCAGGGCGCAGGGTTTCGCGGGCCGCGCCATCGTCGCGCTCTGGCCCGAAATCGTCGGCGAACGTCTGGCCCGGCGCTCGCGGCCGCTGAAGATCGACTGGCCGCGGCGGCGGCCGGCGCCGGGCGAGACGCCCGAGCCCGCGACGCTGGTGGTCAGGGTCGAGGGGGCGTTCGCGCTCGACATGCAGCAGGCCGGGCCGCTGGTGCTGGAGCGGGTCAACACGCATCTCGGCTGGCGCGCCGTCGGCAAGCTCGTGCTCAAGCAGGGGCCGGTGTCGACGACGGCGGCCAAGGCGCGACCCGCGCCGCCGGATGCGGCGACGCTGGCGCGCATCGCCGGACAGGTTTCGGGCGTCGCCGATCCCGATCTGCGCGCCGCGCTGGCGCGGCTGGGAACGGCGGTCGCGCAGCGCGGGTCATCGAGTCTCCCGACACGGCTTCGTGAGCGCGACACCGCGGACACCGAACCGATCTTGCCACAATCCTGATGGCCATTATGGTCGCCGCGACCGATTTGACCGTTTCGAGGACTCAAGACCATGACCAACAGGCGACAGCTCCTGACCGGCGCAGCCGGCATCGCCGCCGCCGGCCTGATCGGCCGGTCCGCCGCGCAGGCCCAGTCGGAGCTGGCCACGCCCGGGCCGCTCGGCGACGTCTGGCTCGGTCCGGCCGACGCCAAGGTCACGATCATCGAATATGCCTCGCTGACCTGCGGCCACTGCGCCAATTTCCACAGGGACACCTGGCCGGCGCTGAAGGCGAAATACATCGACACCGGCAAGGCGCGCTTCACCATGCGCGAATTCCCGCTCGATCCGCTGGCCACCGCCGGCTTCATGCTGTCGCGCTGCGGCGGCAACGAGAAATATGTCGCCATGACCGAAATGCTGTTGGCGCAGCAGAAGGCCTGGGCCTTCACCGACAAGCCGGTCGATGCGCTGTCCTCGATGGTCAAGCAGGCCGGTTTCACACAGGAATCCTTCGAGGCCTGCTTGAAACGGCAGGACATCTATGACGCCGTCTCAACCGTGAAGGATCGTGGCGCGAAGGCCGGCGTGAACGCGACGCCGACCTTCTTCATCAACGGGAAGAAGTATTCGGGTGCGCTCTCGATCGCCGAGCTCGACAAGATCCTGGAGCCGCTTCTCGCGGGCTGAGGGCGGCTGGCCTCTTCCCTTCTCCCCTTGCGGGAGAAGGTGGCGCGCAGCGCCGGATGAGGGGTCGCGCTCCCCTCCACGCCATGCTCGCCCTTGGGGCGAGCATCCACGTCCTGGGACACGGCACTCGACGCCGGAAGACGTGGATGGTCGGGACCAGCCCGACCATGACGACCAAACGCAGCGCGACCCCTCATCCGTCTCGGCTTCGCCGGGCCACCTTTTCCCCCGAGGGGAGAAGGGCAGAGGCGTCAGCCCATGCAACTGACGCGCCTGAAGCTCTCCGGCTTCAAGACCTTCGTCGAGCCGACCGAATTCCTGATCGAACCGGGGCTGACCGGCGTCGTCGGGCCCAATGGCTGCGGCAAGTCCAATCTCGTCGAGGCCCTGCGCTGGGTCATGGGCGAAAGCTCGTTCAAGAACATGCGCGGCGCGGGGATGGACGACGTCATCTTCGCGGGCTCGAACGAGCGGCCGGGCCGCAACATGGCCGAGGTCGCGCTGACCCTCGACAACAGCGACCGCAAGGCGCCGGCCGCCTTCAACGAGACCGACGTGCTCGAAGTCACGCGCCGGATCGAGCGCGAGGAAGGCTCGACCTATCGCGTCAACGGCAAGGAGGTCCGCGCGCGGGACGTGCAGCTGCTCTTCGCCGATGCCGCCACCGGGGCGCGCTCGCCGGCGCTGGTGCGGCAGGGCCAGATCAGCGAGATCATCTCGGCCAAGCCGCAGTCGCGCCGGCGCATCCTCGAGGACGCGGCGGGCATCGCCGGGCTGCACAGCCGGCGCCACGAGGCGGAGTTGCGGCTGAAGGGCGCGGAGGACAATCTCGCCCGGCTGGAAGACGTGCTGGCCGGGATCGACCAGCAGATCGAGGCGCTGCAGCGCCAGTCGCGCCAGGCCTCGCGCTATCGCAGCCTCGCCGCCGACATCCGCCGCGCCGAGGCGACGCTCTCGCTGATCGCCCATCGCGAGGCGCGGCTGCAGGCGGCCCAGGCCGAGCAGGCGCTGGAGGCGGCGGTGCGCGCGGTCGCCGACCAGACCGGCATCCAGGCGGAAGCGGCGCGCCTGCAGGCGGTCGCGGCCCATGCCCTGCCGGCCCTGCGCGAGAGCGAGGCCGGGGCGGCGGCGGGCCTGGTCAGGCTCAGGCGCGGGCTCGACGAGATCGAGGCGGAGAACCGCCGCGCAAAATTGCGTGCCGAGGAGCTCGGGCGGCGGCTGGTCGAACTGCAGGGCGACCTCGCCCGGCAGGACGCGATCGCGCGCGACGCCGGCGACAGCCTGGCGCGGCTCGGGGCCGAGGACGAGGCGCTGAACCGCGATGGCGAGAGCGCCGCCGCGACCGCCGAAGCCGCCGGCGCGGCCCTGAGCGAAACCGAGGCCGCGCTCGCCGAGGCCGAGGCCGGGCACGCCGCGCGCCAGACCCAGCTCGCCGAACTGACGGCGCGGCGAGGCGCGCTCGATCGGGCGTTGCGCGAGGCGCGCGAGCGCGAGACGCGCACCGCCTCCGAGCGCGAAAAGCTGCTGCGCGACCAGGCCGCGCTCGACGCCGGCAGCGCCGCGACGCCGCTGGAGGCGCTGCGCGCGAG